>NZ_JBRKIS010000066.1:0-141144 GCF_052983315.1 Sinomicrobium endophyticum
GGTTAACCGCTAACCCAATTGCTTACGCATTCATTCCCTTTCCCTTTTACCGTTAAAGGGATTCATGGCACCGTAAACCCATTCCCTTGAGCGGTTGACGTAACCCGGTTTACCGTCAAAGCAGTTGGTTATGACATCAGAAGCAACCCGGTTAGCGGTTAACGTAACCCGGTTTACCGTCAAAGTAGTTGGGTATGACATCAGAAGCAACCCGGTTAGCGGTTGACGTAACCCGGTTCGCCGCTGAAGTAGTTGGGTATGACATCATAAGCAAACCCGTTAGCGGTCAACGTAACCCGGTTTGCCGCTGAAGTAGTTGGGTAGGACATCAGAAGTAACCCGGTTAGCGGTCAACGTAGTCCGGTTTACCGTCAAAGCAGTTGGGTATGACATCAAAAGCAACCTGTTTAGCGGCTAAAGGGAATGGGTTAGCCGCTAAACCAACTACTTCCGGTGTCAAAGGGATTGCTTTAATGGCCGTTTTTCCCTCCCTTTAATCCCGATTGTCCCGGTCTCTCGGAGGCCTTGTCTTTATTTCCAGTTTATAGCGTTCTTTGCATCTCATTTCGTCTGACTATTTGGACGGAGAAGGGCTTCGATACACTACTCCGCGTCGTAGAAATCGGCCTGACGATTAGGATCACTCTTATGTCGAACTCAGGTGTTATTAGATTATGGACTACCTTATATCTTTAAGCATTAACCATGATAACGAAAATCTCACTCAACTTTTAAATTCACCTTAGCTTTTATATCACCGGATGAGCTGCCCAACATAAGTGCATAAGTACCGGGTTCTACAACCCAATCGCTTATATTTTCATCATAGTATGCCAGGTTGCCGATTGGCACTTCCAGTTCCACCTTTTTACTTTCACCGGCTTTGAGGTAGACCTTTTTAAAAGCTTTCAGTTCTTTTGCAGCCCGTGACACCTGCGATTTTGATTTGCCTACATATAATTGCGGTACTTCGGCTCCGTCGGATTTTCCCGAATTAGTCAGGGTAAACGATACTTTTACGGTTTCTTTATCACTAAATCGAATTTTATCCATAGAAAGATCGGCATAGTCGAAGGAGGTATAGCTCAATCCGTAACCGAAAGGAAAGAGCGGTTTAATCTTTTTGGTATCAAACCAGCGGTATCCTACGAGAATATCTTCCTTATAAAATTGATCGATACTGTCACCGGGATATGAAAGTTCCCCATAAAAATGCGCTCCATTATCTTCCAGTTTTTTAGGAAAAGAAAAAGGCAGCTTTCCCGAAGGGTTTACATCACCGGAAACAATATCCGTTAGCGCGTTTCCGGCTTCCGAGCCCAAATACCAGCCCTGCATTATCGCGGGAACATTGTCTGCCCAGGGCATGCTTACAGCATTTCCGCTGAGCAATATTACGGCTGTATTTTTGTTGACCTTCAATACATCCTGAATCAGTTTATCCTGTTCAAATGGAAGATCCAGAGATTTTCTGTCCCCTCCTTCACAGTCCTGATAGTGATTTTTATTAAGGCCTCCTATAAACAGTACAATATCCGCGCTTTTAGCAACTTCTACTGCAGCCATTCTCAATGAATCCGCATCCAAACCTGATGGCTCTTCGCGCCCGTAAAGTGAAGGTCCGGATGCATATCCAGGGCTGTAGATTATATGCTCATCTCCGTATTTGTCTTTAAGCCCTTGTAAAGGGGAAACTTCATAAGCTACTTTTAATGAAGACGATCCGCCTCCTATGACCAGGCTCCGGGAGGCATTTTCCCCGATCACAGCTATTTTTTTGTATTTATCTACAGGTATAGGAAAGAATTGCCCCTTGTTCTTCAACAAAACTATACCTTCTTGTGCAATTTTTCTTGCCGCTTCACTGTGTTCAGGTGAAACAAACTTTCCAAATGGACGATCTGCCCTCATTGTAGTCCTGAAGATCACACGTAGAATGCGGCGTGCCTTATCATCCAGTACATCCGTATCATATCTGCCTTCCTTAATCCCTTTCAGGAAAGGGTTGGCAAGATAATAGGACGAATAGGGGAAGTGGCCACTTGTTGTCAATCCATCGGTATAAGTCCCCATTTCTATATCAAGCCCATTATTAACAGCCTGATCGGTATTGTGGACTCCTCCCCAGTCACTGATCACCAATCCGTCAAATCCCCAATCTTGTTTAAGGATCTTGTTCAAAAGCAAATCGTTGTGACAGCAATGTTCTCCCCTGAACTGATTATAGGCTCCCATGACAGACCAGGCGTGGCCTTCCTGAACAGCAGCCTTAAAAGCAGGTAAATAAATCTCATAAAGGGCCCGGTCACTTACATGGACATTGATATGCCCTCGCCATACCTCCTGGTTGTTCAGGGCAAAATGTTTCACACAAGCTGCCACTCCTGTGGATTGTACACCTTGAATGTATGGTACTACCATACGGGAAGCCAAATAAGGGTCTTCTCCCATATACTCAAAATTCCTTCCATTCAATGGCGTCCGGTATATATTTACCCCTGGCCCTAACAATATGGTCTTATTACGGTATCGGGCTTCTTCCCCGATGGATACCCCGTACAATTGGGACAGGTCTGTGTTAAATGTAGCTGCAAGGCAGGTAAGCGCAGGGAATGCGGTACAGGAATCGTTGGTCCATTGTGCGCCGCCCCATTCATCCCAAAAAACCTCCTCCCGTATGCCGTGCGGACCATCAGAAGACCAGACCTCCGGTATTCCGAGCCTGGCCACTCCTTTTGAACTGAATTTGGATTGGGCATGGCATAGCGCTACTTTCTCTTCGGTGGTCATCAGCGAAAGTGCACTTTCAACACGCTCTTCAACGGGTTTTGTAACATCGAGGTAAACAGGTATTTCATGCTGTGCAATAACTTGCATGGACAATAATACCATAATATAAAATATTCCTGATTTCATATCTGTTTTTTATTTAAAGTCGTCATTCGGTTTGAATGCTAAAAGCGTATATGTTATTTATTTTTGAAATATTTCTTCATGATATACCAGGCTTTTTTCTTGTCACCTTTTTCGGATAATAACCCTTTCCTGTTGTAGCCTTGTTGATAGACAGGGTGCATCCGTCCGAGTGACCTGTAATCAAACAGCAGCCAGGGGCATACACCGGCCAGGTTGGGTATCGTACCGAACATTTCCACCTGGTCGGTATAAATTTTTTCCTGGTACCCTTCTGTCCAGTAAGCGGCTTCATCCGCGGGGCCATTATTGCTCCCGTACAGGGCTTCTCCCCCAAATTCGGAGATGAATACGGGTTTATCAGGGAATGCAATATTCCACCGGGTGTCTGCCGGCCGGCCTTGCCAGGGGATATACCAGCCGATATATTGATTGATCGAAACAATATCAGAATGCAGGTAAAGCGAATCCTTTACCTCAAAGGTGTTGTTTTCATAATTTTGGGTGTTTGTCACATGTGTAACCAGCCGGGTGGGATCGGCTGCCCTGCATTTCCGGGTAAGCTCTGCCAGGGCATTATTCCGGCCGGAGGTGCCGGGATAGGTTTCGTTGGACAGGGCCCAGATCACGACCCCACAGCGGTTTCGGTCCCGGCGAACCATTTCGTTGAGCATGTTTTCCATTTTTTGCGGCACCAGGCTATCGGAAAACCGGATGTTCTGATATACCGGGAGTTCGTTCCACACCATCAGGCCCATTTTTTCGGCTTCTTTCACCATGTTCTCACTGTGCGGATAATGGACCAGCCGTACAAGATTACAACCCAGTTCTTTTGCAGGGGTAAGTAGCTGTCTGGCATCCTCCGTGGAATACGCCCGGTTCCCCTCGTACGGGTTTTCTTCATGGATATTCACCGCTTTCAGGAATACAGGCTGCCCGTTGAGCAGAATTTTGTCCCCCTGTACTTCGATACTCCTGAACCCGATATGGTCTGTAACCGTATCCGTTTCGCTTTCAACGATCACTTTGTAACGTTTGGGGTTTTCGGGCGACCAAAGGTCAAAATCCGAAGAAAATTCAATATGGGCAACGCCTTTGCCGTCGGTTTTTGTATCGAAGACAATGTTGAGTTCGGGAATCCGTATGTTAATCTTTTGTGCAGCTTCCGGCCCATTTAGCCGAACCCACCCCTGAACGGTGTCCAGGCTGCCTTTTTTTAACTGAATGAAATAATCTTCAACATAGGTGCCATCGGTTTCCACCAGGTCGACATCCCGGGTGATACCCCCGTAATTGAACCAGTCGTATCCTGTACTTGGCAACCCGTTCACTAAACGCCGGTTGTCTACTTTAACGACCAGGGAATTTTCCCCCTCCCTCGCTTTGTCGGTAATCTCAAACTGGAAAGGGGTAAAACCGCCTTCGTGACTCCCTATTTTCTCCCCGTTGAGGTACACATCCGCCAGATAATTAACCGCCCCGAAATGAATAAACAGCCTTTTCCCTGCCCGAAGGGAAGGGGTGAACTGCTTTTTGTACCAGACCGTTCCTTCGTAATAGGTGAGTTCACACAGCTGGGAGTTGAAGTCTCCCGGCACTTTCAATACCGGGGCGCCTTCAAACGAATATTCAAAAAAATCGGTCTTTTTCTGCGGTTTTTTCTCCAGCCATACCTGGAGGTATTCGCCGCTTCCGGCCGGGTCAATAATGGCTTTCCATTCGCCGTTCAGGCTTGTCCGGTTCCTGGACTGGACGTTGACCATTGCGGTCTGCGCACTTACCAATTCAGCGGAGATAATAGTAAATAGAATTATCAATATCCATTTCCTGATAGCCGTCTTTTCGTATGTATTCATTTCTTTTTTATTTCAATTTTGACAATTATTCCATAATTTGTCTTGAAGACTGCCGTGCGGCCAGCTGCCATCCGTTTTCAGACTTTATCCATACATTGGTGAATCTTCTCGGTATCCATTTATCCCGAACGGCGACCAGGCTTGCCGGCTGTTGTAACTCCTTGCCCATTACTATGGCAATGTTCTGATTGAAAGTTATTTGCTCAATGATTCGCTCAACAGCAGGGAATTTATGTCCGCTTTTCATCAGTGCCACAATATCTTTTGGGGTCACGATTTTTCCATTGGGGTTATTTACCACATAGTTTTCAGACCATATTTGTGATAGGGAAGTGGTATCCCCCAGGTCAAGCAGTTCTGTCCAGTGTTTTTCCAATCGCCTGATTTCTGTTTCGTCTTCGGACTGTCCAAAGGAAATTGTGGTAACGAAAATAAAACCGATCAGCAGGAAATGATGTGTTTTCATGGTATTGCTTTTTAAGTTAGTGTCTATTCCGCTTTTAGGGTAGCCGATGCTACCGGAAGCGTTCCGCTCCTTGCGGTGATGGTTATTTCACCCTTTTGGTCTGTTGACTGTATGATGGCCAGGCATTTCCCCAAGTAAGCTTCCATCTTGTCTCCTTTTAACGGGGTATGGCTCTGCTGATCCCCGTTACCCACTGCAGTGAGTTTGCCCGCACCTTCCACTTCAAACTCAATCATGTTACTGGCAAAAGGAACCGGCACATCATTGGCATCCAGTACCTGCACGGTTACGTAGCTTAAATCCTGTCTATCTGCCTTTATTGTTTTCCGGTCCGGGGAAAGCACTATTCTGGCCGGTTCTCCCGCGGTCTGAACGGCAAAGGAAACGGTTTTTCCTTCTTCCGTTTTTCCGATGGCTTCCAGCTTACCCGGTTCATAGGGCACTTCCCAAAACAGGAAGGCTTCCTTCTTAAGGTCCCATTTCCGGCTTCCCAAAGATTTTCCGTTCAGTTTCAGTTCCACATCAGGTACATTGGTATATACATGAACGGCCAGCGTATCACCCTTTTTATAGTGATTCCAGTGGGTCTCCACTTTCGGCCAGCTCCAGAAAGAACAGTGTTCCCTGTCCCTTGCCGATTCATCGGTTTGTACCGAGATATACACCATAGGTTCGTCATTCCACAGGGCTTTCCTGAACCAATAGGCGGGTTTGGAGAAGCCACACATATCGATCACACCGCAATTGGCTCCCCTCCAGGGCCATTCAGGCCATGTTTTCCAGAATTCACACCCGGTACCTACATCGCCTATACCCGCTTCGCCTATGTAGTCGAAACCTGTCCAAAGGAATTCGCCGGCTACGTAATCTTCCAACTGCCCATCCAGCCATTGCTCATAGGATCGCAGCTGCCAGCAATCACCGGGGTGGTAGGGGTAGATCACTGTTTCGGAACCATAGATTACCCGGTCGGGGTATTTTTCATGGTCTGCCTTGTAGTAGGCTTCCTGGTAGTTATATCCTACAATGTCGAGCAATTCCGGTACACCAAAAGAATTGAAGTTAAGGATCTCATTGCAGGCCAGGGTCAAAGGTCGTGTGGTATCGTGCTTACGCGAAGTTTCGGTTAGCATTTCGACGGTTTTCAGGGCATTTTCCTTGTTGTATTGTTCCCTGAGCTCGTTGCCGATACTCCAGGCAATGACAGAAGGATGGTTACGGTCGCGCCTGATCCAGTTTTCTACGTCCTTTTCATACCATTCCTCAAAATGCGGTGCATAGCCTGCAGGGGTCTTCCCATCCATCCATTCGTCGAATAGTTCATTGATGACTACAAAACCCAAACTGTCGGCATAGGCAAGCAATTCAGGTGAGGGAGGATTATGGCTCATCCTAAGGGCATTACAGCCCATTTCTTTTAAGATTTCCAACTGCCGTTTATGGGTGTAATCCGAAACAGCCGCTCCCAATGGCCCGCCATCGTGATGGTTATTTACCCCTTTTAGTTTTACGTGTTTTCCGTTAAGGGAGAAGCCTTTGTCGGGATTAAAATTGAATGTCCTGACTCCAAAAGGAGTGGTGTAACTATCCAGCAAGGTGTTCCCGGACCTGACTTCCACCTGCAAACGATATAAATTGGGCTGTTCAATGGACCATAACAAAGGTTGAGCGATACGGACGCGTTGATCGATTTTCAGCGGTTGGCCGGCTTTGACTGCGATTTCCGATCCGGCCTTTCCGGCTTCTTTGCCTGTAGTATCTATGATCCTGGTAATTACCGTACAAGGTTGATCAGCATCGTTCTCATTGGTCAATTCGATGGAAACATCTACACTTGCCTCTTTTTCATCCGCATCAGCCGTGCGGGCAAAGACTCCCCATTGATCGATGTGCAGCTTATTTTTGGTAAGCAACCAGACATGCCGGTAGATGCCCGAACCGGTGTACCATCTCGAGTTGGGCTGTTCACTGGTATTCACCTTCACAGCAAGTACATTTTTCTCACCCGCGGGATTCAGATGCGGTGTCAGGTCATAATAAAATGAAGAATATCCATAAGGGCGGATGCCCAGGTACTGTCCGTTGATCCAGACTTCGCTGTTGCGATACACGCCATCGAACAATACCGAAACCTTCTTGTCTGAAAAATCCGGTTCTGTCCTGAACGTTTTCCTGTACCAGCCGATACCGCTGTACGTATAGCCACCACCTGGTCCGGTAGTATAAGTTGAATCAAAAGGATGTTCAATGCTGAAATCGTGCGGCACATCCAGTACACGCCAGGCTGAATCGTCAAAACCAGGCTGCTCCGCTCCCGGGTGATTGTCCGGGGCAAATCTCCAATCGAAATCGAAAGGTATCTTGGTATTATTTTCGCGCTGTTCTTCGTTACATGATGCAAGCGCCACGAAAAGGAGTAGCAACGATGGAATTAATTGAATTCTTCTCATTACATTATAGGTTATTTCATTATTTTAAACACCACCGCAATATCATTTGGGGCCGTTTTTGGTTTCCTGATCACCAATGCTTCCGGATATTGCTTCCACGAAAGTTTTTCATCACTTCCCAGCATTTCAATCTTTTTGATTTTCATGGACTTCGCATTTTCCCCCAATGATTTTATGCTGATGTTTCCGGAAGGGGCTCCGAGCACTGTGGCATACAGGACATCTCCTTTTTGGTTAAACCGGATATCTTTTTCTGATAATTTGACTTTGCCTTCGTTGAAACCAGGTCCATCCATAGGGTTTATTCCTTCAGCCACGGGTCCTTCGCCAAACACTCTCCACGGACGTGTATCAAAAATGCTTTCCCGGTTCACATCCATCCATGCGGCAATGTCTTCCAGTATTTTCACTTCTTTCTCATCGATGGTACCATCACCGCGAACAGGTACGCTTAGCAGCAGGTTACCGTTTTTGCTGACAATATCTATCAAGGTACGGATAACGTTTGCTGCCGATTTATAGCGGTCCTCGTCATACACCGCCCTGTTGTAATGCCAGTCGCCGATACAGGTACAGGTTTGCCAGGGTAAAGATTGCATATTGTCGGGCGCCCCTCGTTCTACATCCCATACCATACATTTTTTCTGGTCTTCAGTCAGTATTTTACCAAACAGGACGGCTTCGAGTTTGCCATTGTGTTTGGCTATGTTGCGGTTGTAATAATGGGCGGCTATTTTCAGTCCCGCATCGCTTACGGGGTACAGCGGAAGACCGGTATCGTCAAAATACAGCAGATCGGGATCATATTTATTGATAAGGTCCATGGTACGGTTATAAAAATTTTCGCAATACGCCTGGTCCGGGATACTCGCGCCGTTTTCCCAGTTCCATTGCCCCCACAAAGCAGTTATGCTGTCTTTACTTCCCTTGCTAAAAGGATGATTTTGTGCATAAAGATGCTGTGGATCAAGCCCTTCCCACCAGGTCCCTTTACCGTCGGCTTTAGTCTGTTTTCCATCGTAAGGTATCCCGGCAAATTCCCCTTTTTTGTCCGATCGCTGAGCGGTTTCAAACCACGTCCAGGCATGCGAGGCGTGCACACTTATCCCAAAAGGGAGGTTTTGTTTTTTGGCCGCTTCAGCCCAACCGGTTATGATATCCTTCTTTGGTCCGACCCTGATGGAATTCCACTCCTGGTACTCGCTGTCCCATAAATCCATATTATCATGGTGGTTGGCCATCGCAAAGAAATACTGGGCGCCGGTTTTTTTATAAAGGGCTACCAGTTTTTCCGGGTCCCAGTTTTCCGCTTTCCAGTCGTGAATGACTTCCTTGAAACCTGCCTGGGAAGGATGCCCATAATTTTCCACATGCCAGTTATATTGATCACTCCCTTCGTCATACATAGATCTGCCATACCAATCGCCTTGTTCGGGTTGGCACTGTGGCCCCCAGTGTGCCCATATCCCGAATTTGGCATTGCGAAACCATTCGGGCGTTTCGTATTGCTCAAGCGACTGCCAGGTGGGCTCAAATTTTCCGGGGGTCACAGGCTCGTTATCTTCCTTCACGGGGGAAGGATAATTTTCCTGCGCTATCAGTGAATGACAGAGCAGAAAACAAACTGTATGTATTATAATTTTCATTTTATTTACTTTAATGGTTTATAACTGAAATTCTTAAACTTTACACTACCCTCTCCCATTGCGCAAAGCCCGATACGAACTCCTAAAAATCCGCCAAAGGCATTGTGATGGAAGCCAGAGATTTCCAAAGAGTTCCGGATTTTGATCCAATTGTTACCGTCCGTACTATAATACATATCGACCGTATTGCTGGCATTCTTAAGACGAAGAAATACACGACTTGCCAGCCTTTAATATTTGCCAGGATACCGGAATACGCCCTGTCATTATAAAAAATGACCAAGCCCCCTTTTGCTTCTCCTTCTATGATCATCTCCACTTCTGCCATATAGGAATGGTTTGTGGGTGTATATAGCAAGGGAGAGCAATCGTCACCATCGCGCAATATGTTCGGGTCGGGATAGTCGCCGGTTCCATTATTATCAGCTGTGGTCTGGTACCGGGCATTCGCCAAAGCCCCTGTTTGAACACAAATTAAGATCAATTTTTTTTGTTTTATTTATTATAGTATTAATGGGTGTATTTTACATTCTTTGTGAGAACCGTCCGATTACCGTAAGGTTCCTTTTAAGCAAAAAAATTTGACTTCATCCGCGAAAACAGCATTACATGTATACAATAGCAGCTGTCTGTTTCGTTTATATTTATCCTGTGGAAGCCAACTAAGGCAAGTGCAATATTCCAGACGAAAATACTACAGCACTGCTCCTGATCACTACAGAATCATTCATCAATTCGACTTCCATACTCCCTGTACGAGCTGAACTTTGGTAAGCTCTCATTATTTTTTTACCCAATTTGTTTGCCCAATACTTGCCTAAAAAACTTTGGACCCCACCTGTTACCGGATCTTCGTCAATACCTGACCAGGGAAAGAAATACCGGTATTCGTAGTCATAATTTTTATGCACTGATTTAGCAGTTACCAGCACGCCACTAATGGATGTTTTGATATTCCTTAGTACAGAAAAATCGGGTTTAAGATTTTGAAGTGCTACGCTGCTTTGTATTTCCATTAAAAGCATATTGTGAAATTTATTATACTCGCAATTTAGAATTTTGCTTATACCCAATGCTTTTTTAATTTCCTCATCTACTGTTGATTTTTCGGTGTTATGCAGTGGAAAATACATTTCTATTAATTCCTCTTTCCTGAAGATTTCCAAGACATCGCCCAAACGGGTATAAAAGGTGATCTTGGACAGATTTTCATTCTCCGTAAATAAGGCTTTGGATGAAGCTAATGTGGCATGTCCGCACAATGGAATTTCTTGTGCAGGTGAAAAGTAGCGAATGGAAAAGGAATCTGTATTTTGCTTTATAACAAAAGCGGTTTCCGAAAACCCAAATTCCTTTGCTATATTGAGCATTGTATTTTCATCAAGTTCAGTTTCAGGCAGGCAAACAGCAGCTTGATTTCCCTTGAAAAGCCCTGTTGTAAAACCATCAATTATATATATTTTTATACCCATTTCTTAATCTTCAATTTCAACAATTACTTCGACTTCCACTCTTTATTTTTTATTGATTGTTCAGCGGTTGTTATACTTATCAGCAAGCACCGCATGTCTCAAAGTTAGCTTTTAATTTTATTTTGTCATTATGACTATTTGCGTTTTGTAATTGTTTTGATTTCAAAACAAGATATATTACCGGCCAGTTATATTGGTCGCTGCCTTCGTTATACACATATTTTCCCGGGCTACCAGTGAATGGCAGAGAAGCATGCAAACAGCGTGTATTATAATTCTCATAATTATTTACTCACTAAGTGAGATATAAATGCTCCGACGCCTGCCTACCGTCAGGCAGGCTTGCGTCGAAAAGTAATCTATGGTTTCCGCCTCATGCCTCGCGGTAGTTGACTTTAATGGTTTATACATGAAATCCTTAAACTTTACACTTCCTTTTCCCATCATGTAATATACCGGGGACTGAGCATTGGCAAGGTAGGTCAGCTGTGCAAACACGCCTTACTTTTCCGGTTTGATTATGATTGCAAAACCACCACCATTAGCCATATTTATTACTGGTTTATCGGTACTTACTACCTTAATTATCTCGCGTTTATAGTCTGTGGGATCTTTATCTGCGTTAACCCCATCTTTAAAAATCTCTGCGGAATAGGTTCCCTCTCCCAGGAAAGACAGGTCTATCGTCATTTCTCTTGTCGACCAATTGGTTAAACCGCCTACAAACCACCTTTCATCCTTTCGCCTGGCCAAAGCAACATATTCGCCAACTTTTCCATCCAGGGCAATTGTTTCGTCAAAAGTGGTAGGGATCCTGGAAATAAAGGTAGTGCTCTCTTGTTCTTTCATATATGCCGTAGGACTATCTGCCATCATTTGCAACGGGGCTTCATAAGTGATATACATCCCTAATTGGTGACACCTGGTTCCCTGGCTCATCGGCATGGAATTGCTTGGACGAAAATCTGATCTTGTGGCATTGCGCATTGCTCCCGGAGTATAATCCATAGGCCCCGCCAACATTCTGATGAAGGGAATACAGGTTGCATAATACGGCATATCATCATTCGGCGTCCATTTCACATTCTCCAAACCTTTGACCCCTTCAAAATTGACCACATTAGGGTAGGTTCGCTGAATACCTGTAGGTTTATAAATGCCGTGGAAATCGATCAGGAGTTTATAAGAGGCCGCCTTTTTGGAAATGTCATAAACGGATTTTACCATTTTCTGATCATCACGATCTAAAAAATCAATCTTAAAGCCCTTAACCCCTAATTTTGAATAGTGAGAAAAGGTATTAGCCAGATCCTGATTTATGGCATACCAGGTGGCCCATAAGAGAATTCCAACATTTTTCTGATTTGCATAGTTGATGATTTCTTCGATGTCCATACCTGGTGAAATTTCCAGCATATCGTTTTCTTCACTCCAGCCTTCGTCCAGCACCACATACTCAATATGGTTTTCGGCGGCAAAATCAATATAATACTTATAGGTTTCCGTATTGATTCCTGCTTTAAAATCGACCTTCGATATACTCCAGTCATTCCACCAATCCCATGCTACTTTACCCGGTTTTATCCAGCTTACATCAGCAATTTGTGAAGGGGTAGAAAGCTTTTGCACCATATCATTATTCAACAGGTCTTTATCGCTTTCACTTATTATTATTGCTCTCCATGGGAAATTGCGGTTTCCGCTTGTTTTGGCAATATAAGGTTCACGCTTCACTACCATGTAGTTCATATTGTTAAAACCTCCCAGGCGTTCTTCCTTCGGATAATGGGCAAACGCCCCCTTCAAACCTTGCTGTGTTTGATTATTGCTTGTTAAGAACATACCGGGATAATCCTCAAGGTCAGCCTCTATGATAACCGCTTTTTTCCCATTTCCCAGATCAACAAGGAGCGGGGAAATAGCCAGTGAATCTTTTACAAATTTGGAAAGGGGAATTTCAGTATACATCGCTTCGAAAGCAGATGTATACATATCATTTTCCCTCAGATCGCGCACGTAGGGAACAAAGGCTTTATAATCCTTGCTAAAGTTAAAATTGGCTTCTTCAGATTCAATAATGATCTGTCTCTTCTTGCTGGTAAAAAAGCGGTAGGCCACCCCATCATTATAGGCCCTTAAAATCAAACCGAACCCCCCTTTAAACTTTACTACGACCTGATTATATTCGTCAATCACCTTTTCCTTTTTATAAACAGGTGTGGCAAAAGTGTTGCTGACTTTTGAAGTTTTAGCACTGATAATTTTTGCATTATTTCCTAAAACCTCTCCGCTGCCAAGTGTCAATGAAATCGTGGAAGGAGCAATAACTTCCGTATTTTCATGTTTGACAGACCACGAAATTTTCTCTCCGCTTTCCAAAGCCATGTCAATCTTCCCGTCGGGCGACTTTACATGGATGACCTGCGCAATACCAACACCGGTTGATAAAAACACGATAGAGACTACATATAAGAGAATTCTATTCATTTGATATATTGATTTTAATACATGACAAAAAATGACTCTATTCTGATTTGAGCGGGTAACACGATAATTTCAGTCGATAATACGCTTATTGAAATTGAACATTGAAAACATCGCTTTTACTCAGTCCGTAACTCCTGGCATATAGACAAATTTGTCAAAATCGGCATAGGCTTTGGAAGATTCTTCGCCCGAACTTGCAAACAGGCCAAGGTATATTCCTGTAAATCCACCTGCCGTTTCGGAACTGATATAGCGTACATCCACTTTATCCAAAGTCTCGAAATCCTTGCCGTTAGTCGAATAGGCAAATGAATAATAGTCTTTATCGCCGCTGACTTGTAGGTGTACATTTCCTTCAGGCACGGAAATCTCATAAGCAGTATGGGACAATGTCCCCAGGCGGTAACGCAGGCTCAAAACGCGTTTCCCCGACTCATCCTGAGTTACAAACAGGTCATAGTGCGATGTGTTATTCATAAACACGGTGATCCCTGATTCGTCTCCTTTTCGGGCATCAAAAAGTTCTATGGCAACAGTGGCAGTAAAGTTGATATGCTCCTGCCTGCGTCCGACAAAAGTGGGCGAATCAAGATCGTCGAGCGATACTGGCGTTGCCTTTAAACGCAAGTGGCCTTTTCTCGCGCTTAACGAATAATTTTCGCTTTTGGGGTTTCTCAAATAACTCCATTCAGGCCCCAGTTTATCTTCGTTGAAATCGGAGCTGTACGATACCCGGGGAAACGGCTGCAACGGTAAAGTAGGAACATCCATGTTTAGATCGACCGTACCATCGCCATTAACAACCGGCCACGCATTTTTGTCCCATCTCACGGGAGCCAGAAAGGTTTCCCTGCCCAGTATGTGGTGCAACCCGGACTGTGGCCGAAAAGCGAGGAACACCATCCACCAGGAATCGTCGTTGGCCTGAACCAGATCAGCATGTCCTGTGCCCTGGATGGGATGTGATTGGGCATTCGCGTTCATGTGCGTTAAAATGGGATTGGCGGGATTCGAATCATAGGGTCCGTCGATATGCTTGCTACGTGCAATGGTCACTTTGTGCGCATACTCTGTGCCTCCTTCCGAAATCAACAAATAATACCACCCGTCCTTTTTGTAAATGTGCGGGGCTTCCGGGTAGCGCCCTCCTGTCCCATTCCAAATGGCTTTGCTCTCTGAAAGTTGTTCCCCCGTCAATGGGTTAATTTCGCACAAGTAGATACAGTTGGCCGGATTGGTTGTGAGGTAACACTTATCACCCTCGAAATAGAGCGAAGGATCAATCCCCCCCTGCTTCAACCAGACGGGGTCTGACCATTCGCCGGCCGGATCTGTTGTGTGCACAATGAAATTACCTCCGCCGGTTACATTTGTAGTGATCATGTAAAAAATCCCGTCATGATAACGGATGGTGGGCGCAAAAATACCTCCCGAAACGCCACATTTCTCCAAATTTACTTGTGAAGGCCGGGTTAAGCAGTGTCCTATTTTTTCCCAATTGACAAGGTCTTTGCTGTGAAAAACCGGGACTCCCGGAAAATACTCGAAAGTACTGGTTACCAGATAAAAACTATCGCCGGCTTTACAGATACTCGGATCGGGATGAAATCCGGGGATTACCGGATTTTTATAGGTAGTTTGACCTATGAGCAGGCCTGCCTGTAAAAACAGTAAACAGGCAAGCCACGTGATTTTTTTACTTATCATGAGTTATTTTTAATTGAAATACGGACAGGTTTTTATTATTCTATTGCCTGAAAAAGTTTATCGATGGTACGTTGGTCTTTTACGGAACCGTTGTCTCTATCCACCGCTTCACCCACATCCCACCAGAAGGGAATCAAACCATTGGCCAAGGCCTTCCTTGTTACATAATCGATCCAATGATCCACGGAGTTGTTGTGGGTTTCCAAATCCTGAGGGACATGTTCATTATTATCACGCCTGTACGCTCCGTACTCACCGAGGATTACCGGGATTCCATTGTCAACGAATTTTGTTTTTGCCAAGGCCATAGATGCGTCTACTGAATCTTCTTCACCATGAGTGGAATTACGGTCGGGTTCAATGGTTGAATGATACCCTTCACCCCAGTAATAGAACATATTGCCCCAACTTACGTCTTCTGCCAAGAAGCAGAATTGAGAAGGCGTGTAATAATGCACCTCGGCCATTAAACGTCCCTCTACCTCATCTGTGGGCATATCCATTAGCTCAGCACTCCTTTCTATATTCGTACCGGGACCTTGGACCACAAGCACCCTATAACTGTTCTTACCACCTGTGGCACGAACAGTATTGATAAAAGTTTGGTGATAGGAGTGAAGTACCGCCATCTCTATGGCATTATGGACTTCGGGCTCGTTGGCACTGGCAAACATCAGGTGTTCATCGTAATCCCTCATTGCCGTAGCAATTTGTTCCCAAAAGGCTTTTTGTTTGGCATTTACCTCATCCTTTTTATCCGGCGTACAGTTCTTTTCCAGCCAACCACCGTCCCAGTGGATGTTGAGCAGGACATACAGGCCGTTGTCTATACAATAATCTACTACTTCTTTGACACGGGCCATCCACCAGTCTTCTATTTTTGCTGTTTCCGGATCCGAATACTGATCCCAGGAACAGGGGATGCGTATGGCGTTGAAACCTAGATCTTTGAGGGCGTCCACATATTCTTTTGTGATATCCGGATTTCCCCAGTAATTTTCATATGAGATACCTGTACCCCAGGCATTTTCGGGCCCTGTAGCCTCCATGGTATTGCCGATATTCCAGCCCAGTTTCATTTTAGCCGCCAGCTCCACTGCATTGCTGCTCATTCCTGTGGCATCGGGCGGCAGTGGAGAAGTATTGTAAGACGGGTAAATCATCGAACCCTGTGAAGCATTAACCCTGCGGACCTGGCCGTTTGATGCGGTAACCTCCAATACGGAGGTCCGGGTTGAACCGGTGCCATTAGCCTCTGTGGTTAACTGAACAGCTGTGCTTCCGCTGTTACCTGTTGTCTGACTGGACTGTAACCATGAAGTTGTCGGGTTGCTGATACTCCATTCACTGTTACTTGTTATGGTTATTTCCACATTTCCTCCTTCCGCTTCAAAATCGGCTTTATTGACAGAAACGTCAAGCACGGGATCTCCTCCTTCTTCTTTACTGCAAGCGATAAGCGATATTATTGCAAAAAGTACTGCCAGTATCCAGGCCAAATTTGTTTTCTTCATTTTAGTTGGTTTTAATTATTGATGTTTATCATGGGGCTATTTCTGAGTTATCCCTTTCCAGTCATCCGTTCTGAAAGGGACCGCAGGCAATCCTTCGGAGTTTACCAGGTTGCATTCCGGGTTATCGGCCCAGGCATAGCGTACTGCTTGCGGCCTGGCAACTTCATCGGAATAAACCACCACTTCATTTCCTTCAATTACGGCCTTTGCCCAATGAAATTTCCGGTCATCTCCGGCAACAGCAAAGCCTGTCAATTCACTTCCGTCATTGACCGAAAGTCCCGTTCCGGTATGGGCAAAACCGAGCCGGATCCGGTTTCCTTCTGTTTTAGCGCTTTTGTACACGGGACCGGATGCAATACCGTCGTTTTGTTCATATACCATTTTATTGGCGATCAGGGCCAGTCGCCGGCCTACTTCCTGCTTGTTTGGGGGGTGGATATTATCCGCTTCGCCTATATCGATGATACAGGCCATTCCCGTGTTGGGCTGTGACAAAGTAAGTGTCTGTGCTTCCCTTAACTCTGCCCAATCGCTCTCCGAAGGGGTATCTTTTCTTTTTTTGAAATTTGCCAGTTGTACGTACAAAAAGGGGGGATTGCCCTGGTTCCAACGTTGTCTCCAATCCGTAATGAGCATGGGGAAAAGCTTCCTGTAGTGATAGGCTTGCGGGGCATTTGATTCTCCCTGGTACCACAGGAATCCTTTGATCCCATAAGGGATGACCGGGTTAATCATGGCATTGAACAATACTGCGG
This sequence comes from Sinomicrobium endophyticum, assembly GCF_052983315.1. Lineage (NCBI taxonomy): Bacteria > Pseudomonadati > Bacteroidota > Flavobacteriia > Flavobacteriales > Flavobacteriaceae > Sinomicrobium > Sinomicrobium endophyticum. The sequence goes on from NZ_JBRKIS010000066.1 coordinate 17,270, forward strand.
GCCTGTAATGATAATCCATGATCCTGGGAAGAGCAGGTTCAATATCTTTTTGATACAACCACTTTCCGGCTAAAGATATTTTTGAAGAACCGTCCGTGATGTAGAGGTTGTCGGCCGGGGGATAGATGCCGCCTCCGTTCCAGATCATGGCCAGACGGATAGAAACTACGTTTTCCCCTTTTTTTACGAGGTGGGCCGGAATGGTATAATGATGGGTAGGATTTGAGTTCCATACTGCCTTACAGATTTCCTCGCCATTGAAGTACAAAGAATAGTTAAACTCCGGGTTTCCTATATTTACTACCAGATCTTTGCCTTCAAAACTTTCCGGCAATAACACCTTTTTGCGTAACCACAACAGTCCTTCGTAAGGTCCGATCCCGAAATCTTTGATCAACCCGGGCATTTCTATTTCGCTCCAGCCGGAGTCATCGTATTCTGTGGAAGTAACTATCTTGTCTGCCCTGTCCTGGGGGTTGAGTACGATTTCCCAGAAGCGTATTACGTTGAGACTGTCCTGTACAAAATCACGGTTTTCGTCGAGCGTATCGTTGGCTAGCACGGCCTGCCTGGAAATGGGGGAAGAAAGTAACATTTCCCGGCTTGTCCAGGATTCTACGGGCGTCCCTCCCCAGGTACTCTGGATAATGCCTACAGGAACATTATGGTCCCTATGAATCTTTCTCGCAAAAAAATAGGCTACAGCCGAAAACTCCTTTACGTTGACGCTGTCGCATACCTGCCATTTTCCGGAAGAAATATCCGTTTGCGGGGTTAATTTCTTATTATGCGCTACCGAAAGGAAACGTATATCGGAAAAATCGGCATTTGCAATTTCATTTTCTGCATCTGCGGACTGCTGCACCTGCCATTCCATATTGGACTGCCCGGAAGCCACCCATACATCCCCGATGAGGATACCGCTTAGCTCTAAGCCCTCAGTCTTACTTCCCTTTTCATAAATTTTGAGCGTATAGGGACCTCCTGCTTCAAACTTTGGAAACCGGACCATCCACTTTCCGTCCTTATCGGCTTTTGCGGTGGTACGTACATCTCCCAGTTCTGCCGTAATGTGTGTTCCGGGGGCTGAATTCCCCCAGACAGGAATTTTTATGCCTCTTTGTAAAACCATATCGTCCCCAAATACTTTGGGCAAAGTGATTTGGGCATAACATAGCCCCTGGCAAAAGAGGAATAGTATGCAAAGTCTTCCCGCTATTCTTGTTTTCGTATTCAACATTGTTTTCAGGTTAATTTACTGGTCTTAATTTTAGGTTTAAACCCTGCAATTTGTTGTCGTTATTGAGTTGTTAAGTTGCTGGTTTATGGTGTGTTGGCTAAACAACTTAATGACCTAATAACTATGGCAATTTCCCCGCCTGCCGGACGGGCAGGATTGCCTTTCTAAACCTCTGGACTTGCAGTCCAGAGTGGTTTAATTTAACTGTGGCTTTACATCTGCCGTTCAGTTTGGCTAAAGTATTTATAACCTTATCCGGACAGGGGATGCTATGTGTCTGATAAGGGGTTTTATGTTTTATCCTGCCTGGTTTATAATAGTGAGTGGTGGTACGCCTAAAACCCAACATACCACCGTTCACGTTTCCCTATTAATTAACAATTAACTTCTTCGTTATTTTATACTGGCCGGATCGTATATGGATCAGGTAAATTCCTCTTTTCAATGACTGATCGAATTCCAGTATTTCATCCCCTTCTGTAACTTCCTGGTACAACCATCTGCCCCGGTTATCATAAATACTGATGATCGCTTTTTGTAAAGGGGCCGGTAATGTTATCGAAAATTTCCCTGCCCGGGTAGGATTCGGATAAATAATAACTTCGTTAGTTTCGGTATTGTCATTTACCCGAAGGGCGATAGTTTTCTCCCCCTGGACTCCGCTTGTTATTGTGATATCAAAAGTCTGCCTGCTTTGGCATCCCCCGCTGTTCGTATAGGTAGCTTCATAACTCCCTGCCTGGTTGGCCTGGATATTGGAAATGGTTACCTCCCGGGTGGAAGCACTAAAACCGTTCGGTCCGCTCCAGCTCCATGATCCTCCCTCAATAGGCTGGGGCCCGAATTTCACCGTCCCGCCCGCGTCCAGGCCTGCACTGGCCGTTTGCTGCCAGGTTCCGTTATCGATCTGTACATACGGCGTAATGGTCGTAGGCGTACAGGTGGCAGGGTCTCCATATGCTATACCACGACCGGCCGTACTCATATATACTCTTCCGAAGACATTCATATCTCCCTGCACGAATTGCCCGTTTCCCGGACCTCCGTATTGTTGCGCGTCCGTATTGATCCTGGTCCAGGATGTTCCCTGGTCTGTGGAGCGATAAACACCTTTAACATTGTTGATGGTACCCCAAATATAAATGGTAGGGTAATTTGCTCCGGGGGCAGCCACACCGAAACCAACGGCTCCGCAATTACTGATACCGCTTATGGTTGAAAATGATTGGCCGGAATCGGTTGAACGTACCAGGCCACTATTATTTAACGCTATCCAAATGTGCCCTTCCCTTCCGGGTGCCAGCCGGATGACTTTTGAGCCCCAGCCCGTGACTGAACCTGCCTGGGAAAATGAAGATCCGCCGTCGATGCTCACCATTACCGCTCCGTTTCCAGGGTTGTATGCATAAAATTTATTGGAATTGACCGGGTCGCCAACCGGCCGCGCTTCATTAAAACCTAAACCGCTTACCGTAGACCAGGAAGACCCGTTATTAGTTGAACGGTAAGTTACAGAAGACTCCCTGGGCGAATGCAAAACGATATTGCCATTGGCTGATAATGCCACCTTTCCCTGCGTTCCGTTTATATTGCTTTGGGTCCAGGTCAATCCCATATCAGTGGAATAATACATGGAATTGCCCACCCGAACCATTTTGCCTGTATTCTGAGCCGCTACGGCCAACCCGGTGGTGGTCCCCATTTGCGGATTATGGATGGATGCGTATTGATCCATGTCGGTGTGCCTGAATCCGTCATAGTCCCCGATAACCGAAATTACAGGACCATCGGGAATACTTTCCAATCCAAGGGGCACGGTTTCTTCGATCCCCCGGACATTAAACCGCCAGGTACTGCTGGTATTAATGTTGTCATTTACGAAAATACCATTACCCGAAGTGACCCAGACTTTTTGTGTATTGAATGGGTCGAATTCTAGGGAACCTGCCCAATGGATAGAGTGGCCGTTAATCCAGGTTACGCCATCCGGATCCATGGTGAACCCCCGGTTTACTACATCAACCCAGCTCGATCCGCCGTTTGTGCTGAGGAATATCCGGTCACCCCAGGCGCCATTCTGATCCATATAGGTATTGATGGTAGATGCCACAATCCTGCCGGGATTATTCGGATCAACGCTTATTCCTCCGAATGCCCTGTTGAAACCCGAAGGTGTAATGTTGGTCCATGCACCTGATGATATGTTATACTTCCGGATCTGTCCTTCATCCATGGGCTCCGGTTCTGACCAGTGCCCGTGGGGACCCGCACCGTTGCCATAGGCGATATACAGGTCTCCGTTACCCGCCAAAGCCGCCCGTTGTGGCATATAGGAGGTAATAGCGCCTGAAACTGCTGAAAAAGACTGGCCGCCATTATCACTTCGGTACAGGTTTGTACTGCCGCTGCGCGAAACTCCGACAATGATCCGTTGCGTAACTCCCCCCGAAACGCTGCTGCCATCCAGAATCACAAAGCTTATCCCGTTTTCATTGGGAGTCGTGGTGACGTTGAGCGCATTGAGCCTGCTCCATGTTGCACCGGCATCCGTACTCCTGAACAATCCATTCCATCGCGTACCGCAGTATAGAATATTGCTGTTGTTGGGATCAACTACAAGTTTCTCACCGGTTTGTCGCCCCATACCGTTACCGTGGGCCTTAAATTGATCCGTGACATCTGTTACGGTAAACGTGTTGCCATAATCACTGGAGCGAAGGATTGCAGTTTTGCCATTATTAAAATAACTGATGCCTGCAAGCATATACAATCTGCCGGGATTATTCGGATCTGTTGCCAGTGATTCGACCCCCAGAAATCCTACCTGGTCTTCCGATACCCAGTCCGTCAGAGGTATCCAGCTGTCCGTCGAAGCATTCCATCTGTAGGCGCCTCCTACATCGGTCCGGGCATAAACCAGGTTTTGCTGAGTCTTGCTTGTTATAATGGCAGATACAAATCCGCCACCGCCAATAGCTACATTCTTCCAGTTGTAGTCTGCTGCGGTCTGGGCCTTCACTTTATGCCCCTGAAACATAAGAATTGCTACAAATAAACAGAGAAAGGCAGGTGTTTTAGGCCAGAAACTATTTTTTCCATAGTCATGATTGATTTTTTTCATAATTTAAGTTTTAAGGGGTTAATTAAGAGTCGGTCTAAGTTTTATCCTTTGGTTCTTTTATGCTGCCCACACGCCAGCTGGCCCCTTCACTAAAAACAGCTATCAGCTGTTTTCTTAACGTTCGGTCCTGCCATACCTGCCTGCCGGCAAAGGCAGGCTTCAGCTATTTTTCGTCACGTAGCTTAGGCTATATGCTTCAAAATACCTTCGCCTGACAAAAACCCGCCTGCCGGCGTGCAGGAATGCACTATAAAATATTCTAAAAACAAAATTTAGACAGACTCTAAATGGTGTAAATTTTTGGTGGTTTTGGTTGCGAAAAACATTTTGGGAAGAAGTTGTCTGAAAAAGTCCTTGATGCTGTCGGGACAGGGTGACGTAAAGCTACTTTTCAGACAACTTCTTTTACCTATTACCTTCTCACTACTCTGATATTATCAATTGCAAAATTCATAGCGGCTGCAGGCTGATCGGAATCATTGATCGTGAAGATATTGATACCTCCATGACCAGAGTCTCCCAACAAGGCTTTTAAACTTCCCGCTGATTCGCCTGTTCCATCTTTTCCTCCATCGGGTTTATTACGGAATTGTGAAAAAGGAATAGTTACCGTGACCCAATTGCCGTTTGTGGTGAAGGGAGCGGCCTGATTATCCCCGAGTTTCCAGGGTTCATAGCGCGCCACGTAGGCCCAATTAAAATCTTTTAAAATGAATAGAGACGTTCCGTTCCATTGTCCGGGTATATTGATCTCAAATTTAAAAGCATAATCGTCAATAGGATCGTCCAACTCATCCTCCGGAACCCACTGGACTCCATTGGTATTAATACTCCTTCCTTCTTCCCACCAACTGGAATTATCCGCGCTTAGACCATTATTGCTTAAAATTGCATAGTTGCCCCTGTTGCCCGGAAAGGTGGCGCTGTTATTGCTTATACTCGCTCCCCAGTCGAATGTATTTACATCATCGAAGTTACAAAGCATACCTGTGGTATCATTGACATTGAAAGAAGTAGTATAGGCTCCTGAACCTGTTTTTACCGTTACCGGCCCACTTTGATTGAGTGCCGGGGCCTTAAACCCAATTGATGTACCATCATCCGATAATTCGTATTCCGAAATCGTCGCACCGGCAAAAGTCACCTCTTCAACGTAAAAGAAATTGCTTCCATAAGTGAACACCGGGTCTCCCTCATTCGGGAGTTCGTTTGATACTCGTGTGATCATGGGTGGGTCAATGGCAAAGTCAATCGAATACGTATAAGATCCTCCCGCGCTTACAACGGTTACTTTATTCAGTTCTTCCAAGGGCACCGACTGGAACGGAACAGAAGGTATCTGAACCACTATATTTCCATCAGTTAAAAGAGTTTGGTTGATGCTTGCCTGGATACCACCAAAAGTCACTTGGCCAACCAGGCTTAGGTTTTTTCCATGTATTACCACCCACTGACCGGCAACCATTTCAGTGATTAATGTGTCGTTGGGAGCCGCTTCATAATTTCTAATACTCGTAATGAGCGGTGCCGGCGCGGTATCTTCCTTCTCACAGGCAAGCATCAGGATAAAAATTGCCGCCAGACAGGGAAGTAGAAAGTGATTAAATTTATATTTAGTTTTTTCCATGATATGTTCTTGATTATGTTAGAATGAATAAGGTACCGCAGGTTCCAACAGCTTAGGATTGGCTGTTACCTCGGATGAGGGCAGCGGGAACGTAAATGTATTCAACGTAGCCGGGGTTATTTCCCCGTACGGGTCCCGGGGGGTTGCCGCCCCGTCTTCATAGTCAAAAGGCACACGTTGCTCGTTATTAAGAATACCGATGGCCTTTTGGGGATCGTAATAGGAAAGCCTTACGAGGTCGTTCCAGAAGTGGCCTTCGGCTGCCAGTTCAATTCTCCTTTCATTCAGTAACATGTCTGCATCAATCGAGCCAACGGGATCGAGTCCTGCCCTTGCACGTACTTCGTTGAAGTAAAACAGTGCATCGGCATCTGATGTGGTGGCGTTATTCCCGAGGATAGCTTCGGCATACACTAAATAAACATCGGCAAGTCTTAGTAATGCATTGTGCTCCGTAGAAGAGGTCATGGTCATGGTCGGCGCGTTATTGTCCACATTGGTGCCGATAATATGTTTCTTTAAACCGGTATGGCTATCAAATGTAAAACCGCCTCCCGCAGCATTTAACTCCGGGTAATAATCGTCTCTCAGCATAAAAGTGGCCTTGCGTCTTATGGAATCCTGTTCGGTGTACAAAGCATACATGTCAATAGTAGGCTCAATATTAAACCAGCCCGCCTGTCCATTGGCCGATATTTCAATACCTCCGGGAGAATATACCTGTAGCATGTTGCCCTCCAGCCAGCCGAGGCCCGGCGCCCATTGCAAGGCAAATAATGATTCCTGGTTGTCATTGTACTCAGTTTTGAAGAGGTTTGCATAATTGTCCAGTAGCATCAGCCCGCTGTTTTTACAGACATTGCCGGCATAAGATCTGGCCTTGTCCAGTAATGCCTGGTCGCGCTGCCCGGAGCCTTCCGAATTCAGCCCTGCCCATGTCAAATAGACTTTAGCTAACATACCCTGTGCAGACCAGGTGGTTAGCCTCCCTTTCGTATCAGAATCGGGGAGGTGACTCTCCGCAAAAGTGAGGTCATTCACCGCAAACTGGTATACGTCGTTAACTTCATTTCTGTAAACCAGGGGAGCGCTGATAAGGCTGGTGTTGTCCTCTATAATGGGGACCGGCCCCCATAACAAAGCCAGGTTATAATAAGCAAACCCGCGTATAAACCTCGCTTCGGCAATGGCAGCGTTCTTGTCCTCTTCAGGAATGGAAGACGGCGCTTTTTCCTGTATGGCATTAATGGTGGTATTGCAATGGGCAATAACCTTGTACATGGATTTCCAGTTGGATATCATAATCTCATTCAACCCGGTTACGGAAAATGTATTCAGCTGAACCGCATCACCCCAGTAACCTACGGCCATATTGCCACTAAGCACATCGCCAACAGGCAAATAACAATTATAATTCCAGTCAGCCCAGGGAGCACCTCCGTATAAAGCCGCAGTTGCCAGTCTCAGGTCTTCGGGGGTCTGGTAAAAGTTTTCGGTACTGATCTCCGATAATGGAGCGCGCTCAAGAAAATCCTCACCACAGGACACCAAAAGCCCTGTAGCCGCGATGAGGGAATACATTATGATATATTTGAATTTCATGGTTTTCAGTATTTTATTTGTTAAGAGTAATGCTTGCACCAACCGAAAATACGCGCGACTGGGGATAGAAACCATTGTCCACACCGGCGTTAAGTGGGTCCCAGGAACCGATTTCGGGGTCCATTCCTTTGTATTTGGTAATGATAAACGCATTGGTAACATTCGCATAAACCCGAAGGGAATTGATATGTATTTTTTGCGTGAGCTCCTTCGGCAAGGTATACCCTAAGGAAATGTTTTTGCACCGGATAAAAGATCCGTCTTCGATAAATTTGTCCGAAGTCCTGTTATTATCGTTGGTATTATCATTTCTGATACCCACGATCCTTGTATCGGGATTGGTAACATAAACATTGTTAACGTCACTGTCGGATCCGTCCGGGTCTATCAGTGCAAGTTTAGCGTAGTTGTTTAATGCTTTGAGGTAACCGAAACTGGTACCGGGATATTCTCCGTTGATACGCAACTGGTTGAAAATCTTGTTTCCGTAATTGGCATTGAAAAATATATTCAGGTCAAAATTCTTATAGGAAAATGTATTATTAAGTCCTACCTGATATTTGGGGATCGGCGAACCCAGATACGTTTGGTCCCGTTCATCAATGATCCCGTCACCGTTAAAATCCTTAAACATCAGGTCTCCATACCAGATACTTCCTCCTGCCGGGCCAATGTTAAGTTTCTCCCCGTTTCTGACAGGTATGGCATGCGTCTCAAAATCTTCCGCATTCGAAAAAACCCCTTCTACCACATATCCGTAAAATTCACCTATCGATCTTCCTACGGTGGTTTTGCTGTACTGTCCGTCTAATGAAGCGCCTTCGGTATTGAGTTTTTTGATCTTATTGATATTATGAGATACGGTGAGATCTGTTGTCCATGAAAAATCTTCTCCAGTAAAGTTTTTAGAACTTATCCTGAAGTCAAACCCTTTGTTATTGATCTGTCCAACGTTCACATAAGGGGAAGCTATGGAACCGGGAGAATAGCCGGTAGCTGTTCCCGAGTATAATGGCAACGGAATTTGCATCAAAAGGCCATCGGTGTCCCTGTTGTAAAAATCTACCGAGAAGTTGAGACGCCAGTTAAAGAATGTTCCGTCAAGACCGATATTGGTGTATTTTGTCTTTTCCCATTCTACATAGGGGTTTGCCATGTTGCTGGTAATCTGGGATATTCCGGAAAGACCTGTAGTCACGGTTGCCAGTGTAGAGGTATAAGCATAATCCCTGATGTTCTGATTGTTCGTCAGTCCATAACCGACCCGTAGTTTTAATTCATTGATTTTCTCTACATCCTTTAGGAATGCCTCCTTATTGATTTTCCAGGCAAGAGCCCACGAATAGGTAGTCACCCACCGGTTTCCCGAAGCAAACTTTGAAGAGCCGTCTACCCGGACGTTACTGGTCAATAAGTATTTGTCATCCATTCCGAAATTTATCCGCCCGAAATACGATTCCAATGCACTGTGGGTCTTAATCCCTGAATTTGTAGCCGTATTAGGGTCACCACCGCTGATCACCTGTACGTTATTGGAAGGGAAGTTGGTACGGCCGGCAGCTACGTTCTCCGATTTGTTCAACTGTGCTTCGTGTCCCACCATGACGTTCATATTGTACCTGTCGACGAACAACCGGGAATAGGTGAGGTAACTTCGTACCGTTGAATTGTAGCTTTGTGCAAAATTGTAGGAACCTTCATTGATCGTTCTTTCCACAAGCCCCATTTTATAACTTGGAAAAAACCTGTCCTGGGTAGCCATGGAAAAACTTCCCGTGATCTCATTTCTCAGTACCAGGTCTTTTGTAAATGTGATCTCACTGTAGGCGTTGCCAAATATTTGATTCCGCTTTGCACGATCCTTATTGATAAGTGCTATGGCATACGGATTTACCGTACTGTTGACCCAACCGTTCGGATTAAAAGCACCACCCCAGCTACCGTCAGCATTTCTCACAGGAATATCCGGCGTTTGGCTGAGCGCCGTTCCGATCACATTTGAACTGGTGGAGTTAACGTTTTCTTTGATGTTTGCCAATTGAAGGCTTGTTCCTATTTTTAACCAATCGGTTGTTTGGTTGTCGAGGTTAAGCCGTACCGACATCCTTTTGAAATCGGACCCCAAAGCAATTCCTTCCTGTTTGAAATAGGAACCGGAAAGCAGGTATTGTGTTCTTTTGTCGCCTCCTTTGACCGTAATGGTGTGATTGCTGACAGGCGCATTTCTGAATAGTTCATCCTGCCAGTCCGTTCCCTTGCCCAAATATTCAGGATTGACAAACTCGGGTCTTTCATCGAAGCCCCAACCCAATCCTGTATTTCTTTCATTAATGAAAGCAGCGTATTCCTGCAAATTCATGAGAGGTAGCCTACCGGGCAGCTGTTGAAAGCCCGTATAAAATTCATAATTAATACTGGGCGGAGCATCTTTTCCTCTCTTTGTAGTAATCACGATAACTCCGTTAGTAGCCTGCGAACCATAAATGGCCGTAGCAGACGCATCTTTTAACACATCGATAGATTCGATCTCAGACGGGTTTATTCCGGCCAGGGGATTGGTGCCGGAACCCAGGGTGGCTGTTCCGCTTATAATGACACCGTCTATGACGTATAGGGGACCGGATGACCCGAAAGAAGATAACCCCCTGACCTGGACAGATACCGCTCCACCCGGCTGCCCCGAAACCTGTTGTACCACAAGTCCGGGAACCTTTCCCTGCAGGGCCTGGTCCATAGTAACAGGGCTGGTTTTCCGAAGATCCTCGCCGGTTATTGACGAAATAGAGCCTGTAATGTCTTTTCGTTTTGTGGTTCCATATCCGATGACTACCACTTCATCCAGGGCGGTCATGTCGGAGTACAGGCTAACATTGATCACCGATCTTTGTCCGACGACAACCTCTTTTGAGGTAAAGCCTATGGAACTGAATACCAGGATAGCTTCGGGGGAGGGGACTTCTATGGAATAATTGCCGTTAAAGTCTGCAACCGTCCCCTGGTTAGTTCCTTTAATAACAACATTAACCCCCGGCAGAAGTTCATTATCCTCGCCTGAGGTTACTACTCCGGATACCGGGATGGCCTGTCCCAGAACAGGTATCATCCACAAATTCATTAGCAACGGGACAAGAGAGCGCCTTAGCCTCTTACCCGGCCATTTAATACGTGTACACGTCTTCATAAAATAGTGGTTTTGGTTTTTTAATAGTTGACCTTATTTAGCGGTCGTTCAAAGTTGTGAAAGTATTGTTTCTGTTGCCGGGACAGGGTTCGCTATGTTTTTAATAAGGGAGAGTAATGTGTTATCTTTCCGTATTTTCGAAAAAATACAGCCAATTTTATACTGTATTGTTAAAAAACCCGGATGTTTTTTTAGAAATCGTTCTGTTTTATGCTGCGTAGGTATTCCGAAGGTGAGATACCGAATTCATTCCTGAAGTTAATGGTAAACCTTTTTGGTGAATTGAAGCCTACACTATAAGCCACTTCCGCTATTTGCATCTGGCTTTTTTCCAGAAGCTGCCTGCCCCGTTTCAGGCGAATGGTACGGATAAACTCCGCCGGTCCTTTTCCGGTGATGTTCATCAGTTTTTTATATAAGTGGCTTCTGCTCAGTCCGACCTCGTTACCCAATTCCTCCACGGAAAATTCCGGGTCGGCGATATGTTCTTCTACCACTTTAATGGCTTTTTCGATCAGTTGCTGATCCAGGGAGGTGATGGTAATTTCGCCGGGAGAGACATCGATCTTCTGGCTAAATGAAATATGGCACTTTTCCGTCCACTCCAGGAATTTTCGGATACGCAATTTCAGCAGGTTAAAATTGAAAGGTTTGGTCAGGTAGTCATCGGCTCCGACTTCCAGCCCCTTTATTTCATATTCTTCGGCTGTACGGGCGGTCAGCAGGATAACGGGAATATGAGACCATTGTATGTTTGTCTTTATGTGGTTGCAGAGCTCAATACCGTCTATAACAGGCATCATCACATCGCTTACCACTACATTAACGTCGTGTTTTTCCAGTTGTGTCATTGCTTCCCGGCCGTTATTGGCAAGCAGTACGGTATACTCGTCAGACAGGCTGTCTGCCATGAACTCGCATAAATCCTTATTGTCGTCAACGAACAGCAATACCGGGCATTCGGGCAGGTTTTGCATGTCCACCTGTTCCGCAATGTCATCCACAGATACTTCTTCGGGGCTCAGTTCTTCCGTCTCCCCGGTTTCGGTTACCGGCAATGTAAATGTAAACGTACTGCCTTGCGGTATGTTGTCTTTTACGGTAATGGTGCCGCCGTGCATACGGATATATTCGCTTACGATATGGAGGCCGATACCGCTGCCTGTCTTTTCCTGTAGTTGTGGCCCCTGGTAAAATCGTTCAAAGATGTGCTTTTTATGCGTATCACCTATACCTGGTCCGGAATCTGTTACATCTATGCATGCGTTGCTTTCTTCCCTGTAAATACGGACATCGATCGCGCCCCCTTCCTTTGTGAATTTGAAAGCGTTGGAAAGCAGGTTCAGCATTATTTTCTGCACTTTATCCGGATCGAACTGCATGGAAAGGTTTTCTACCTCTCCGGAAAATGAAAAACTTATATGGCGATCAACGGCATAAACATGGAAGGGTGTGCATACTTCTTCCATAAAGGCCACAAAATCACCTTGCCGTAAGTGCAAAGATTCGGCATCTGTGTCGAGCTTACGGAAATCAAGTAAAGAATTGATCAGCGACAGCAATTGTTCTGCGTTTTTGTTTACTGTGTCCAGCTTTTTGCGTAAACCCGCTTCCAATTCTTGGCCTAATATGGTCTGTAGGGGAGTGGTGATAAGTGTAAGCGGGGTGCGAAGATCGTGACTGATGTTTGTAAAGAACCTGAGTTTCATTTCGTTAAGGCTGGCTTCCTGCTTGCGTCTCAATTGTATTCTTTGCTGTTCGAATTTGTTGCGGTGATGTTTCCTGGTCCGGTAAACAATAAACAAGATAAAACCGATAGCCAATACGGCATATAGAGCGATTGCCCATCCCGACAGGTAAAAGGGTGGGGTAACCGTGATATTCAGTACCGAAGCCTCGTCATTCCATACACCATCACTGTTACTGGCTTTGACAAGGAGCCTGTAACTGCCGGGGGCCAGGGAGGAAAATACAATTTTATTGTCTTGTGTGAAAAGCCACTGGTAATCAAACCCGTCCAGTTTATAGGCATATTTTACCTTGTCGGCATGCAACAGGTCGCCGGTGGTGAATTGTATGGAGATCAGCTTATCGTTATGCCGGAAAATCAGTGAGTCTGTCTGTTCCATCGGATGTTTCAACAGCTTATTTCCTTTATAGAGCGAATCTACTTTAATACTGCTGTTCCCCACGCTCAGCCCTGTAAAGATCACTTTGGCAGGAGGCTGGTTTTTTTCAGCCATTTTATTAGGGTTCACAACAGTTAGTCCTTCAACTCCGCCCAGAAGAATATCCCCGTTGCGGAGTTTATAAGTGGCATTATTATTAAAATGATTGTCCTTGAACCCGTCTTTGGAAGAGAAATTTCTGTAACTGATCTTCATAACATCCCGGCTATCGCGTTCCACGGAAAGAACGGACAGACCATTACTTGTGGTCACCCATATATTCCGATGGTCATCTTCAATGATACCCTGGATGAGGTTATCGGTAAGGCCGGTGCCTTTATCCATGAAGTAGAGCGTATCTTTCTTCAAATCCCATAATGTCAGTCCTTCCAGATGCCCCAGCCAGATGTTGTCTTTCGAATCTTTATACACATTAGATATCAGCATTTTAGTGAAATGCTGCGTCCCCCGGTTATTCCCTGTATGGACGACATGGCTGCCGGTGGTGATATCGACTACATAGAGCCCATAGACCGTACTGATATATAGTTTGTCCCCGTTGTCGTAATACATGTCCATCGGGTGTTTCATCTCTTCGCACACCGTGGCGAGAGCATTCATGTTTTCTTCTTCATTGCGCAGGCATTGTATTCCGCCACCCAGGGTGCCTATCCATAAATTCCCGTAGCGATCTTCTTCCAAACTCCAGATGTTGTCGGCTGCCAGACTGCTGTTGTCTTTGGTGAAGTGACTGAATTTTTCGTTCTCATAGCAAAAAAGGCCATCCATATAGGTCCCGACCCATATCCGTCCCTTACGGTCTTCCAGCAAAGACACGATGACACCACTTTGCAACGGAAGTTTCCTGATCTCATTTTCTTTCGTCCTCTCTTTCAGAAATAATCCTTTTCCGTCTGTGCCCAGCCAGATATTACCTTGCCGGTCTTCTAATATGACACTGACATTCCTGCAATCCGGGTGCTCTTCATTTACGATATTGCGAAAGCTATGGTGATAATACGAAATGCCTTTCTTGTTGTGGCCCATCCATATTATTCCGCTATCATCTTTATACAGGCATGCGATATTATTGGATGCGATCGAAGAATTTATTGCCGGGTTCTCCGACAGATTGGTAAGCGCTCCGGTAGCCCGGTCATATACAAACAATCCATCGTGGTCGGTACCTATCCAGATGCGGCCGTTCTCATCGTCAAGCATATTTAATATTCTATTGCGCCGGGCCCCGCTAACGGAGCTCAACAGCAATTTCTCCCAATCCGAGTCCGGGCTTTTCCGGTAGTAGATCAGGTCGGTTTTGCCGGAGAACAGCCATAACCCGCCACGGCTATCGGCGTATACTTTGTTGTATAATTTCGGTTTTATGAGATGCTTTAATTCGAGTACCGTCTGGCTGCCGGTACGTTTGTCCATCTGCCACAAAAATCCGGGCTTCAGCATGCTATACAAAGTGTCCTCGTCATCGCTTAACTCTGCAGTTACCACTTCATCCACCCGCGTTTTGATGTTAAAGACCTTCAGGGCCTTTTTACGGGTATCGTACAGGTATGCTTTTTGTCCGCTCAACACCCACAGATCCTTTTCCCTGTCTACGTAAACCTTATAATTGCGGTCTACGGTAATACCCAGATCATTCAAAAACCCGGGGACATCCGTAATGAAATTGTCCTTGTCCCGGTTATACACCGTATAAGTGACGCTACTGATCCAGATATTACCCAGGCCATCTTCCTGCAGTCCCCAGATGTTATTTGCAGGCATTGTACCGGGCTCCCCGGGCTTTGCGGTATAGGTTTTAAATCCGTAGCCATCATAGCGGTTTAATCCTGACGCCGTTCCTACCCATAAGAACCCGTAGCTGTCTTTTAGAATGGCGCTGACATGACTATTGGAAAGCCCATTTCCGGTGGTGAGGTGATGGAATATGTAAGGAGATTGCCCTGTTGCCTGCATGGTAACCACCAGGCTCAAAATAAGTGTGCCAAATATGCTGATAAATCCTCTCATCACCTCGCTCCGAATAAACATGAGCCGTCTAAGATATAAAAAATGTGATTACAATTTTATGGTCTGCTGCTTCCCATCATAGTTCACCTGTTTACCCTGAGCAGTGTATTGAAATGGCCGGGGGTTTTCCTTGCTTACCGGGACAACGATAAATTTCCGGTCCCTGAGCATCCCGTCAAACGCTCCCTTTCGCTCGCCGATGGTCAGGGTCCCCTCTGTATCATTGTAGTTAAAAGAGATCGTTGCATAGTCTTCCTTTTCGTAATTGTAGTTTACCCCTTCATCTTCATACAGTGTAAAATTGCCGTTTTGACCGCGGTAAACATACAAAACAATGGTTTCTGCCGGTTTCTCATCACTATACTGTATGTCAGGACCGACCGGAATAATAGCGCCTTCCCGGATGTACAACGGGATACGGTCATAGGGGGCATCCACTTTCAACTGCTGTCCTCCCGATATGGATTGCCCTGTGTAGAAATCATACCAGTTTGTTCCTTCGGGAAAATAAACTTCACGGCTCCGTGCCTGGTATTCGTAAACAGGGCATACCATAAATGCAGGGCCAAACATAAACTGGTGACCTATATTTTCCACCTTCCTGTCATGCCCGAAATCCATCACTAATGGGCGCATCATGGTGTAATCGTCGAAATAGGTCATTCCGGCCAGGGTATAAATATAGGGCATCAACCGGTAGCGCAAATCGGTATAATACAAAATAGAATGGTATGCCGGATGCCCCTCGGGAGCGATATGCCATGGTTCGCGATACGGAAACTGTCCGTGTGCCCGGTACAACGGTGCGAAAGCGCCAAACTGATACCATCGGGCATTCAATTCACGCCATTCCTTCAGGTCGGCATTTTCTTTTCCGCTTCTGTCATATTCCAGTTGCGCATCAACGTACCGGCTTTCCACACAAAAACCCCCGATGTCCATTGTCCAATAGGGAATGCCACTCATGGCAAAATTAAGACCGGCAGAGATCTGGGCTTTCATATCTTCCCAGCGGGTTGCGATATCACCGCTCCATGTGGCGGTAGAATAAC
The DNA here is from genome assembly GCF_052983315.1 of Sinomicrobium endophyticum. Taxonomy (NCBI): domain Bacteria; kingdom Pseudomonadati; phylum Bacteroidota; class Flavobacteriia; order Flavobacteriales; family Flavobacteriaceae; genus Sinomicrobium; species Sinomicrobium endophyticum. The sequence goes on from NZ_JBRKIS010000066.1 coordinate 33,289, forward strand.
GTTGCAAACCGGCAAACCCTGAACGGGTCAATAAAAAAACACGTTTATCGGGAGCCACGCTGCGTTGTCCGTCATAAATAGCCTCGGCGTTCATCAATGCGTACGTATTAAAATACTCCGTAGAAGAACCTAAGGCTGTAGGGCCGGAAAGGGCTTTCCGGTATTCCATATCCGTACAGTCGAGTATATTCGGTTCGCTGGCATCCATCCACCATGCATCTATCCCCAATGGGTAGTAATGTTCGTACATCTGGTTCCAGAACAGCTTCCTGGCGCCGGGAGAATATGCGTCATAGAATGAGCCTACGTACCCGGGACCCACCCAGTCCCGGATGCTGTCTTTCACGGCTTGCCGGTACATCCAGCCTTTGCTGTCAAACTCTTTGTAGTGCTCTGTTGTTTCATAGAACTTGGGCCACACAGAAATCATCATTTTTCCGTGCATGGCATGGATGGAATCTACCATGGCTTTCGGGTCCGGGAAACGGCTTTCATCAAACTCATGGCTTCCCCAGGCATCTTCGCGCCAGTGGTTCCAATCAAGGACAATATTGTCGATCGGAATTTTCCGGTCCCGGAATTCTTTGAGTGTGCCGAGCATCTCATCCTGGGTTTTGTATCTTTCCCGGCTTTGCCAGAAGCCCATTGCCCATTTCGGCATGATCTGGGATTTTCCGGTCAGTGTCCGGTATCCCCTGATTATTTCATCCATAGAGTCACCATAAACAAAATAATAATCCATTTTTTTGTTCATTTCGCTCCACCACACCTGATTATTTAATTCTTCTTCCTCCTGTGGAGTTTGTACCCTCAGGCCAAAGTACGATTTTCCCCCGTCAGGTTTCCATTCGATGCGCAACGGGACCTTCTTACCGGCTTCCAGCTCAAAAGTAAATTTATAGCTGTTAGGGTTCCAGGCGGTCCGCCAGCGTTCGGGCACCACCAATTCGTCATTCAGGTAAACCTTGACATAACCGGCATAATACAGGATAAACCGGTATGTCCCGTCATAAGGTGCTTCAATGGCACCTTCATAGGTTACATCAGCTTCTTTTAAAGGGAAATTTTCGGGTAAATTCCTTATGCCTTTTATGTCTTCAAAGTAAAGGGAATCTTCTTTGCGTTCCAGTCGTGGCCTTTCCAGAGCCGGGGATACATAGGTGCCTGTTAACCCGCCTGGCTGGCCTTCTTTATCATATAATGTGAATGTGTTGTTCAGTTGCCTGTACTCCCGGCTGTCGCCAAAACGGCTTAAGGAATAGCTATCCCACAAGAGGCCATAGTTTTTGTTGGAAATAACAAAAGGTACGGAAACCTTGGTATTGTACTGGAACAGCTCTTCGCTCTTTCCTTTATAGTTGAACTCGTCGGCCTGATGCTGTCCCAGGCCATAAAAGGCCTCGTCAGCAGGAGAATCAAATAGCTGCCTGACCGAGTAACCTTTTGTTTCATCTACTTCAATGGGGATAAATGACCTGCCCCCACCTTGCTTTTCGGCCAGTATTACATTGCCGGTTTTATCTTTGAACCGTATTCCGCCATCCGATTTGGATACTGTTGCTTTTAGCTTTGCTGTGCTCAACGTGATAGAATCACCGGTATCATCTATGGTGAAAGGAACTGTCCGGAGCCCCGGAACAATGATCAGGCTGGAATCCCGGGGAAATTCCTTTTCGGGGGTAGCGGAAACATGGATCAGTTCGTCTCCCAATACTTGCAAACGAACCTTTCGGGCTCCTGTATCCTGTTGTTGTTTTACATCGATAACGACTCCATCGTCAGTTTTTTGATAATAAGGCTTAGCACATGCGGCAAAGATCAGCAGTACCAATAAATTCAATAGTTTTTTTTGGTTTTTCATTTGATATCGGAAAGGGTTTCAACAAAATATTCAGCTTCCAAATTTCTTATAAAAAAATACATTCATGGGGTTCTCATGTTTCTAAATCGGTGTCATTATGAATTCAATATCATCCTATACCGATAGATTAGGTGTTTGTATGAATAAAAGCTCGGGGAGTTTTTGGACATTATCCATAAAATGATTTTGAAAAGTCTTTGAATAAAATCACGACTGAAAACGGTAATTCTACTGATTATTTTGAACAGGTAAAAGAATTATTTGGAGAGGTTGCAGGTGTATCAATGAATTTCATGAACTCGTTTTGAGTTGTTCTATTACCTGCAAAATGATGATTTTTCGCTTATTGAGTTATACATTTAATTTCTCTACAATACTCTGTGCAACCCTGTCTATGCCGACAGGCAGGCCTGTGCCTGCTTTGTGAGTCTCTGTGATAAAATAAGACCCGTGACAGGGAAAACCACAAAGGCTCAAAGTTTTTCACAAAGCCCACAAAGTCAGGTTCGCATCAATCTAAAAAGTTTAAATATACTCTTTAAAGATTCTTCCTTTTCCAAGTCGTTCAGGAATACCAAAAGTGGAATTAATGGTTCGATTGTAGACCCTGTAGGCCAACTATAAAAATTGAAAATCCTTTTCCCTGTCGGAGCAGGATTTAGTAATCTTGAGCCGGGAGTTTTTGCGGGTGGCCGAATTTAAGCGTGCTTTTCTCATTATTAAAAGTTCTGGACAGGAAAAAAAGGAACAGTTCCTCGTCTTTAAATGCCTCCCGTATTTTTTGAAATGCTATTCGCATTTGCGATTCCACCGTTTTGACTGAGATACCCAGTATTTCCGATATTTCCCGATATTTCAGCCCTTCCAGTTTGTTCATTTCCAATACTCTGCGGCATCGGTAGGGCAGTGTTTCTATTGTCTCTTTTAACCTTTGGATACGCCTTTCGGTAAGTTCCTTGTTTTCCCTTTCGTTTTCTTCAATGGCTTTCGCCTTAAGCTGGTCGAAAACAGAATACTGCATTTTTTCTTTCCTGTAATAATCTACATAGAGATTATATGCGGTAGTGTATAAATAACTTTTTGGAGAATCGTTTTCGTTTATCTTTTTCCGGTTTATCCAGAAATTGACAAAAGCCTGTTGTGTTATGTCTTCGGCAATGTCTTTATCTACCACATAAGACATGGTGTAGGCAAAAAGCTTGCTGTAGTATTCCGTAAAAAAGGTATAAAAGGCTTTTTCATCATCTTCTTTAATAGATTTAACTATGCTTTTATCCATTCTGAGTGAGTTTAGTTTTAGAAAAAATCCCTTGAACAGATAAATATTGGAAAAAAAATTAAATTATTGTTAAGGGTTTTGTTGAAATTGACGTAATAGGTTAAAAATGATGTTAACTTGGAAGTTTTAATAGTTAAATTTTTATCGGATTCCCTGACGCCGGAAGAACTGGAAGAACTCCGGGATTGGTTAGCCATTCCGGACAATCAAAAGGTGTTTGAGGGCTATGTGAAATCAAACCAGGACCTGTTACAGCTACTTCATAATGGCGATGTGGACGAAGCCTATCCAAAAATATGGAATAAAATCAATGAAAAAGAAAAACCGGTTAGAAAATTAAAAACCAGGATTTTTACTTATTCCATGGCAGCCGCTGTTTTAATATTGCTTTTAGGATCTGTCTTTTTTATCCGCGTATATATTTCTTCCAAAGTCAATCCCGATGATCTGGTAGATACCAATACATCGGTAGTCCTGAAATTGGGTGACGGAAAGATCCGGGTTTTGAACCTGGCGGATACGCTGGTAGATGTTACGAGCAATGGAAGGGTTAAAAGTCACTACAAGTCCAACCAGCTCAATTACTACAATATTTCGTCAAAAGCAAAAAATAGCGGGGATCCCGAGTACAATACCATCGAAGTGCCTAACGGCAACCGGTTTAAGCTGGTACTGGCCGATAGTACTATAGTGCATCTGAATGCCGGGACAACTCTGAAATACCCGGTGTATTTCCGCAATACGGGAAACAGGGAAGTATATCTGCAGGGAGAGGCATTTTTTGAGGTTTCGAAGGATAAAAAACATCCCTTTGTGATTAATTCGGATGATCTGCAAATTGAAGTGTTGGGAACGAAGTTCAATATTTCCAGCTATCGGGACAAAAACCTTTCGGAAGTAGTGCTGATAGAAGGTTCCGTAAAGATGCAGCCCAATACGCCGGATAAAAGGCACAGAACCGGGGTGGTATTAAAACCCGGCTTCAGGGGAGAACTGAACAGCAATTCCGAGACGATAGATGTGGAAGAAGTGGATACGTACCTGTATACCGCATGGATGAATGGTAAACTTATATTCCGGAACAAGACCTTTAATGAGATCCTCGAAACCCTGGAAAGACATTATAACGTAAAAATTGTCAATGAAAACCAGGAACTGGGAAAATCAAAATTCAATACCAGTTTCGGAAGCGATGTCAAGCTGGAGCGTATTCTTTTTTACTTTGAAAAGATGTACGGCATTAGCTATACTATTAAAGAAGATACCATTATTATAAAATAAAAAAAGCGCCTATGTAATATTTCGAAACGAAAAAGACGCGCATCGGAGATAAAAAAATCGGAAAATGTTGGCCCATTTCCCGATTATATACGATGCGATTAATCCTTAGTTATTAACCACTCATAAACAGTACAAAAGTATGAAAAAACTTCTTAAGCGTAAAAGTAATTTTCAGCTATTCAAATTTGACCTTAAGATGAAGCTAAGTGCACTCTTCCTATTTACGGCACTTTTTGCAATGCATGCAAATAATTCCTATTCGCAGCGTAATAAGGTCTCTTTGGACATCAGTCAAAAATCTGTCCGGCAGGTTCTGGAGCAGATAGAGCGCAAAACAGATTACCAGTTTGTGTACAAACTGGAAGATGTAAACCTGGACCGGAAGGTAACACTAAAAGTCTCCAACGAATTAATAACCCGGGTACTCGATGTGATTTTTAATAGTTCGGAGACGGAATACGCCATCCTGGACAAGCAGGTCTTTCTTTTAAAGAGAAAAAATCAAAGCCTGGTTACCCCGCCTTCTGCAAAACCAGGCGTGCAGGGACCGGTACAGCTTCAGGTTACCGGGGTTGTTGCAGATGATCAGGATATACCCTTACCAGCCGTAAATATTGTCGAAAAGGGGACCGATAACGGAACGTCTACCGATTTTGACGGAAATTATGCCATTACCGTAAAGGAAGGCGCGGTACTCATATTTTCGGCAATGGGGTTTAAGCCCCGGGAAATAACGGTTGGAAACGAAACTGCAATAGACGTAAAACTATTGCCCAACACGGAGCAACTGGGAGAAGTTGTGGTAACGGCATTGGGTATTAAAAAGGAAAAGCGCTCCCTGACGTACGCCGTTACCGAAGTGGGCGGCGATAAATTTACACAGGCCCAGGAAACAAACCTGGCAAATGCGCTTTCCGGGAGGATAGCTGGTGTAAATGTCTCCAGTCTTGCTACCGGGGCCGGAGGGTCCAGCAGGGTTGTCATCCGCGGTAATACCTCGCTGTCCGGAGATAATCAACCACTGTACGTTATTAATGGGATGCCAATGGACAATACTACCATGGGAGGCAGTGCCTCTACAAGCGGAGGAGGTTTTAATATAGACCATGGCGATGGTACGGGAGGCATTAATCCGGACGACATCGAATCCATAAGTGTATTGAAAGGAGCAACGGCCGCTGCCCTTTACGGTTCACGGGCATCCAATGGGGCCATAATTATCACCACCAAAAAAGGCGCTTTACAAACCGGTATAGGCATAGAAGTGAACTCCAGTTTTACCTTCGATTCTCCTATGGATTTTACCGACTGGCAATACGTATACGGCCAGGGCAACGGCGGGCAAAAACCCGGTAATCAATCCGAGGCCGTTACCTGGGGCAGGAGAAACTGGGGAGCCCTCATCGATGGCTCTGACTATATCGCCTTTGACGGACAGCTACATCCTTATACAGCCAAGAAGAACAACGTCAAAAACTTTTACAATACCGGTACTACTTTTACCAACACGGTGGCGATCAGTGGAGGAGGAGAAAAGACCAGTTACAGGTTTTCGGCATCGGATACCGATAATAAAGGTTTGGTGCCCAATAACAGTTTTAACCGGCGGATTTTCAGCCTGAACTTCAATTCTGAAATAGGGGAAAAACTGACCCTGGAAGGAATGGTCCAGTTCAATAAGTCCAAAGCGTATAACAAATCGAGTGCAGGAGATGCAACCGGAAATCCCAACTGGCTAAATATGCTGGCCAATACCGTAGATGCCAGGTGGCTGGACCCCGGTTATGACGAAAATGGTACCGAAATAGAATGGAACGAAACACCTTATGCCTCGAACCCCTATTTCGTGGCGAACAAGTTTAGAAATAACGAAGTAAGGGACCGTTTTATAGGGCAGTTTTCATTGAACTACCAGGTCACCGAAGAGCTGTCTGTTAAAGGATCGGTAAGCAAGGATTACAGCAATTTTAATTTTACCGCGATACTTCCCACCGGAACCCTGTATACCAATAACGCTGCGGGTGAATATCACGGTTTTGATCTTATCGTCAGTGAAACCAACAGCATGTTGAACATTAACTACAATAAGGACATATCGGAGGATATAAACCTCGGGGTCATGGTAGGCGGTAACATCCGGAAGTACAAGAATGAACAGACGTCTTTTGACGGTACCCAGTTTATTATCCCGTTTTTTTACAGCTTTACCAACCTGGCCACGAGTACTACCATCCCTACAAATAAACACCTGACCACAAATTCCGTTTTTGCTTCTTTAGATCTGAGTTATAAGGATTTCCTGTACTTTAACGCCACAGCCCGGGAAGACTGGTTCTCTACCTTAACAGCTGCGGACGGCAGTAACAGCAATAACAATATTTTTTATCCGTCCGTAGGTGCCGGGCTTATATTTTCGCAGGTACTGAAATTGCCGGAATGGGTAAATTACGGTAAACTACGGGGCTCCTGGGCACAGGTAGGCGGAGGTTTGCCGGACCCTTATACCCTTAGCGAAAGCTATACCATGGTGCCCAGTAGCGGAGAACCGTTGCAACAGGTTACCCAGGTTTCCGGGCAGCGGCTGCTGGCCAATTCTAATTTACGGCCGTATACATCCACTACCTATGAATTCGGTCTGGAATCCAAAATGTTCGGTAATCGTTTTGGTTTTGATATAGCTTACTATAACAAAACGACAACCGACGATATTGTAAATGCACAATTACCCGTTACCACAGGATATGAATATACCTATTTCAACGTAGGTAAAGTGGTCAATAAAGGTATTGAAGTTACTCTCGACGGAACCCCGGTGAGAAATGATAATTTCACCTGGAATGTCGGTTATAATTTTGCCTATAACAATAGCGAAGTAGTACAACTGGCCGAAGGGTTGAATACGATTTCCGTAGCAAGCTCCGTAGGGGCCTGGGCGGAAATCCACCATGAAGTCGGGCAGCCTTTCGGTATTATCAAGGGATATTCCATGTTAAGGGACGACAACGGGAACATCGTTTTTGATTCCTCCTCCGGTTTCCCCGTAAAAAGCGAACTGAAAAAAATCGGGAATTCCGTAGCTCCGCTTTCCATGGGGCTTAATAATCATTTTAAATACAAGAACTTTTCTTTGGATGTGCTGGTTGACGGAAGATTTGGTAACGATGTATTCTCCGTGTTAAACGTGTATGCCACACGCTTTGGCCTGTCCAAAAGAACCCTGGAAGGACGTGAAGAAGGCCTGACATTAACCGGTGTTGATGAAAGTGGAAACCCCTATACCAATAATATTCCTTCTTCCGAAATCCGGTCCTATTATGAGAATATGAAAAACTATTCGGATCAGTTCGTATACGATGGGAGTTTTGTAAAACTGAGACAGGTCGTATTGAGTTACAATATCCCGGTAGATAAACTCAAGTTGTTCAAACTGCAATCCGCATCCGTATCGTTCATAGCCAGGAACCTGGCCCTGCTCTACAGTAAAACGGACAATTTTGATCCCGAATCTGCATTTACCAATGGCAATGCCCAGGGATTCGAATCTTTTGCACTTCCGAGAACAAGGAGTTACGGTCTGAACCTAATGCTAAAATTTTAATGGAAATCATCATGAAGAAACTAAACATAAAATACCTCATTGCTTTGTGGATATGTGCACCTTTGATCATGGTGTCATGCGATAAAGGTTTTGAAGAAGAGAACACCAATCCGGATGCCTCTACCGAGGTGGAGCCCGAATATATGTTTACCAAATCGCTTTACGATGCACTGAACAATAGTACCGGAACAGTATATGAGTTTTCTGCGGGAGGGTTTGTACAACATTTTGCCACCTATCTCGAAGTTCCGGGATTGGGAGATAAATATGTTTATACATCCGGGACATATCCTTATGCCTATTTTTCCGGGGCTTATGTAGACGGGATCAATGAGATCGGAAAAGTCGTAAATGTTCTGGAAGACGATGAAGATAAAGTGAATATGCATGCCATCGCTTCCATATGGAAAGTGTACATCTTTCACCGGGTAACCGATCTGTACGGGATGATCCCGTACACGGAGGCCGCTACCGCATACGGTGAAGGAAACTACAGTCCGGCTTACGATACCCAGGAAGATATCTATAAAGGTATGCTTTCCGCATTACAAACGTCTATTGATGCTTTCGACAGTGGCAAAGAAACCTTTGGTAGTGGCGATCTTATCTACGGAGGAGATATCGGGAAATGGAGAAAATTCGCATATTCCCTCATGCTTCGCCTGGCTATGCGAATGACCAAGGTCGATGCTTCTTCCGCACAAACATGGGCACAGACAGCTATTGCCGGAGGAGTTATAGAGAATGTTGCGGATGAGGCGATCATGCCTTATGCAGGCGGACAGGAAATCAATTCGAACCCTGTTTCCTTTCAGTTGCGCAATAACAATTACAGTCAATCCAACGGCGGGTCAAGCAATACGGAAGGAGGAAAATTTTCGGCGACATTTATAAACCATCTCAAAGAGAATAACGATCCTCGTTTAACCGCTATAGCCGCAGTTTGGGTAAATGGTGTACAGGATACCACTACCGCGATCCAGCAGGGGATGCCGAACGGACTGGTAAACAAACCTGGGGATTTCGGATCGTTATCCGAACCTAACCTGGGGACTTTCCTTTCCCTTACCGCATCATTAACAGTAATGGGAAGTGCGGAAATGAACCTGCTCCTGGCCGAAAGCGCCGTAAGGGGATGGACTTCCGGAGATCCGTCTGCCTATTATGAGAAAGCAATTGGCAACGCTATGAATAATATGGGAAGCCTTTATGGAAATGCCGCGGCTATCCCAAGTGACAAGATACAGGATTATATTGACAGTCATCCTCTTCCATCTTCTTTTGAAGAGCAGATGGAAGCTATTCATACCCAGTTCTGGGTGTCCGTTTTCCCGGATGAAATAGAAGTATATTCCAATTGGAGAAGAACGGGATACCCCGAACTGACCCCGGTAGATGTCACCGGAAACCTGACCAACGGGACTATACCGAGGAGATTAACTTATCCGCCAAGTGAAATAAGCGTGAATACGGAAAGCTACCAGGAAGCGATTAAGATCCAGGGAGCGGACACGTTTGTAACACGGGTTTGGTGGGATGTCGAACAATAAAAACAGAGATTATTATGGAAACACAAAGAAGAGGCGCTTTGCGCAAAATTGCTACCTCGGTTTTCGGTTTGATCGGAGTAGCTGCTTTCGGAAGAACTTTGAATTCGGGAAGCCCCGGAAACGCATCAGCTTCACCGATTACCAGGTTTAAAAGAGAAGAAGATGAGGATCAGGAGGTACCCCTGTTCTCCAGCTCGGTAGTGCATAACGGGCTGGTGTATATTGCCGGGAAGGGAGCTCATTTCGAAGGAGATATCAAAGACCATACGGAGCACGTCCTGGAAGAACTGAAAAAAGAGCTGGAAAAGGCAGGTTCCTCTATGGAGCATGTATTGAAAGTGAATGTATACCTGGCCGATCTGCACGATTACAAAGCCATGAACGAGGTGTACCACGGCAAGTTCGGAAAGAAACCTCCGGTACGTACTACCGTAGCGGTATATGGAGGTGTTCCCGGGGATTCGCTGGTGGAAATAGACTGTATAGCTGCATTAAAATCATAAGCTATGATCAGCAGACGCAGGTTAATACAACAATTATCAGCCCTCCCGCTTATGGGAGGTCTGATGTCTTTTGATCTCGTAGGAGCGTCCCGGTTAATACAGCCAGAAACGACAATGCCAATCGCCCGTAATTATTTGCAGGAACTGGGTGTCCGGACTTTTATCAATGCAGCCGGCACCTATACTTCCATGACCGGATCTTTGATGGCAGATGAGGTGAAACAGGCCTATATGGGAACTTCCGAAGACTTTGTCAATATCGATGAACTTCAGGATAAAGTAGGTGAACGTATAGCTGCTTTACTTGGCTGTGAGGCAGCTACGGTGACTTCGGGAGCGGCTTCGGCAATTACCCTTGGCACTGCCGGGGTGTTGACCGGTACCGATCCGGAAAAAGCGGCAAAGCTTCCGCATCTGGCAGGGACCGGTATGAAAACCGAAGTGATCATGCAGCGTAAGCATTACATAGAATATGCTCATGCTATTGAGAACTGTGGGGTGAAGATCGTATATGTAGATACAAAAGACGAACTGAAAAAAGCGATCAATAAGAACACGGCCATGTACTACTTCGTGAATTTTCTGAATTACGAAGGACAAATACAGTGGGACGGTGTCCTCGAAGTTTGCCGGGAGCACAAGATACCTACGATGATAGACTGTGCAGCCGATGTCCCGCCCGTGGAAAACCTTTCGAAACACACCGATATGGGATTCGATATGGTATGTTTTTCCGGAGGCAAAGGTCTTCGTGGTCCGCAAAGCGCGGGAGTACTTCTCGGCAAGAAGAAATATATCGATGCCGCCAGGGTAAGCGCCCCGCCACGGGGAAATACCATCGGCAGGGGAATGAAAGTAAACAAGGAAGAGATCGTAGCCATGATGGTAGCGATTGAAAGTTATCTGAAACGCGACCATAAAAAGGATTGGGCCTTGTGGGAAAGCCAGGTCAATCTTATAAAAAGCGGTATTGACGATATTCCCGGATTAAAAGCGAAAATAGATGTGCCCGTTTTGGCCAACGTGGTACCTACTCTAAACCTTTTATGGGATACAAAACAACTGGGGATTTCCGGGGACCAGTTGAAAGAGGAAATGCGAAAAGGGCACCCCTCTATAGAAATTGCAGGTGGCGGTAAAAATTCGGTAAGTATTACCACCTGGATGCTAAAACCCGGTCAGGAGCGCATAGTCGCTTCCAGGTTATCAGAGATCTTACACCAAAAAAGTATATGATGCAAAACAGAAGAATAATCCTTAGTACTATTATATGTGTTTTATTTCCGCTATTACATGCTGTAGCCCAGAAATATGACCTGTTGATCCAGGGAGGGACAGTAATAGACCCCAAAAATAAAATACGCGAAAAAGTAATGGATATAGCCGTTAGTAACGATACTATAGTGGCCGTATCCAACCGTTTGAATATCAAAGATGCCAAAATGGTGGTTAATGTAAAAGGGTTATATGTAACCCCGGGTCTTATAGACCTGCACAGTCACCATTTTCTCGGTACAGAAGAAAATCACTATCTCTGTAACGGGTATTATGCCGTACAGCCCGATGCGTTTACCTTTCGTTCGGGAGTGACCACGGCCGTTGATGCCGGAAGCCCGGGCTGGAAGAGTTTCGAAAAATACAAGAAACAGACGATAACACATTCCAAAACAAGAATTTTGTCCTTTTTGAATATTGTAGGCGAAGGAATGCGTGGCGGCGTATGGGAGCAGGACCTGGAAGACATGAATGCAAAAATGACGGCTATGACCATAGCGCAGAATCCCGAGCTGGTAGGTATAAAAGTAGCACATTATTCCGGTGCCGAATGGACACCTATTGAGCGTGCCGTTGAAGCAGGAAGACTGGCGAATGTTCCCGTAATGATAGATTTCGGCGGACATGAACCTCCTTTGTCCCTCACCAAATTGCTGTTAGAGGAATTGCGTCCCGGTGACATTTTTACCCATATGTACGCCAATCTTGCCGATGTCCGTATGACCATACTAAACCCTGAAACCGGAGAGCTGTATGACTATGCCACCAAAGCGAGGGAAAGAGGAATCGTTTTCGACGTCGGTCATGGCGGTGGTAGCTTCGCATTTGCCCAGGCCATACCGGCCATTAAAAAGGGCTTTTTCCCGGATGCCATCAGTACCGATATACATACGGAAAGTATGAACGGGGGAATGAAAGACCAGCTCAACGTCATGTCCAAATTCCTGAACCTGGGTATGCCCCTTGCTGATGTTATCGAAGCTTCAAGCTGGAAACCTGCCCGGGTAATTCACCATGAGGAATTGGGAAACCTGAGTGTGGGTAGCGTGGCGGATATTGCTGTTTTATCTGTATTAAAAGGAGATTTTGGCTTTGTGGACAGTGCGGGAAACAAAATGAAAGGCAATCAAAAGCTGCAATGTGAAATGACTGTCAGGGCCGGGGAAATCGTGTATGATCTCAACGGGTTGTCCAGCCCTCTGTGGGACGCTCCCGATGCCCGATAAATAATCTAAAAAAAGACTCTACCTATGTATAAACCCAATAAGACATTCTTGTTTTTGGCCCTGTTTTGTTCTTGCTTCATACAATCATACGGCCAGGAAATCAGTAAAGAAGAACTCGTGTATTTAACCGGGGCCTGGAAAGGTGAACGGTTTGATAACGGCCGCCCCAAAATACCGGACGACCTTATCGAACGGGCAAGCAATATTTCTATAGATGAAGCCTGGCAGATATTAAATAACGAAGGATATAATTCCCAGTATGAAGGCGATTGGAAAATATTGGATAAAGACATAACCATAACAGGCCGTGCCGTAACGGCAATGTTCCTGCCCAGTCGCCCGGATGTGGAAGACCGGATCAAAGAAAGAGGAAAAGAAGAAGGCCGTGCAGGAAATACCAATTCATGGCCTATTGAAACACTCACCAAAGGCGATGTATATGTTGCCGATTCTTTCGGGAAGACTATGGGAGGGACTTTGATAGGCGATAACCTGGGAAATGCCATTTACGCAAAAAGCGGTAATGGAGTTGTTTTCTACGGTTCTTCCCGGGATATGGAGGGATTGTCCCGGATAAATGGCTTTAATGCCTTTGTGAAAAACTGGAACCCTACCTATTTAAAGGATGTGATGCTTGCCGGGTTAAATACACCTATACGAATGGGACAAGCCCTGGTGATGCCGGGTGATCTGGTCCTGGCTAAACCGGAAGGAGTTATTTTCATTCCTGCCCATCTGGCTGAAAAGGTTGTTATTACTGCCGAGTTTATAACGCTCCGGGACAAGTTCGGCCAGCAAATGCTGAGAGAGGGAAGGTATACCTCCGGACAGATAGACAGTGAATGGACAGGTAAGATCAGAGAGCATTTTCTTCAGTGGCTGAGCCAGCATGAAGATGAACTACCGATGAGCCGGGAAGAACTGGAAGAATTCATGAAGCAGAGGACCTGGTAACACAACATAACCACTAAAACGAAATACATGAAACGAAGAGATATCGTCAAGGGATTACCGTTACTCCCCTTGATGGGAAGTATTACGGGAGGATTGTTCTCTTCCGGTTCCCTTTTTGCAGAAAATACTGCTCCCCGGCCCAACGTTCCCGATTATTTTGAGGAACTGGGCGTTACCAGGGTTATCAATGCCGCGGCGACCATGACCTATTTGTCGGGTTCCCTGATGCTGCCGGAAGTATTGGAAGCCATTAACGCTACGGCACATGATTTTGCCGACATGCATGAATTGCAGGATAAAGTAGGGGTAAAAATCGCCGAAATGTTACATTGCGAAGCGGCGATGGTTACTTCCGGTGCCGCATGTGCCCTGGTTCTGGGAACGGCTGCTGCCATTACAGGGATGGATGAAGACAAGCGCAAACAAATTCCCAATCTCCCCGGACCACGGCCGGAGGTGATCATGCAGAAGAAACACCGCTACGTTTTTGACCAGGCCATTACCACTACCGGTGCAAAGATCGTAGAGGTGGAAAATGCCGTGGCCATGGAAAAAGCCATAAACGAAAGAACGGTCATGGCCTTGTTTTTTAACGCGGCCACATCCTGGTATGGCGGAGAAGACAGTATTAACCATGAGGACTTCATAGCGATTTGCAAACAGCATAATATCCCGACCTTTATCGATGCGGCGGCAGACGTTCCCCCGGTTGAGAATTTGTTTAAATACCAGGAAATGGGATTTGACATGGTTACTTTTTCAGGAGGTAAAATGATCCGGGGACCGCAAAGTGCAGGTCTGCTTTTCGGCAGGAAAGACCTGATTGAAGCTGCCAAACTGAATCACAGTCCTTACGAAGCCCCCATCGGAAGACCGATGAAAGTGAATAAAGAAGAAATTTTCGGAATGTATGCGGCCCTGAAAGCGTATTTACAAAAAGATCATAAAAAAGAGTGGCAGGAGTGGCTTAAGAGAATCTCATCCGTAAAGAATATTCTAACAGAAGTTTCGGGTGTCAGGACAAAGGTTTATGTTCCGGAAGGGCGTGCCAACGTATTTCCGACTTTAGATGTTTTTTGGGACAAGAAAGATATTTCCATAGGCCCCAAGGAGGTTTATGAAAAACTGAAAAACGGTAATCCGAGCATAGTTACCAGTCTGGCTACCAGAAATTCGAGAGAAGTATTGAATGTTGGCGTGGTTTTATTAAAACCGGAACAGGTAGATATTGTGGCCAACAGGGTAAAAGAGATATTAAAACAAGGTTGATACATAGACCAGACCCACCAAAACACCAAAAAACGAATTATGAAAACAATAAAAAAGGTTTCTCTTCTGCTCTTATTTTTAGGAGTGTTTATATCTTGTAGCGAAGGCAAAAAAGAACAACAGAAAAGTGGGATAGCACAAGGGGAAACGATGATTAGCGTTGCCCAGGAACAGAACGCGGTGAAAGACGTGGTGGAGTTGCTCCGTGGCGCTATTATAGAACCGGACGCTGAGCTTCTCGACAATCTTACTGCCGATCAGCTGACCTATGGTCATTCGAGCGGTGTTATCCAGGACAAGGATGAATTTATAGACGATCTTGTCCATGGTGCTTTCGATTTTACAGAGGTAGATTTTACAGATCAGCGCATTGTGGTTTCGGGCAGTACCGCCATTGTACGTCACGTATTCGAAGCAAAGGCGACCAATGCCGGGGAGCCTGTGGATGTCCGTATCGGCAATGTACTGGTTTATGTAAAGCAGGAAGCGGAGTGGAAACTCCTGGCCCGGCAGGCATATAAACTGTAATCTTCTTACCCACCATTAAAAACCCATATTTTGGAGAAAAGGAAAGTATTTTTCACCGTTCTGGGCCTCGCAGCCCTGTTATTACTGGTATATGCCGTTATGGCCCTGATGGGATTTATCCCGGAGGCAGGCCCTGTCCTGGTGTTGTTTTTTGTTACTCTGGCCATAGGCTTTTCCGGTTTTGCCCATTTACGGGGCTATGTGTACACCATTATGATCTTTGCCGCCGTATCCATGGCGATGTATTACCCGCATTACTTTATCCGCATCGGCGATTTTAAACTGACCCGTTTGATCACCCCCTTGATCCAGGTGATCATGTTCGGTATGGGTACTTCGATGAGTGCTCGGGACTTTGAGTCCGTGATCAAATCTCCCAAAGGGGTATTTATCGGGGTAACGGCACAGTTTATCATCATGCCTTTGTCGGGTTTTGCCCTGGCTACGGTGAGTGATTTTCCCCCGGAGATCGCAGCGGGAATTGTGCTTATCGGTTGTTCCCCCAGTGGTATGGCCTCCAATGTGATGGCCTACCTGGCCAAAGCCAATCTGGCGTTGTCCCTGACCATTACGTCCATAGCTACCCTTTTAGCCCCGTTCCTCACCCCGGTGTTGATGAAGTTGCTGGCGGGAGAGTTTATAGAGATTAATGTTATGGCGATGATGTGGGACATTGTCAAAATGATCATTATTCCCATAGGCGCCGGGTTGCTTTTCAACAAACTGTTACACGGCAGGGCGAAATGGCTGGACAATGCCATGCCGGTGGTGTCCATGCTGGGCATAGCCCTGATTATCGTGGTGATCACAGCCGCGGGGCGTGACAGCCTGCTGGACATCGGCCTGGTCCTGCTTCTTATCGTACTTTTCCATAACCTTTTCGGTTATACTTTAGGCTATTGGTATGCGCGTTTTTTCCGTTTACCGGAGCGTGATGCGCGGACGGTAGCCATCGAAGTGGGGATGCAGAACGGTGGTTTGGCTTCGGGGATAGCGAATTCTATAGGTAAGATCGCTACGATGGGTCTTGCCCCTGCTATTTTCGGTCCGTTGATGAACATCACGGGGTCTATACTGGCCTCCTACTGGCATAAAAAAGAACCGAAAGCTAACCGGGAGGAGTAAGGTCTTTTTATAAGTTATTCTGACGCTGTGATTTTTGGCGATAATTACACAGATTATACTGGCTTAGTCCGGTAATATCGGGGGCTCTTCTCTTTTCTGTCTGGAAGTGAGGGTATGCAGAAAAGCCCGAAGAGCTAGTTTTTCCTCTTCGGTGAGATGTAATTCCTTTAACAGTGGCGAGGTTTTTGGAAAAAGAGAATCGTTTAGCTGATGTTCTTTTCTTTTGGGACGAGGCATCCCGGCATTGTATAAATTAATTACTCCCCTTAAATGCGGAAATAATCCGTTGTGCATGTATGGACCTGTTTCTGCAATCTCTCTTAAGGAAGAAGTTCGGAATTTACCTATGTCTTCTTTATTTTTTGTGTGATTATACCTGCCGAGGTCTTCGAATTTGCGTCCGTAATATGTAAGGCCGGTATTGTGGAATTTGTTGTCGGAGAACAGGGGAGAATTATGGCAATTGATGCACCTGGCCTTGGTACGGAAAAGGTGTAGACCGAGTACTTCCCGGTCCGACAGGCGATCGGCTTCCCCCTGTATGAAGCGGTCGAAACGTGTAGATTCGCTGACTATGGTCCTTTCAAAGGTTGCCAGGGCCTTTTCCATCCGTTCAAAAGTAATAATACTGTCCCCGAAAGCGTTTTGAAACAGGTCTTTATATCCCTTTATTTCACGAATATTGCTAATGGCAATCTGTTGACTGGAGTGCATTTCCAGGGTATCCTGCAAGGGAAAATGAATTTGTTGTTCGAGAGATTCCGCCCTGCCGTCCCAGAAAAGACTGTCCACATAACCTACATTAAATAAAGTCATGGAATTTCTTACGCCTAACTGCCTGTTATGACCGTAGGAAAACCTTCTGCCGTCTCCCCAGCCTATTTCGGAATCGTGGCAGGAAGCACAGGCAATTTGTCCGGAACTCGACAACCTGGGGTCAAAAAAGAGTGTTTTGCCAAGTTCTTTCTTCGCATCGGAGTATGGATTTCCCGGAGGGAAGACCATTTCGGGAAGGGAGCCGATGTCTTTAAAGCCATCCATTGTCAAACTATCCAGGGAAGGGGGGGGCCATAGAGAACTGTTCCCGGAATTATACAATTCCCGAAGTTCAGCTATAGTATAATAAGAACTGGTCACTGTATTTTGCCTGAAGGAAAAAGAAATAATGACGATAAGAATGAGTATTGCCGGAGAAGCAAGTGATCTTAAAATTAGTCTCCGTTTTTCCATTATTTTTGGATATATTTAATAATCAAGAATTACAGAAATATTAGTTTGCCAACGTTGAGAGGAACTACTCAGCCCTGTACTGACCTGTTCCCGGAGCCTCAGGGTAAGGTTAAAATTATTTAACTGTAAAAACCGCAAGTCTATACCCAGGTCTCCGTAGAGGCTATTTTGAGACAAGATCATATTATCATAATATACTACTTCCTCATAATATGTCTTTAGCGCGAGACCAGCATAGTCATCTTCACGGATACTTTCCAGGTAAGTTGTATTACCGTTTATAAATGTATGTTGTATATTCTGCTGGTATGCAATTCTGACTGATGGAATTAGTAATAACTTACGATGCAACCTGTAATCTTTCCGGAGGTAATATGAAGCTTGCAGAAAGGCATTCTTTATTGCTGTTGAGGCAAGGGCATCTTTCTGGTCTGTCATCAAATAGGAAAGACTTATTCCGGTGTCATAATTCACATCACTATTTTGCTTAAATTCTATCATGCTGGCACCCAACGAACTTTTGATTTTCTTACTCTGATAATTTTTCCCTCCTTTTGAAGTAAGGAAATTGCTGCCATTATTAAGAAGAGCCGACCATTGTATTTTGTAAACCTTATTTATGTTTTGGTAGTTCAGATAAGTAAATTGCCCTGATAGCGTTTCCGAATTTAAGGTGGCCATAACATCTTCTTCTTTGTTCGGATTGCTCTGATTACTTTTGTAGGTGTGGGTAATGCTTTTTCTATAATTCAGCCCTGCGAGTACCTTTGTTGCCGAATTGTCGAAAAGGTAGTTGAAAAGTGTCGACCATTGTCGGTTTCTTCTTTTGCTGTCATCTCTGAAAGCCCCTATCATGGTGCCATATCCGGTAATCCATCTTACAAAGGATGAATAATAGTAAGGGGTATTTATGTCCGAATTATTGAAGGTTATGTCATTGTTGACATAAAAATATCCATACGAGCCTCCGAAGTTAATACGGTGATATTTTGCAATTTCATAAGCTATCGTGCTTTTGAAGTTCAGTTCGCTGTAGGTGATCTCGGGGCGGGGATCCATATTACTTCGAAATTTGTTATATACATCGAAATTTACTTCGGTCGAAGCCAATACTTTTTCTCCGAGAACCGGAAATATTATTCCACCGGTCAGGTGAAAAGTCTGATTACTCCAGTTACCGGGTCTGGAAACGGCAAAATAGTGCGGATCGGCCATCATACCATCCTCTAAATCCTGATAAGAAAGGTTCCAGGACAAATCGTGAATGTAGGTTTTGTACAAATCAATTTCACCATAGTAGGTTACGTTTTTTCCCCTGAAGAAACCATTGGTGTTCATACCTATATCATGCCGGATATTGGGGGCCTGCCCCTGGCGAAAGTTGCCGGTAGTATTTTTATAGTACAAAGAAGAAGCAGTATATTCCTTTACCGGAACATACCTTAAAAGGCTACCTGTTTTTGTATACACCGAATATACTTCCTGAAAAAAGATGTTATGATACGCTTTTTTCAGGGAATCGGAGGGAAAACTTTGTGTGTATCCCTGTAAAACAGGAAAGCATACGTAGAATAAAAGAAGATACTGCTTTTTCATGGAATGTTGACTTTATTCGAATTCTACCAGGGGAAAGTCCAGAACTTCAAAGTCTTCGGAAGAGTTATTGGAGTCTTTATAAACAGTCCTTTCACCGATGATCTTGGCAACTTTACGTATTACAGACTGTGATGAATAATTTCCTTTCGTGGCCGCAATTTCTCCGGCATCCAAGGCATCCGGCAAACGTTTTGGTTTTAATTTGGAAATGTCTGTATTCTGTATTTCAACAGCATCGATTATTTCAGTAATGGGAAGCTGAAGATACCTACTGGTAGTCCCTGCAATATTCTCTTCTGTGATGCTCGGCAGTGGTAATCTGTCCCAGTTTTCCAAGGTATGCTCATCTGCATAAAATATGGCGAAGGCATCTCTTCCGTTGGGATCGAGAATAAGATCGTTACCAGCAAAACTCTTAAATGAGATTATCATGTTTACGGAATATGGATTGTCTATATCCGTAGGAGAAAATTTTCCTCCTTCCTGTGCTTCAAAATAATCCCTGTAATAGGCTTCAAAAGGAGCATTGCTGAGATCTATGGTTAGTTCCGGTTGCGGAACTTCATATTTTTTAATATTCCCGTTAGCATCCGTTACGGTCAGAGGTTCTTTGTGATTGATTGCCGTAGCGGCTACAATGGTACTTTTACCTGGTAATAACGGATATTCCAGCCCCGAACCCGGAAATTGAAGTACTTCATCCGCATAAACATAGTCTGTATTGGATTTACTTCCCTTAGTCTGGTACAGGGATTTACTCCAGTCATATTGTCCGTTGGGAAGATGATAATCCTTTAGATAGGATGTTGTACTGCCGGCACCATATATCTGGGCAAAACACAGACCATCGAGATACAAGGTGTCATTGGAATTGTTATGTATCTCAAAGAACTGATCCCGGAAACTGGCTCCATTTCTGACATGAGATCCGGTAAAGTAAATTTGTTTTAATAACAGATTACCTATGGTACCGGTCACTAATACTAGTTCGGTGGGGCCTTCGGAATATTGGTTTATAGCTATATTTTTTACCGAAGCATTGAATTGTACATCTTCTTCTGATTCCTGTCCGCTGAGTTCCAGGAGTTCTCCGGGAGAAAGAGCGAGTGTGGCATTTATATCGAACGTGCCCGGAGTAAGATCAAGAGATAAAATTCCGTTAGCACCTGTAGTTCCGCTATAGGTTTTACCGTCCTCGGTACTGCGAAGAGTTACTTTAACATTTTCTGCGGAACCATTTCCGTAAGCTTCTTCAAAATTTATCTGTATCTGGTGGTTTACCTGAGTTAGGAAGTCCTCGTCATCATTTTGGCACCCGGTTAGTAAGAGGTGGCAAAGAACTAAAAGGCTAATGTGTTTTTTCATAATGTCATGTATTAGTAATTAAAAAATATATCTGAGATTGGCACCGAAAGAAATTTGTTCATTCTGTTTAGTGTAGTAACCATTGGTTCTGGTATAAGGACGGTAATTAAATATATTATTGGCATAAAATGATATACTTAGACCGTTGAGCATTTCTTTGGTAGCCCTGAGATGAAAATTATGGTAAATGGGAATTCGGTTGTCTAAAGTGTTTGCGGGGACTAAACGAAGGGAGCTATATCTCTCCTCGGTCTTTTCGTTTTCCGGGATTGCTATGTACTCTAAATTATCGGATATATACGCAATCGGATAAATATCCTTGATGGTGGCATACGTTGTGGATGTAAGAAATTGCTCTGCTGTAAGAGAAAGAAGCAGACCAATATCCGGAATGTGATGGGAGACAACCAAATTAAGTTTTATCTGGTCACTCCTGTTAATATCACGATTATATACACCGTAGGGCATTTCCTTTTCCAGGGGATCCTGGTTTTTTAGGAAGAAATGAAGTGCATTTTTTGTCCTAGACTCCACATAGGATCCGGATAGGTTGAATGATGTGTTGAGAGCGTTGATCTTCTTAAAATTGATGAAGAATTCTATTCCTTTGTTAATCATTTCCTGGCTGTTGGTAGTGAGGGCGTATTTAAGAATTTGTGGGGTATAACCTGTTATAGTGTAGGAAGGAGGTGTGGTTTCATCTGCAAATTGAAAATGGAGTTCGGGTATATTTATAAGCTCAAGGATGTCAGAATCGGCAAAACCATCATATGTGTGATTGTAATACGCGGTTAATGATAGTTTCGCTACAGAAGTGTTCAGGTCTGTTCCCAGTTCATATTTCCAGGATTTGGTAGAAGAAAGATGCTGCTTGTCAAGTTGTTTTACATAGGTTTGTACCAGGTTATATGAATAATAATTTGTACGGAAATCAGCGATCAGGAAGTCATAGTACTTATCCCCGGGGAATAATTGTGATAATGAAGGGGCTTTGGTCGCAAATCCGAGTCCGCCACGAAGCTTAAAGTTCTCCGATAACTCATAGGCCATATTTATTCTCGGACTAAAACTCGAATATCCACTTTGATTATCGAACCGAACACCTATATTGGCATAGAATGCGGTGTTGTCCAGGAAATTATAGTTAATGTTGTCCTGTAGGTATATACCAAGTTTTAATTGTGGTCTTACATAGGTGTTAAAATCAAGAGGACGTGCACCTTCATTGGATGCTGATACTCCCGAAAGAGACGCGGAAGCAGGTACATGAGAAGTGTCGTAGATCCGGCCTCTGCCAAAATTATGGCTGAAAGCCATATCCACTCCCAAGCTCAGTAAATGGTTGATACCGGATTGTACCAGTTTTTTTTCAGCTTCCAGACGAATTGAAGCATTGAAAGGTTTACCGTGTACTTTCGTGGTTTGTAGATAGGCAACCGGAGTATATACCCCAGGTGCCAGGGCCGTCTCTGTTGATACGGGAGCCACTTTTGCTCCGTCGTTCATGAATATCTGCTTTTGTGTTTCCTGAGTGTAAAAAGAAATCCCGGTATTAAGGCTCAACTGGTCCATCAAGACAGATTTTATCCTCCAATTGGCCCTGTTATTAAGGCGGACCCCGGAATTTTTATGATGCCGGGTTTCTTTTTTACCGCTGTCGGCATCCTTGTCGTATTTTTTGTTGTCAAGATTACTTTGAAATGATAAGGACAGTGTATTACGAAAACTCTTCATCTTGTTTTGGGTACTCCATATAGCACCGATTGTAACCCTGTTGTATTGTTCCAGGCTTTTTCTAGGATCGGAGTTGGCGTTTAGATAGTCCAGGGACAGGCTTAGTTTTCCGGCCCGGTCACCTAGGGAAATTCCTCGATCTACACTGGCAGAGGTATTACCGCGCTGGATACTTACGCGTGATCTCAAAGGAAACACTCCTGCGCGTTGGTCTACTGTTACCAATCCGGTGGTGAGATTGCCATAGCGAACATCAGGAATTCCGGCGACGACCTCTATTTTCTCTATGTTTGATGCAGGTATATTACGAAGATCAATTCCGGAACCGGCATTGTTATATGACGTAAAAGTCTTTATGCCCGGGTAGATCTGCATGTTTTCATCATTGGACAATTGCATGTCGTCGATTACAAAGGATATCCCCGATGAGTTAATATCTTGCTGCATGGCAGTGCGAAGTGTTAATATATTAGCTTTGTTAAGTGACGGATTTTTAATGGTATGACCTGGTAGTTGTGATAAAATTTCTGCAAGGCTGAAAGCTTGAACCTGGTTTATAGCATATTTATCGAACACTACGGAAGACCCCAGTTTATTCCGATTAGGAGCAACGACTACCTCCACCTCTTCAAGTCTGAGGTTATTGTCCTTTAGGTATAAAGAAAGATTTTGACCCGGTTTGGTGTTTTTAGGGGTTAATATTATTTCTTCCTTACCCAGAATATGAAAGTAAAGTTTAAAGTCTTCCGGGTTGACGTAAATGCTAAACCGACCGTCTTTTTCCGAGATTGTCCACTTCCCGCTTCGTTTATCTATGATCTCCACTCCATCCAAGGCTACTTTGGTAGTACCGTCAAATAGGACACCGCTAATAACATTTTCTTGCGCTGATGTCAAAATATGGACTAAAAAAAAGAAAGTGAAAAACAGATACTTCATGGTTTAATTCCTAAAAATCGGATGCAAATATATATTTATTTAGATTGAATAAAAATAAAATATTCGATAATCTTCAGATATGATAATTGGTAAGATTTTTCATTTGGTTATACCAGATTTATATAATTTTATTATATAATTTTGATTTAGTTATTCGTGCGAAACAAACTATATTTTTGATTACTGAAACAGTTCACAGCCAATGATTTTTATAGCATAGAGTTCCCTGACTTTATCTGAAACATTTGTTTAAAATGAGGAACATAAAAAATTCTTAAATCAACTACCTTGGAGCATCCCGATAATCCCGATAATTCGGGATCAGGACGGGCGTTGGGAATTAGACCCGTTTAATAGAATTAAAATATCCTCATGACACTTCACTCGTCAGAAACCAGAAGAAAGTACTTCGGATAAAAATCCGGAAATAATTTGTTCTAAGAAAGTATCCTCAAGATCAGCAATTCTTTAATTTACTGGGAGTCATCCCGAATTTTTTCTTGAAGGCCGTGGAGAAGTGTTGCGGATTTTTATATCCGGCAATGTCCGATACCTGGCTTATGGTCAGTTTTTGTTCCAACAGGAGTTTTTTTGCTTTTGTCATCCGCAAATGGTGAATACAGCCAAAGACCGTAGTTCCGAAAACCGTCTTAAACCCGTTTTTGAGCAGGAATTCGTTAGTGCCGATTTTCCTGGCAAGTTGGGGCAGGGTGATCTTCTGGCTGTAGTTTTTTAACAGATACGCTTTAGCACTGTATATTTTATCCCTGTCCGAATGCGAAATGTCTTTCAGGGCTTCCGTATACGGGTCACCGTATTGTTGCGTTTGCAGCAAAAGAAGTTCCAGTATTCTGGCATACAAAAAGGTTTTTCGGAAATGATTTTCTTCCGTGGATTGTACAATATCTCTAAGGAGAAAATGCATTTCCGGGGTTATTGGGCAGTTGACATTTTTAATGCAGCCCGTTTGTCCGTTGACCATCATTTTTCGAAAGTCATTAAAACGTTCATCCGATGGCAGAAACTTTTCTAAAAAGTCACGGTTTAGTTGTATGCATACAAATTGAAGATCTTTGTTCCCCGGCTGAAAGTAACCGGTGGCTTTATTGCTGAAGAGAAGGTTGTGTGTGTGCTTGTCAAATACATGGTGGTTATTATGAGAGGTAAAGTGCATTTCAAAATTCCCCTTCGTAACAAACAGCATTTCCACTGCCTTGCCGGAATAGGTGAAATTAATAAGAGGGCTTTCCGAAATTTTCAGGTCGGCGAGAATAACTTTAAAGTCCTCAAGTAGGGTTTCCTGTATCCATCCCTTTATTTTAGGATCATCAAAAATGATACGGGAATCTATAATGCCCTGTATATCCTTTACCGAAGTATTAATGCCGAAACTGAAGGTCGATTTTTCTTCGGTGTGTATATCTACATGCCGTGGTATCATTATGTTATGCCTTTTCCTTTTTGCGTATGTTTTTCTCCTTTTCGCGTACTTTTTAATAGGCCTGTTATGTATAACTTTGCCGCCAAAGATAGTTATTTGAAATGAATCTAAATAAAAATTAACTGTAGATTCTTTACAAATGGCCGATATCGGAATGGCAGAGTAGTAATAATTAAACGAAAAGAAAATGTGGATAACGGGGAATCCGGAAGACCTTTTCCAAGTGAAGGGCCGGGTAATGCACACCGGTGAAAACATAGCTGTTTTGGAGTTAAAGGAACGTATACTGAAAGCGCTGTGTATCGAACCGAATTCGAGAGTGCTGGATATTTTCTTCGGATCGGATCCCTTGGTGACGGAAGTTATCGGGGAAGCCTGGAAAACACACTACTTCGGTCTGGAAACTTCCGAGGCTTTTGTGCAGAAGGCTACAAAATTATTTTCTGCTTATACCGAAGAGAGAAAAGCCATCTTTAATGTATATGATGGGGAGAAAATTCCGTATGTAAGCAGGTTCTTTCACCGTATTTTAAGTACAATATCCGGTATAGCTTATACATCCCCGGCTTTTTTTACGGAAAATCACAGGGTGCTTGCGGAAAACGGAATAATGGTGATTGTATACAAACCCCGGAAGCAGTTCGACGAAGCAGTTTCCATTGTAGATTCTGCTATGGAGGCAGGATTTATTGTCAGGGACTTCAGGATGTTTCATGTAAACAAGGGAATGAAAATCAATACTACAGCCGGGAGAAGGGATAAGCAGGTGCTTATTGTTCTGGAAAAACCGGGAAGAGATCTTCCGGGCCGGTAACCTTTTTTATTTCTTCACACATAATATTTTGTAAATACATAAAATGCCACCTAATAAAAAATACCTCACCCAATCCCCGATACAACGCTTTGCCAAAATATCTGCCGGGTTTCTCGGGGGATATTTTGTTACCGAAACTTTTTACATGGCACTTGCAGCCTGGCTGAATACGGGAAATGTACTGATGACCCTGAGGTTTGCGGGAGCAATTCTTTGGGTGGGATTAATGATACTTGCTTTTCTGGCAAAGAACGGGTGGAAGATATGGGGAATATATTTCCTGACTACTCTTTTCTTTTACGCCTTTATTTATTTCGGTAACCATATAAATCCCCTGGCTCAGTAATGTCACAAAGAGTTTATAATATCCTGTTTCATACCCATACCATAAGCGGTATTATTATCAGCGCTTTACTTTATGTGATCTTTTTTACCGGATCGATCTCTTTTCTCCGGGATGAGATCAATGCCTGGGAACGTAACGAACCCATATCCGAAGGATATTTCGGCAGGATTGATTTTGACGATGCTTTTAATGCACTTGAAAAGGAGCAGCAACTATATAGCAGGGACATAAGGTTCACCCACCGTTTTTTTGAACGCAGGGTTGCGGTTTTTATGTCGTCGCCAAAGGATACTACGATAAAGGAGGAAAGAGGAGGTAGAAGACGAAACTTTTTCTACCTGGATATGGAGAATTACGCCAAAAGGGATTACGGAAGCAATTATTCCCTGGGAGAGTTCTTTTACCGCCTGCATTTCTTTGCTCCTTTGAATTTTCAGAGCCGATCCGGCTATTACCTGGCCGGGCTTGTAGCGTTTTTGTTTTTGTTTGCCGTGGTAACGGGGGTTATTGTACACTGGAAAAAAATAGTCTCCAGTTTTTATGTGTTCCGCCCCGGAACCAAATGGAAAACCATATGGACCGACGCTCATGTAGCCCTGGGAATGATAGGTCTGCCCTATCAATTCATGTTTGCTTTTACCGGGGTCTATTTTATTGTCGGATATACCGTAATGCTCGCCCCGGTATCGTCGGTATTGTTCAATGATGAGAATCAACGGATGGAAGAGGTTATGCGCTACGAAAATCCGGCGGATTATGCCTTTACCGGGGAGGCTCCAACCGGAGAAACATCCTTTAATTATTTTATCAATGAAACAGCTAAAAAATGGCCGGATGCCGAGATAAACGGGTTGCAGGTATATAATTACGGAGATGCCAACATGCATGTAAAGGTAGTGGCAGCGCCGTCTTTCCGGGAGAAGTTGCTAGGAGAGGGATACCTGACCTTCAGAGCCGGCGATGGAAAAATAGTGGATGAAAAAGACCCTTTCGGTAAAATATCGTACATAGAAGGATCTTCGGATATTCTTGCCAGGCTCCATTTCGGGGATTTCGGAGGGTATGGTATGAAGGTCATATACCTCGCTCTCGGTTTTATTACCTGTTTTGTTATCTTGTCCGGGGTGCTTATCTGGCTTGTTGCCAGGGATAAAAAGAATGTATCCCTGGCCAAGAGGAACTTTAATAACTGGCTGGTGCGAATATACATGTCCGCGTGTCTCGCCATGTACCCCGTCACCGCATTTACCTTTATAATGGTAAAATTATTCGCAGACGACTATGCGGATGATAGAAAGCAGTTTATCTATTCTACGTTTTTCTGGTCCTGGCTGGTTCAGTCCGTACTGTTACTTTTCAAAAAAAGTACACATTTTACAAATAAAGCGACACTTATCCTGGGAGGATGTATGGGCCTTTTGGTCCCGGTAGCAAGTGGTATAAAAACAGGCAACTGGCCCTGGGTGTCGATGGCTAACGGATATTCCCAAATCTTCGTTGTAGACATGTTCTGGATTTCCCTTTCGGTTATCGCTTTTGCCGTGGTGTTTAAACTAAAACAAAAGGCCCTGGCTTAGTTATCGGGTAATAACAATTATTCTCTTTTTGCGTAGGTAATTCTCCGTTTGGCGTAAGGTGCCGGGCGTATAAAAGAGATAGTTTTGCCGGTCTTTTATTATTAAGTCTAAATAAAATTAATATTTTTGACTTTCCAAACAATTGCAATGTTTGTTAATCTTTTTAATAACTTAACCTTATTATGTATGATAAATAAAAACAATTTAGCCATCTGTTTGATTTCTTCTGCAATCATTATGTCATGTAGTGAAAACGATGAATCGTCATTAGATCAAAATCATGTAAATGCTCAAAAAGATACTATTGTTCTAGTAGAGAGAGCTTCTGATAATGCTTTTCTGTTGTCCAATAAATCTGAAAGAAACACTTCTTTCAAACTGCAAAGCTCAGGTGAAAAAGGATTGCCCGATGGGATGTTGGACGTTAAATATTATTTAGGCCGATCTTATAATACCACATTGGGAGATATTGGAAATCCGGATGGAGTAAAATATCCTGTAATAGACATAGAAAAATATGTTACGGATTATCCGGATTCATATTTGTCTAAACAGATAAGGAATTCTGTAGCACAAAGTTTTTCCTTTTCTAGTTTTGACAGATATGAGGAAAAAACTAAAAAGTCTAAAAAAGTTTCAGGAGGACTTTCTTTAAATCTTGGTGTTTTTAGTGTAGGGGCTAAACATAAGTATGAGAAGGCTTTTTCTTCCGAGGTCATTAATGAAAGTAAAAGGGTTTTTGGAGAACTCAATGTATATGTTAAAGATGCTTCGTATGAGTTGTTTGTTAGTTCAAATACTTTAAATAAAATAAAGGAAAAGTATCTAAACTCCTTTTTCCTGGATGAGTTATACAATACTCCTACGAGTGAATTCGTTGATAATTACGGTGGATTTGTCATTACAGATTTTGTTTCAGGCGGTAGAGCTAATGCACTGTTTTCTGGAGTCTATACTTCCAATTCCAATACGGAAACCATGGAGAAATCTATGGATAACTCAATTAGTGCTTCATATAAGATTAAAAACTCAGATCCTTCTTCTTTGGATTTGGGAATAGGAAATAGCAAAGGAAGTGCGATAGCAAAATCTAATAATATTTCGAAATTTTCTACTACTACTAAAACCTATGGGGGAGATTATGGATTGAGTTCATTTACGATTCCAAAAAGTATAGATGATGTAAATATCAATTTAACGCAGTGGGCTTCTTCCTTGAATGATAAGAGTAAAACGGTGCTTGTAGATATAAATGATGAGGGACTTCATCCTATTTCAGATTTTATACTGGAGGACAATCTACAACACGATATTAACCTATATCTTCGAGGAACCTTTAAGCCAAAAAAACTACAAGAACCCGTTATAGTAGCAAGATGGTTGCATGAATATATTGATATTTATAGGCTCGTGATAATATTAAAAACCAGATTTGGGGATGAACTGTTAATTTCTGATACGAAGAAAAATGCCTTTTATGAGGAGATCGGAGATTACTGGAATTCGGAAAGAATGATAAATTTGGCAAAACAAGAAGCTGCAAAAAAGCTGGACTATTTTAAGTTAAAGGCTATTGCTGTATTGGATGACAATACTAAATTCGAAGAGTATAATTTTTACATTGGAAGAAATTATCATAGATATTATACGAATTCAATTTCTAACATAGACGAGGCCCAAATGAAAAAATATTATGATCAGCATAATAAAATTTTATATCTCCTATACAACGCAAATGGGGAAAAGTTTGCCTATGCAATACATGATGATTATATATTAGATACCTATGGTATTAGGGAGTGGGTTGATAATATAAGCACAACCCAAATAAGCTTTAATGAATTGAAAAACTACACGATTGTTGGTTTGTAAATAGATCAATTTCTATACGAATTCCAAGAACGTTAATAAGGGGATGTGTGAAGGCATATATCCCCTTAGTTTTTTAATAATCTTCACATATATATTTTCGGATCATATAAGGAGTTATCGCCTTTAAGGTTTTCCCGGTTTCCGGGTGCAGGCCCTGATCCGTGAAAAACTCCAGTTTTCCTTTTTCATTCTTTCCATACCAAAGATTTTCAATGCCTTTGTCCGTAAAAAACTCCGTATTACAATCCGGTTTTATTTTCTTGAAATAAAGAATTCGTTCCTCTTTGTATAGTTTTAACGTGCCGCTGTTTAATTTTTTAGAATCGAATTTTACTTCTGTGTAATGATCACTTTTCCATTCCATCCATTGTTGTTTTGGCATAAAGATCTGGTAACATATACCTATTATAAGTGCAAATGCAATGGATATGGAAACGGTTAATATCAGTTTTTTGGAACGGGAATGGGATGAAGTTATTTCTTCACTTTGTTCATTTTCATCAGGATCCACATCAAAAATTTTCTTACAACTTTCATAATCCGGGTATCCCAGATATTTACATATACCCAAAACAACATCTAATCGCTTGATTTCTGTTTTGTCTTTAGCATTCAGAGTTTTATTGTACAGCTTGTGAAAGGTTTTAGGTCCGTAGTTGGAATCCACTTCTAAAACCTGTGAAAGATGTGTTGCTTTTTTTTCAACGGATGGACTGGCATGTCCTTCATCAATGAGATCTTCCTCCGCCTTTTTAAAGGCTTCTTCAATAAGTTTTCGGTGCATTTCTCGGTCGGTTTTCATGCTTCAAATTACTAAAATTATTCCTTAAATACCTGAAAAATAGGTAGAAAAAAATCGGAAAACTTTTGGAAAACGGCTTCTGTAAAGTTTCCGGATAGTTTCCGTTTCTTTTCCGTCCTTTCCCGGAATACCACCCTTTATTTGCTTCAGAATCACGAAACGGATTGCCGGCAATACGAACCTGATTCCACATTAGAGAACCCCTGGCGGGGTAGGATGACTTCCGGGAAGTAGCCAAACTTCTTTGCCAGGTTTTCTCAAGACTTCCCAAACAGAGAAAGACGTCTCTCTCCATTTCACGGCAGCATGATGTGCTGTCCGATCTCACCATCCGGGAAAATCCCGGACAGGAATCCGATTGTCAAATTTTAATTGAAGCAAAATGAAGAAAATATATATAATTATGTTTACGGTAACCCTCAGTATGGTCCTTTTTTCTTGTGACCCGGATGATAACGAAGTCAACCAACTGCCCGGTACGGAAGATGTGCAGGGGTGTTGTGATGATGATGTTCCGATTTTGCCACCACCAAACCCTCCTGGAAATGGTGGTAATTAATAATTAAAAGTTAGTATTTTAGAGGAATGAAATTTTTTATAAATTCATTCCTCTTTTTCTTTATACCGCTTTTGTGTTTTTCTGCACGAAATAATTATGCTTTACAGCAACCGGCAGATAGTCTTCTTTATTATTATTCGATAATAAATCAACCTGTAAACAATACGGATTTATCCCGTGCTTATGTTTATTTTGAGAAGAAGAGAAAGGAAAATCTTAGTAATAAAGATACCCTGAATGTTATTTTTTACACAAGATATATTGCGGAGATACAAAATAAAATAGGTTTTCTTTACGAGAGTGAAGCTTCTGCTACGGAGGCACTCAGATTATTAGATGACATAGGAGGGAAAGACACTTTAATAGAACCGCGTATTGGTCTGTATAACCATTTGGGGATGCTATACAGGCAGAGAGATGATTTTGACAAATCTTTATATTATTATAATCATAGTCTTAATATAGCAATAACTGAGGAACATAGATATGCAGCTTGGAATAATATAGCAAATGTATATAAGGATCAAAGGAGATTTGGTAAAGCCATTGTCGAACTTGAAAAAGTATATGGATATGCTATTCAGAGCAAAAACGATATTATCTTATCCAGGTCTCTGAATAACCTGGGAGTAGTTCAGGCAAAGCTGGGATTACCGGAAGGACTATCCAATATGAAAAAGGCTCTGGAAATCCGAAAGGCCGGAAAATATACTTCTGGGATCATAACAAGCTACACCCACCTGATCGATTTTTACCTGGATAACGGAGATCGTGAAAAAGCAGATTCTTTGGCTGGCGAAGCACGGAAAATTGCTTTTTCGGCAAACAATCCCAAATGGCGCTCACATGTCTTATCCAAAATCATAGACCTGAAACGGGATCCGGATATCCTGGAGTTTAAAAGATATACGGACAGCATGGCAGATGCCGATCGGATGCAACGAAACAAATACATCTCCGCCAAGTACAATTTCGAAGTTCAGGAGCGAAAGGCCAGGGAAAGTGAACTGCAAAGGGTCAAAGAAAGATCGCGCCGTATAGTATTTCAGTTTATCCTACTCTTTATTATACTTATAGGCATTCTAGTATACCGTTATCTTCGCATAAGGCAGAAAAGAAAAATTCTACAGGAAGTAAATGCTTCCGAAGCCCGTATTTCAAGGAAAATGCACGACGAAATAGCTAACGACATGTACCGGGTGATGACGAATCTTCAGGCCAAACACGGATTATCCGGAGAAATACTGGATGATCTGGATGCTATTTATTCCAGGACAAGAGATATATCCAGGGAAATACAAACCCCCGAACCGGGAGAAGATTATGCCGATATGCTGAAAGGTTTGTTACTGCAATTCCGTACAGATAAAGTGAACATTATCCTGAAAGGCCTATCCGATATTCCGTGGGATGCCATAAAGAAAGATAAAAAACGCACGTTGTACAAAGTATTGCTGGAACTCATGGTAAATATGAAAAAGCACAGTAAGGCTTCTGTGGTGCTGTTACAGTTCCTCCGCTCGGGGAAAACGGTCCTGGTAGAATACACGGACAACGGCAGAGGATGTGACCTGGAAATGGGAAGCGGATTGACCAATGCGGAAACCCGTATTAAACTCATTGGCGGTACTATTAATTTTGTATCTGAACCCGAAGAAGGGTTCCGTGTTAAAATTACAATATAGCTTATGTTTTCCAAAGTAATCATTGCAGAAGATCAGGACGATATAAACAAAGGGGTGTATACGACCCTTTGTGAACTGGGAATATCCGAAATAGAGCAGACCCAGTATTGCGACGATGCCTTTATTAAGGTCAAAAAAGCCGCTATGGATGGCCAGCCCTATGATTTACTGATAACCGATTTATTCTTCCGGGAAGATCACCGGTATCAGAAGTATACTTCGGGAGATTCGCTTGCCAATGCCCTGAAGGAAGAGTACCCGGA
The DNA here is from genome assembly GCF_052983315.1 of Sinomicrobium endophyticum. Taxonomy (NCBI): domain Bacteria; kingdom Pseudomonadati; phylum Bacteroidota; class Flavobacteriia; order Flavobacteriales; family Flavobacteriaceae; genus Sinomicrobium; species Sinomicrobium endophyticum. The sequence goes on from NZ_JBRKIS010000066.1 coordinate 65,961, forward strand.
TATGAAAACCATAGTGTATAGTGTGGAAGACCGTTTTCAGAAAGTGAGAAGCCTGATGATGTCCGGTAACATAAATGCGTATGTCTGTAAAGGAAGGAAAGGTACCGAAGAGCTCAAAGAAGCCATCTGTAAAGTATGCGAAGGCGAATCGTATTTGTCGCCACAGGTCCGGGCAGCTATGAGCCCTAAGGCCGATACGGAGATAAATGACTACGATATTACGATTATAAAGCAACTGGCCGTAGGATTATCCCAGCCGGAAATAAGCATATACATGGAAGAACAAGGCATTTCTCCCTATAGTCTCAGTTCTGTGGAAAAACGGATTAACAAACTGAAAGATATATTCCGTGCCAAAAATCCGGCACATCTCGTGGCCATTGCCAAAGACATGGGATTGATATAAGATAGAAGCGCGGGATGGATTATTCCCCTGCCTTTTCCGGGATTTTGAAGGTTATTACCGGGCGCATGGCGTGGTTAACGAGATCTTCGCTTATACTACCGTTAAAAAAATGCGCCAGTCCTGTACGGCCGTGCGTACTCATTCCTATCATTCTCGCATGGATTACATTGGCAAACCGGATAATGCCCTGTTCCACCGTGTTGTCATTATATATATTCAGTGTATATTTTTTCGGGGTGCCGTTTTTAATAAAGACATTCATTCTGTTTTCAGCTTCACGCGTAGTGACAAAATTATGGGGAGTATTCACAAAAAGCAGGTGAAGTGTAGCCCCCAGTTTTTTTGCAAATTCCGACACCTTTTTGTAGGATTCCAGGGTTTCCGTGGAAAAATCGGAAGCAAAAACAATACTTTCATTTTCCCGGATTTCAAACAGTGATTTTACGGTAAATACGGGTACTTCCGCTATACGCACTACTTTTTCCGTATTAGATCCCACAAACATTTCCCGTAACCCGGACGTTCCGCCGGACCCCATGATAACCATGTCAATATCGTTCTCTGCTATCGATTTTGCAATCCCGTTCGGAATACTGTCCGATTCCACCATATCGTATACCTTAATTCCTTTCAGGAAGGGCTTGTCCATAAAAGATTCGAATTTTTGCTGTGCCAGTTTTATAAAAAACAGGGCCTCGGGAAGTTCGCTCATTTCACTGGTGGCCAGGTGTACCGGGAGGTCCAGTACGTGAAGCAAATATAATTCCGAACCGAATTTTTTAGCAAAATTTGCTGCGGTCTGCAAGGCAAATTCCGCTTCGTCCGAAAAATCGGTAGGTACTAAAATACGTTTCATGGATAAGGGTTTACATTGTATTAAAGATAGCAAAAAATGACGGAAATGAAAAGGAATATCCGGACATTTGGACACTTTTATCGCGTGAGGAGAGAAAACAATTCTATATTCGAGAAGAACTTTTGCGCTCTGTAAATATTTATATAAGGTATCCCTTACGGATTATACTTCTTTTGCGAAATATTTTATTACATTTGGTCTGCTAACCGTATGCTTATGATTGCACATATACAAGGAAGATTAGTTGAGAAGAACCCTACGGATGTAGTCATAGATTGTAACGGCGTAGGATATTTTTTGAATATTTCACTGCACACCTATTCCAGGATTCCCGATAAGGAACAATTAAAACTCTACACACATCTCCATGTCAGGGAAGACGGACATACTCTTTTCGGATTTGCAGACAAGTCCGAACGCGATATTTTTCGTCTTCTGATCTCGGTTTCGGGAATAGGCACCAGTACGGCGCGTACGATGCTTTCTTCCCTGACCCCCGTTCAGGTAAGAGATGCCATTGCGTCTAACGATGTTTCGGCCATTCAGAGTGTAAAGGGAATAGGTGCTAAAACAGCGCAGCGGGTAATACTGGACCTCAAGGATAAAGTGTTGAAAATATACGATCTGGAAGAAATTTCTTCGGGTCAGGGCAATACAAACAGAGAAGAAGCGTTATCGGCATTAGAGGTATTGGGCTTTGTGCGCAAACAATCCGAAAAAGTTGTTGATAAAATTGCGAAAGGATCACCGGATTTAAGTGTAGAGGATATGATCAAAAACGCGCTTAAAATGCTATAGTAAATTTGGAAACAACTACCAACCGTAAAAATTATACACCGTTACGAGTTTTTCTATGGCCCCTTTTCTTACTCTGTGCGACGGTCTCTTTTGCACAGGAAGAAAACGGAACCCAGGAGCAGGACTCTGTTAGCAGTACAGGAGCAGTGCCGGGGGAGATACGTCTGAAAGTCCCCGAGAGCATCTCTTCCATGTACACCTATGATCCGGTTATGGATATGTATATCTATTCTTCGTCCATAGATGGTTTCAATATAAAACATCCCGTTATTCTTACCCCCGAACAGTTCCGGGAACTGGAACGGAAAGATAGTATGAAGCGTTATTTCAAACAGAAAATGGATGCTATCTCCGGGCAAAAAGAAGGTAGTGAAGAAGCACAGAAAGACCTCTTACCAGATTTTTATGTAAACTCCGGTTTTTTCGAATCCATTTTCGGAGGCTCTAATATCGATATCGTTCCGCAGGGCTCTGTGGCTGTAGACCTTGGAGTGCTGTATAACCGAAATGACAATCCTTCCTTTTCCCCGAGGAACAGAAGCACCGTAACTTTCGATTTTGACCAGAGGATAAGCATGAGCCTACTCGGAAAGATAGGTGAAAAATTAACCGTAACAGCCAATTACGACACTCAGGCCACCTTTGATTTTCAGAACCTCATAAAACTGGAATACGAACCTACCGAAGACGATATTATCCGGAAAATAGAAGTAGGTAATGTGAGCATGCCGCTCAACAGCTCCCTTATAACAGGGGCTCAGAGTCTCTTTGGTGTGAAAACCGAATTACAGTTCGGTAAAACCCGGGTAACCGGAGTGTTTTCCGAACAACGGTCCGAGACCAGGTCGGTTGTGGCGCAGGGAGGGGGAACAGTAGAGGATTTTGAGCTTTTTGCCCTCGATTACGATGAGGACCGCCACTTCTTCCTGTCCCATTTTTTCCGCGACCAGTACGATGCCGCTCTGGCCAATTACCCCTTTATCAATAGCCAGGTACAGATTACCAGGATCGAAGTCTGGGTAACCAACCGCGGGCAACGTATAGATAACATCCGTAATATAGTGGGGATACAGGATTTGGGAGAAGCCGATCCGCAGAATACCAGGATCAACACCAATGCTCCCGGCGGGTTTTTTAATCCCGGTACGGGAGGATTACTACCCAGGAACGGAGCCAATGACTACGATCCCAGGGAAATAGGAGGTTCCTCCGTGCTTACCGAACAGATACGGGACGTAGCCACCGTGAGGTCCGGTTTCGGAGCCGTGAGTTCCATGGTAAACCAGGGATATGATTACGCGATACTGGAAAATGCCCAGAAACTGATACAGGGAACAGATTTTACCTTCGACCCCAAGCTGGGCTACATTTCACTGAACCAGAGACTGAGTAACGATGAAGTACTTGCAGTAGCTTACCAGTATACCTATCGCGGACAGGCTTACCAGGTAGGAGAGTTTGCCAATGACGGGGTAAATGCCACCGAGTACGAAACCGGGGCCAACGGCCAGGTCATAGCGGTAAATAATCAAACCCTTGTGGTAAAACTGCTTAAAAGTAACATTACCAATGTGTCCGATCCCATATGGGACCTGATGATGAAAAACATTTATGCCACAGGGGCCTATCAGCTTAGCCAGGAGGATTTTAAACTGAACATATTGTACCGGGACCCTTCACCCGTAAACTATATAAAACCGGTGGAAGAGTCTTCATGGCCTTCCGGGTTACAGGACAGGATACTTCTCAATGTATTTAATTTCGACAGGCTGAATGCTTATAACGATCCGCAGAACGGGGGGGACGGTTTTTTCGATTACCTTCCGGGGGTAACCATAGCGCCGCAGACAGGGCGCATTATCTTTACCAAGGTAGAACCCTTCGGAGACTATCTGCACACCTTGCTCGGCGGGGGTAATTACGATCAGCCGGATTCCTATAACCCCAACCAGAATAAATATGTCTTCCGGAACATGTATGCCCTTACCAAGGCTGCAGCCCTGGAAGATTCCGATAAAAATAAGTTCCAGCTTAAGGGAAGATATAAATCGGAAGGCGGGGACGGTATACCCATTGGGGCATTCAATGTGCCGCAGGGGTCTGTAAAAGTTACTGCCGGCGGAAGAAGATTGCAGGAAGGTATAGATTTCACGGTGAATTACCAGACAGGGACCGTACATATCCTGGACGAAAGCCTTCGGGCATCTAATATCCCGATAGAAGTTTCCGTAGAAAATAATGCCATATTCGGGAGGCAGACCAGGAGATTTGCAGGAGTGAACATAGAGCATCAGTTCAATAAGAACTTTATGCTCGGGGCAACCCTGCTGAATATGAGCGAAAAGCCGCTGACCCAGAAAGCCAGTTACGGACTGGAACCCGTAAATAATACCATATTCGGTGTTAACGGTAATTTCTCTACCGAACTCCCTTTCCTGACACGCTGGGCGAATAAACTCCCCAATATAGATACCGATGTGCCATCCAGCCTGTCCGTAAGAGGTGAAGTAGCTTACCTGCTTCCCGGTTCACCGAAGAACGATAATTTTGACGGGGAGACTACCGTATATGTGGATGATTTTGAAGGAGCGCAGACACTCATAGATATGCGGGCACCCCTGGCATGGTCTCTTGCCAGTACACCGCTCGAATTTGTACCGGGAGGAGAACTCTACGGGAATTCGCCGGATGACCCGGATAATCTTAGAAACGGTTATAACAGGTCTAAAATGGCCTGGTATACCATAGACCCCATATTTTATACATCGCAGAAACCTTCGGGGATAAGTAATGACGATATTTCCATAAACCAGACCCGCAGGATATTTATAGACGAAATATTTCCGGAAGTGGACCTGTCGCAGGGAGAAACCACCGTACAGGCAACCCTCGATCTCGCTTATTACCCAACCAGCAAAGGACCGTATAACAACAGCCCGGGAGCGGATTTTGAAAGCCTTCCCTCCGAAGAGCGCTGGGGCGGGATCATGAGAGGACTTACCAGCACCAACTTCGAACAGGGAAATGTGGAATACATCCAGTTCTGGGTTCTGGACCCTTATGTGGAAGGTACGGAAAATGGTATGGGGGGAGAACTCGTTTTCAATCTGGGTAACATATCCGAAGACATACTCAAGGACGGAAAAAAACAATATGAGAACGGGCTTCCCGGAGTTGGGAGCAACGATCTGGTTTCCCGGACTTCCTGGGGGCAGGTGCCCTCAGCACAATCGCTCGTTTATGCCTTTGACGCCGATACGCAGAACAGGACATTACAGGATGTGGGTTTCGATGGATTGGACGACGCGGCGGAAGCGGCTGTTTTTACCAACAATCCCGGCCCCGACCCTGCCCTGGACAATTATGAGTATTATGTCAGTGCCAGCGGAAGTATCCTGGAAAGATATCTCAATTACAACAACCCGCAGGGGAACTCTCCCGTAAATGTAGGGAACAATAACAGGGGGTCTACCACAGAACCCGATGTGGAAGATGTGAACGGTGATGGTACTATGAATACCATAAACAGCTATTACGAATACCGTATCCCGATAAAACCCAACATCCAGAGATCCGACAGGTATGTTTCCGATATTAAGGACGTAGAACGGCAAATGCCGAATAACAGGACTGTAAGGGGCAGGTGGATACAATTTAAAGTTCCGGTGAAAGAATTTGATAATGCCATAGGAGGGATTTCCGATTTTCGTTCCATGAGTTTTATGAGGATGTATCTTACGGGCTTTAACGAAGATATCGTACTTCGTTTCGGAACGCTCGACCTCGTAAGGGGAGACTGGAGGACCTATACCCGGAGCCTGCAACCCGAAGAGGATTCCAATCCCGAAGACGACGGTACAACGGTAGACGTAAATACCGTAAATATAGAAGAAAACGAACAACGAACCCCGATACCTTACCGGTTGCCCCCCGGAGTAATACGTGAGCAGCTAACCAACAATAATATGATAGTACGGCAGAACGAACAATCTCTTTCTTTTGCCGTGTGTGACCTGGAAGGAGAAGATTCCCGTGCAGTATATAAAAACGTGGAGATGGATATGCGGCAGTACAAACGGCTGAAAATGTTCCTCCATGCAGAAGCCTATAAGAATAATCCGTTGAGAGATGGTGAACTGGTTGCTTTTCTGCGACTGGGGACCGATTTTTCGGAAAACTTCTACCAGGTAGAAATTCCACTGGAAGTTACCCGTCCCGGGGCATCCACTTCAGAGGAGGTATGGCCCGAAATAAACAATATGGATGTGGCGCTGAGCCTGTTTTCTAAAGTTAAATCGGAGGGAATAGCCAATTCCACACTTTCGGAGCTGGTTTTTTACGATGCCGAAGGAAATCGTGTACAGGAATTTGATCCCAGGGCATCCGGAGAACTCCGGGTGGGGATAAAAGGTAACCCTTCTCTCGGTAGTGTAAGAGCAATTATGGTTGGGGTGAAAAACGTTACCGGTAACCGGATATGCGGAGAAGTATGGTTTAACGAACTGCGTCTTTCTGAACTGGATAATAAAGGCGGATGGGCCGCCACTGCCCAGATAGATGCGAATGTGGCCGATTTTGCCAACCTCTCCGCTACGGGAAGCATGAGTACTTCCGGTTTCGGAGCCATAGATCAGAGGCCCAATCAAAGAAGCAGGGAAGATATCGTGCAATACGGTGTAAATACCAATGTGAATTTCGGACAGCTTCTCCCTAAAAACTGGGGAATACAACTACCGTTCAATTACAGCGTTGCTGAAGAGCTCATCACGCCCGAGTTCGACCCGGTTTATGAAGACCTTAAACTGCAGGACAGGATAAACGCAGCAACGACCAAAGCAGAAAAAGATAACATCCGGCGGCGCGCCGAAGATTATACCAAAAGAAGAAGTATAAACCTTATCGGGGTGCGGAAAAACAGGGGAGAAGAACAAAAACAACGTGTTTACGATATAGAGAACTTCACCTTCAACTATGCGTACAACGAAGTGAACCACCGGGATTATGAGGTCGAAGATATGCGGGACCAGAGGGTTCGGACCGGGTTTGTCTATAACTATAATTTCAAACCGACACAGGTAGAACCTTTCCGGAAGAACGATTCCATTCTGAAAAGCAGGTACTGGCAATGGCTTAAGGATTTCAATTTTAACCCGCTTCCCACGAATATCTCGGTTAACTCCAATATTACCAGGAGTTTTAATGAACAAAGGTTCCGTTCGGTAGACCTGGAAGGGATAGACCCCGGAGAACAGCTTGAGCTACCGACCCTGCAACAGCGCAACTTCCTTTTCGACTGGCAGTACACCATAAATTACAACATTACCAAGTCACTCCGGTTGAACTTTACCGCGTCCAATTATAATATTGTGAGAAACTACTATGATAAAGATGAAGATAACAATACGATTGTACGGGAAGAATTCGGTATCTGGGACGGTTTCTGGAATACCGGCGATCCCAACAGGCATACCCAGCAGTTGCAGTTAAACTATGAATTACCTTTTGATAAAATACCCTTCCTGAATTTTATAGAGGCCAATTATACCTATACCGGTGATTTTGACTGGCAACGGGGAAATGATGTTATTAACGATATCGCCGGGGAAAATGTAAATACGATACAAAATGCTTCCACACATGTTCTCAATGCCTCTATGGGAATGGAGCGTTTTTACAGTTACCTGGGACTTAAGAAAGAAAACCGTGAGCAACCCGTAAGAAGAAGGCCTGCACTGAATGCCGATAAAGATAATACCGAAGAACAGGAACAAGAAAAGAGTTCCCGGCTGGCCAATGCGGGGATAGACCTGCTTACTATGGTAAAGCGTATAGATGTAAGTTATACGGATAACCGGGGTAAAGTGTTGCCCGGGTATACCGAATCTATAGGTTTTATAGGAACGCTCAGGCCGTCCTGGGGATTTGTTTTCGGTAGCCAGTCCGACATACGTTATGAAGCTGGCAGAAAAGGGTGGTTAACCCGTTTTCCGGATCTCAACCAGCAATATATGGAGAGGAACAGCAGCCAGTTGAATATAACCGCCAATGTTGAGCCTACTCCGGACCTCACCATAGACCTCGTGGCCAACCGGCAGTATGCCGATAGCTATACGGAGAACTTTTCGATCAATGACCTGGGAGATCAGCAGTACGAGTACGAAAGCCTGCTCGGAAATAAATACGGGGACTTTTCCATCTCTACGATCTTAATAAAAACTGCTTTCAGTAAGAGCGATGAAATGAATTCCGCCACTTTCGAGGAGTTTCGTCAAAACCGGAGAGAAGTAGCTAATCGCCTTGCAGTACAACGGGGAATTGATATTGCCGATCCGGATAACCTGGACGATGAAGGATATCCCAAAGGGTACGGAAAAAATAATCAGGCAGTATTGTTGCCTGCCTTCCTCGCTGCTTATACCGGCAAAACTGCAGACAAAGTAAGCCTTGGGGCTTTTCGCGATGTGCCCATTCCCAACTGGACACTTAAATATACGGGGCTCATGCGGCTCGATTGGTTTAAAAACCGTTTCCGGCGATTTTCCCTGGGACATGGTTACAGGGCCAGCTATAGTGTAAACTCTTTCCGGACCAACCTGGAATACAGCCGGCAGAATCCGGACAAGATCGATCAATCCGGCAATTTTATGAACGAGTTGCTCTATACTAACGTCACACTCGTAGAACAGTTCAACCCGCTGGTCCGTGTCGATTTTGAAATGAAGAATTCCGTTAATATACAGGCAGAAATAAAAACCGACAGGGCATTATCCCTTAGTTTTGATAATAATCTGCTTACCGAAACCACGGGCAAAGAGTACCTTCTGGGATTGGGATACCGCTTTAAGGAAGTCCCCTTTACTACCAACATCGGCGGAATAAGGCAGACTCTCAAAGGAGATATCAACCTGAAGGCCGACCTGTCATTGCGGGATAATATTACGATCATCAGAAATCTCGACCTGGATAATAACCAGGTAACTTCCGGCCAGACCATATGGAGTGTGAGATTTACGGCAGATTATGCCTTGACCAAGAACTTTACCACCCTGTTTTTTTATGACCATACCTTCTCTAAATACGCGATTTCCACCGCATATCCGCAAACCACTATACGATCCGGTATAACATTGCGTTATAATTTTGGAAATTAGCTGGAATGTGTCGAAAAATAACCGGCTTTCACAGGTGTTCCGTTATACGGCATACGCATGAGGCCGGGTAGCGGATACTTTATTGATAAAGTAAGGGATATAAAGGAGCAATACGGATATTTTAACGCAGACAACTTTTGGATTAAAATACTTTAAAAGTTACATTTGTCGCAAAATAATACCTAACACATTATTCAAATGAACATACCATCTGACTTAAAGTACACCAAAGACCACGAATGGGTTAAAATAGAAGGGGATATCGCCACTGTGGGGGTCACGGATTTCGCACAAAGCGAATTGGGAGATATCGTATATGTAGAAGTAGAGACCGTAGACGAAACCCTGGACAGAGAAGAGGTGTTCGGTACGGTAGAAGCCGTAAAAACCGTATCCGATCTGTTTTTACCACTTTCCGGAGAAATAATTGAGTTTAATACAACTCTGGAGGAAGAACCGGAAAAGGTAAATTCCGATCCTTATAACGATGGCTGGATGATAAAAATAAAGATGAGCGATCCTTCGGAAGCAGATGATTTGTTGAGTAGTGAGGCGTATAAAGAACTGGTTGGAGCATAGAAGGAAAGTATTTTTAATACTAGCAGTCGGATGGGTGGTAGCCGTTACTATTTTGAGTCTGGTCCCCCCTTCGGACCTGCCTTCCGTATCCTATCCCCATCTGGATAAGATAGTGCATTTTATTTTTTACTACATTTTTCTTATCTTGTGGTATTACGCACTTCGGGGAGAAAATACCTTCGGGCCGGTAAAAAAGAAAGCAATAATTATATCTTTTTTTATAGCTTTTGTGTATGGTACGGTTGTTGAGGTACTACAGCATACCATGGGTAAAGGCCGTTCCGGGGATGTCCTGGATGCCTTGGCCAATACGACCGGAATGATTTGTGGTATTTTTACGGTCATTATTGTTAATGCCGTAAATAAAACTATAAAAAGGACAAATTAGTTGCTTTCATTTCAAATAAATAATTAAATTAGCGACCGATAAAAGTTTTGAAGGAGCAGGTGCGGCAGGTAAAACACTTGGAAAAAGTGTTGAATTTGTTTTGATAGACAAATAAAAAGTAAACCAAAAGATAAAATTTGAATCAATGGAACCTAAAAAGAATCCAAAAGCCGATCTCACCAGGAACAGCGGCCTCTATTTTGCGATAGGGATGGCCGTGGTGCTGTTTCTTACCTGGCGGGGATTGGAATGGAAACAGTATGAGAAGGACGAGGCATTCACTTATAAGATGGATGTGGATGAAGAACTGGAGGAAGAAATTCCGATCACGGAAATGCTGAAAACGCCACCGCCACCGCCACCGCCACCCGCAGCGCCCGAGGTAATTGAGGTTGTCGAGGATGATGAAGAAATAGAAGAAACAGTTATCGAATCTACCGAAACAAACCAGGATGAGGTTGTAGAAGTAGAAGAGATCGTAGAGGTGGAAGAGCCGGTAGATGTGGATGTACCTTTTGCCGTAATTGAGGATGTTCCCGTATTTCCCGGATGTGAAGATGCTAAAGACAAAAGGGCTTGCTTCCAGGAAATGATGCAAAAACACATCCGTAAACACTTCCGTTACCCGGAAATTGCCCAGGAGATGGGAGTTCAGGGTAGAGTAGCCGTAATGTTTACTATCGATAAAGACGGAAGTATTAATAACGTAAGACTTCGTGGCCCGGACAAAAACCTGGAAAAAGAAGCAGAGAGAATCATAAGCAAGTTGCCGAAAATGACCCCGGGGAAACAAAGAGGCAGAGCGGTAAGGGTTCCATTCAGTATACCGATTACTTTCCGATTACAATAAACTGCATAAGCATAATATTAGAGAAGCCTGTTCGTATAGAACGGGCTTTTTTTTTGTTTTTTTAGAGGTAACAGCTTGTTGCATAAAGTGTTTCCCGTTCGGGGACTCTGGTACGATTGTTGAGAAGGTCTGATTAACACTGCAAAAATGACGTCAATACCTGCAGATAGTAATTAACCTTAAACTTTATTGTATGATACCAAAGAAGAACCCGAAAGCCGATCTGGCCCGGAACAGCGGGCTGTTTTTTGTCATAGGAATGGCAATAGTGTTATTTCTTACCTGGAAAGGTATGGAATGGAAGGAATATGACAAGACGAAATATATAGCGGACAATTTATCCGTACCGGAACAACCGGAGGAAATAGATATACCGGTTATCCGGTTAAATACACCACCCCCTCCGCCACCTCCGAAAGTAATAGCGGATAAAATCGTTCTTGAAGAAGACGATTCGGATACAAAAGATTCTAAATTAATACCTATCGAAGATAGCTTTGATGATCCCGTAGATGTGGATGATATCCCCGTTATAGACGATCCTGTTCCGGATGAGATGATATCTATTAACCTGGTAGAAAATGTACCTGTGTTCCCCGGATGCGAGAATGCAGAGGATAAACGTAAATGTTTCGAAGAGAATATGATGCGTCATATCCGGAAAAATTTCCGTTATCCGGAACTGGCAAAGGAAAGAGAAATACAGGGAAAAGTTTATGTGAACTTTGTTATTGACAAAGATGGCAATATTACCGGTATACAGATGCGGGGGCCGGATAAAAGCCTGGAAGAAGAAGCGGCACGTATCATAAATAAACTTCCTAAAATGACTCCGGGAAAACAGGGAAACAGGGCTGTCCGGGTACCCTTCAGCATTCCTATTACGTTTAAATTACAATAGAGAAAGACGGGTAAAATCCCATTTGTAAAGCGCAGGGAGATGTTTTGTTAAAAATTTTCAAAATAAAAAAAGAAATCATTACATTTACATCTGCATGACTACCCTGGTTGAGTAGTGATAAATATTTTTCATAATCAGATAGAGCCTTTCGGAACTCCGGAAGGCTTTTGTCTTTCATTTCCGCCTTCGTTTGCCAAAGGTATTTTTTCTGTTTTTTTCCACTATATTTGAAAAGATACGATTGCCTGGATACTAAGAGACTGTCTAAAATTTTTGTCAAAAATACCATGTCCGGTACTCAAAGAACAATAGGTGAGCATTTTCGGAATAATAGTGAGGATTTATGATGATCTTTAACCCGTATGAGAGCCTTCTTATCATTACATCCGTTTTGGGAACAACTTTTTGTTTTAACCTGGTTCTCTATTTCGGATATCATAAAAGGGCCGCCTATCTTTTCTTTGCTTTTTACTGCCTTTTCCACATTTTTAAGATATATCTGAAAATTTTTCCCGAAGAGGAAAAACTTATACCTTTTATTCCGCTGACAACAACGGATTATATTTACCTGTCCGTATTGCTGGGGATGGCTTCGTTAAATATTTTTTTGTTATATCACTTTGCCCTGCCGTACAAAAAACATATAGTGATACTACTTATGGGGACCTCCGCTATCTCCTTTTTCATTCTAAAAGAAAACGTCTATATTTTTATGAGCCTTGGAGGTGCGCTCCTTCTGACCTTGTGGGCCCGGAACAACAATAGAGAGACCGGGATTGTTCTGTGCGGGGTTATAGTTTTTTCAATATGTGTTATACTACGGGTTTCGGGATATATGCCTTACGGTTATTTTATAGGGATTATTTTTTTTATTTTTTGTATGTTTTTGTCGGTGGGGATAGAACTTTCCAGGCAACAAAAAGAACATAGGCAGGTCTTATTGAGATCCTCCCGGCTGGAGAATCAGTTGTTGAAAAAAAGTATTCAACCCCATTTTCTTTTTAATTCCCTTACCTCTTTACAGGAACTGATGGAGACCGATCCTGTAAAGGCAGGTGTTTTTCTGGAGGATATATCCGGAGAATTTGAACTGTTCTCGGAAATATCCCATAAAAAACAGATACCGGTAAAAGACGAACTGAAGCTGGTACGGCATTATCTCGGTATTATGGCGGTTAGAAAAAATGTGGTGTTTGCCCTTAATACCAAGAATCTGGACGAAGAGAAAAGCATCCCTCCCGGAGTTTTTCTTACCCTGGTGGAAAATGGAATTACACATGGCTATGAAAACCGAAACTCCGGTAATTTCACCATAAGTGAAGAGAGAGGAGTGAACTATCGGCAATATGTAATCTCCAATGACGGCACCGGCGATGATATCATAAAAGAGAAAGGCATGGGAATTCAATACGTAATTTCCAGATTGGAGGAATCCTACGGGAAGAAATTCGATTTTTCGTCCTATCCATGTCCCGGCGGATGGATGTCTGTAATAAAGATCTTTTTATGATACGAATTTTGATTTGTGAAGATGAAGTGTTGATATCCAATCGCTTAATGCGGTTTGTTCGGGAGGTTATTGCGGATCAGGTACAAATCGACAGGGTTTATTCTGTCGGAGAAGCAGAAACCTATCTGAAGAACAACGAAATTGATTTACTTTTTCTGGACCTGAACCTACACGGGAGAGACGGGTATGAGGTATTGGAGAGTTTTATGGCAGGACCGTTTCATACCATCGTTGTTTCCGCATACACGGATAGAGCTATCGAAGCCTATGAGTACGGTGTGATGGATTTTGTCGGAAAACCTTTCAAAAAAGAACGCATAGCTAAAGCCCTTAATCGCTACCTGGAAGGGATTCCGGTACGGGAAAGAAGCTTAAAACAACTGGCGGTAAAAGGTAAGGCAGGGCTGGAATTCATAAATATGAAAAGTGTTAAGTTTATACAAGCCGCTGGAATTTATGCCGAATTGCATTTGTATGACGAAAGAAAAAAGCTTTATGACAAGCCGTTGAGCCAACTTCTGAAAATATTACCGGACGACTTTCGCCGGGTGCATAAATCTTATGCTGTTCGTATTACGGAAATACTATACGTAGAGAAAAGCGGACCTAATAATTATGTACTTATCCTGGAGAGTGGGGATGAAGTGCCTTTGGGAAGAAGCAGAAAAAAGGAAATACTTAAGCTTTTGTCGCTTGATTAACATCCTGAATATTACAGTTCGGAAGCCTATATTACACTTTACAAGTTTACACCTCCTTTTCCGAAAGGTTTTCTTTTTCTTTGGTTTTTGAAATAAAAGCGACCCAAAAACAGAGACATATGAAAACAACAATAATTCTGGCAGGCTTCATATTAATGAGTATGATACCTTCCTACGGACAAAACAAGGTGTTTGCCTTTTTTGAATACGATATCCGTGCAGATAAGAAAGAAGCCTTTGTAAACGGATATGCACGTGACCTGGAATGGCAGAAGACGCAGGGAGATGACTGGTCGTGGGTGGGCTGGTTTATACTTAACGGAGACAGAAGAGGCCGTTTTGTCGATGCCACTCCAAATCACACATGGAATGATTTTGATAACTGGAAGGTGGACGGAGCAGAAAATTCAAGACTCAATCAGATCCATTGGTTGCCCTACGTGGAAAACCCTTCCGGATCATATAAAGAGATAATGGATTCGTATAGTAACTACAATCCGGATTGGTATAAGAGCAAGTATCTGCAGGTGTATTACATTTATACTCCCGGTGTGTCCGGGGAGAAGATGAGTCAATATCTCACCAGGATGACACCGTGGTTAAATGAAAAACTGGCAGGAAGACCTTTTGTCTGGATGAAAACCGTTTCTGGCGGAAACCCGGGGATATATATACTCTTCGTAGGATTGGACAAAATAGAGGACCTGAAATTATGTGATGCCATCTTTCAGGGAGAAGTTTCCGCAAATCAATTAAAAGGATACGAAAGTGTAGCAGGGAATATAGAGTCCGAACTATGGATGTACGATTCCGGATTAAGCCTGTTCCCTGATCCGGAAAAATGATGAATGAATACAGCATACGACATCAAAGGCCGGAGAATTTCCGGCCTTATGAATTTATGAGATAAGCTCCCGGATCAACGAAGATATATATTACCGCGTGTCGTTTCCGGCGTCGGACTCGTATTTTTCATCTCCTATTGAATCTCTCCTTTAAACCCGCTGATCACCGTAGTGTATGGTTTACAAAAGATTTTGTGCTCCGGCCAGCCAAGCGGGATGTTTATATTTTTTTTAATATTAATCGAAAAAGGTTATTTTTTATTCGCTCATTTGGCTTTTTTGTCCGTTTTAATCTTCCTTTTGAGTTATTTCATTGCTAAATAGATAACATAGTGTCAGGATCGGATAATATTTAAATACCTCCTGGTTCCGAGTAATTATATTTTTACAAGTGTTTAAGTTACACCATAATGTTTATCTGATACAATCCCTTTTTGACGATAATGTGTGACACGCTAAAAAAACAAAAACTAACCGGTAAAAATTTAATTATGGAACAAACAAACTTATCCGTTAAGCTGTTTAACAGGGGGAGTTTCAGGAGAAAATCCTGGTATCTTATTTTATTCCTATGCTGTTCTTTTACAACATTCGGGCAGCAGGTCATAAGCGGTACGGTAAAAGACGATCAGGGCATACCCATAGGGGGAGCTTCCGTACAGGAAAAAAATACTTCGAATGGAGCGGTCACTGATTTTGATGGTAATTTCAACATCACCGTACAATCGGAAACGGCGGTATTGGCAGTGTCTTATATGGGATTTAAGACAACAGAGATTGAAGTTGGGCAGCAAACTACGGTAAATATCGTGTTGCAGGAAGACCTCCAGAAGTTGGATGAAGTTGTGCTTATCGGTTACGGATCGCAGAAAAGGGCCGATGTAACCAGCGCCGTAGCCTCGGTAAAGTCGGAAGATTTTATCCAGGGTAATGTAAAAGATGCAGCACAACTTATCCAGGGTAAAGTAGCAGGCTTAACTATTTCCACACCTTCGGGAGACCCGACTTCCGGTTCACAGATTAAACTAAGGGGAATATCTTCCTTGTCCGGAGGAACAAACCCTCTGATTCTCGTGGATGGTGTCCCCGGAAGTCTCAATACGGTAGCACCCGAGGATATTGAATCCATAGATGTACTTAAAGACGGTTCGGCTACGGCCATTTACGGTACACGCGGTACCAATGGGGTTATTATCATTACCACCAAATCCGGTGGCTATAACATGAAGCCCACCATAGAATATAACGGGTACGCTTCCTTATCCACCATTGCCCGGGAACTGGATTTTATGAATGCCTCGGATCTCCGGAAAAGATGGGATGAAGGATATACCTTTGTGGGCGCAAACATACGGGATTATGGAGCCGATACCGATTGGCTGGATGAAATTACCCGGAATGCCTACAGCCAGGTACACAACCTTACTTTTCGCGGTGGAAACGAAAGTACCAGTCTTACCGCCTCTTTAAACTATAGGGATATAGAAGGAATATTTCTCAAATCGGACAATAAAAAATATACCGGCAGGGTAAATGTCGCTCATTCCATGTTTGACAATAAACTCAAAACTACTGTCGGTTTTATAGTCAGCGAACAGGTGTATAATGCGCTTGGTGACGGCACCAGTTTTAATCCGTATATCTACCGGCAGGCATTGATACGGAATCCTACAGAGCCGGTAAAGAACCCGGATGGTACCTGGATGGAAAGAGACGAGTATTTTTATGACAACCCGGTAGCCTATATTATGGAAACTATGGGCGAAAACAGGGAAAGAAACGTTCGTTTCGATTTTAGTTCCAGTTATAAGATCAATGAAAATCTTACTGCCAAAGCAATGTATGCCCGCAGAGGTAATTCGAAAATGAGGGGTTTTTACCAGACCAAAAACCACGTCTCTACGGTAAAATATTCACAGGGAGGTTTTGCTTCCAGGGGAGCCGATAACTATATTAATAACTATGGCCAGTTTACCATAGACTACAATCAATCCTTTGGAAAACATAAGGTAACCGCCTTGGTGGGATATAACTATGAGGATGAAATGGAGGAAGGTTTCTGGGTGAATAACAGTAACTTCCCGACGGACGGATTTACGTATAACAATATCGGTACCGGAAAATGGCTGGAAGAAGGCAGGGCCGGAATGGGAAGTTATAAGAATTCAAATAAACTCATAGCCTTCTTCTCCAGGGTAACCTATAATTTTGATGACCGGTATCTTTTAATGGCCAGTTTACGGCGCGAAGGGTCTTCCCGGTTCGGTTCCAATAACAAATGGGGGTATTTTCCCGGGGTTTCCGCCGGTTGGCGTATTCATGAAGAATCTTTTATGGATAGTTTCACATGGCTGGATAACCTGAAACTCCGCGCAGGATTCGGGGTCACGGGGATCAATGCCGGTAACAATTACCAGTCGTTGAGCGGACTTACCTATAGCGAATACTTCCTGTATAACGGAGAGTGGATACGTCAACTGGTACCCAACCGGAATGCCAACCCCGATTTGAAATGGGAGAAAAAAGAGGAAGTGAATTTCGGACTGGATTACGGTTTTCTGGACGGGCGGATAAGTGGTACTATAGACTATTACAGCAGGAGAACAAAAAATTCACTGTACAATTATAGCGTACCTACTCCCCCGTATTTTTACAATGAAATGACCGCTAATGTGGCCGAAATTAAAAATTCCGGTCTGGAAATACTGTTAAGTGCCATACCCGTAAAAACCGATAATTTTCAATGGACGGCCAACCTCACCTATTCCAGGAACAGCAACGAGATCGTATCGTTGTCGAACAGCGAATTTCAACTGACCAACGATTTTTTTGATACCGGTTATGCCAGTGAGCCCATACAGGTGAGCACACACCGGGTACAGGAAGGACAACCCATTGGTAATTTCTTCGGGTGGAAAAGTGTGGATATTACCGATGACGGCATATGGCTGATCGAAACACGCGATGGAAATATTGTCCCCTCTACCGAAGCCACAGCCGAAGACCGGCAGGTTCTGGGCAATGGTCTTCCAAAATCTTATTTTAGCTGGAACAACACCGTGAAATACAAAAACTGGGATTTTAATGTAAACCTGCGGGGGGCTTTCGGTTACCAGATACTCAATTTCCCGAGAATGTATTATGAAAACCCCACGGTAAGCTATAACACACTTAATTCCGCCTACGATAAAGTATACGGAAAAGCAGTGCTGAATGATGTTCAGAGATTGGTGAGTTACTATGTGGAAGACGGGGATTTTCTCAAAATAGATAACGTTACCATCGGGTATACCCTGCCGAAATCGGCTTTTAAGTTTATAGAGAATTTCCGGATTTACGCCACCGGGTTAAACCTGGTCACGATCACCGGATATAACGGGATTGATCCTGAAGTGGATACGGACGAACTCAACCCCGGCGTTGACGAAAGGGATAAATATCCTTCTACCCGGACTTTTTCATTAGGAATCAATCTCACTTTTTAAAATACGGATAGCCATGAAAATTTTTGCAATATATATGAGGACTAAGAATATAAGAATATGGATGTTAACCTTCCTGTTCGGATGGGGCCTTTCCGGATGTACCGGTCTGGATGAAGAAGTGTTCTCGGAGGTTACGGAAGACACTTTCATACCTGCCGAATCAGATATAATAGCGCTTATGGCATCTACCTATACGCCTTTGCGTTTTGTGATGGGCTGGCAGGGATATTTTGATCTTCAGGAAGAATCCGCCGATATCATCGTAACGCCGACCCGGCCCAATGGCTGGGATGATGGCGGGGTGTACAAAAGAATGCACTGGCACGAATGGGATAATCTGCAATGGCAGCCAACGAATACCTGGCGATCCTGTTTCAGGGGAATAAACAGTATAAACCGTGTTATCCTCCAGGTAGAATCCGAATTGATCCCCGTAGATGAACAACAGTCTGCCGAGATAATTCCCGAAATGAGAGCATTGCGTGCATTGTACTACTCCATGCTTTTGGACACACATGGTAATGTCCCTGTTATAACAGATTACGGGGAAGAATTACCAGTGCAGAATACAAGAAAAGAAGTGTTCGATTTTGTAGAAGCGGAACTGGAAGAAGTAATTCCCGCACTTACGGATAGTGTGGCAGATATCTCTTACGGACGCATGACCAAATATGCGGCATATCACACCCTGGCAAGGATATATCTCAATGCAGAAGTATATACCGGTACGCCGCAATGGGAAAAGTGCATAAATGCATGTGATGTTATTATCAACGACGGGAAATTCAGTCTTTCGTCAAGCTATAAAGATATTTTTGCCACTCAAAATGATAAAAATCCGGAAATGGTCTTCGCCATTCCCTACGATGCCATTTACGCCGGGCAGTGGAATGCTCATATGAAAATGCTGCTTCCTGACCATAGAAATGTTTTTGGTATGGAAGCACAACCCTGGGGCGGCTCCAGCTGTAATCCACAATTTATAGACAGTTATGACCCCTCAGACAACAGGTTGGAGGATACCTGGCTTATGGGAGATCAACGGAATATAAATAGCGGAAGTATAGTGATGACATTGACCAAAGAAATGCCGAGTCTTGAATTTTGTGGCGCTACGCAGGGGTTTCGTTGCGGGAAATATGAAATAGAAGAAGGGGCAACAAGCGCATTGAGCAATGATTTCCCGTTCTACAGATATACCGATGTCCTGATGATGAAAGCTGAGTGTCTGTTGCGTATGGGACGCAGCGAGGAAGCAGCACAAATCGTTTCGGAGGTCAGAAGACGTTCCTTTGACGACCCTGCAGATGCTGTAGTTACCGGTGCCGAACTGGAAGGGGATACTACTATGGAATACGGAACATTGGATACAGAGGGAAATATAGATAAGCCCGGCGATCAGTCTCCCGTACAATACGGTCGCTTTCTCGATGAGTTAGGATGGGAATTTGCATGTGAGGCCAGAAGAAGGACCGATCTTATCCGCTTCGGGGTTTTCCAGACCAAAAACTGGTATAACCATGAACCGAACGGAGATCATACCGTACTTTTTCCTATCGGGCTGGAAGAGTTGAATACCAATGCCAATTTAAAACAGAACACCGGATATTAAAATAAAACAGATTCTCATAGTAATTTGATTTGATTAGTTTCGTGTCCCCGACACGCAAAAAGGCGAATGTTTTTCATTCGCTTTTTTTGCTAAGAGCTTGTTTAAACTGATTTGATTGAAGCGAAAAATACCCTTGCGCCGGCTGGCTCGTTCGCTAAAATAACCCACAGGGTTATTTTTATACGCTCCGCCCTGTTCCATATGAAGGCTTTTTTGAGCCGCATAGCCATAGCTATGGGGCGAGAAAAAGACAGGACCGAACGTTAAGAAAACAGCCAGTGGCTGTTTTTAGTGAAGGGGCCAGGTGGCGCGTCGGCAACAAAAAGGACATTTTTTAGCCAATTGAAATCAGTTTAAACAAGCTCTAATACTGTGCCCTGTACTGGGACGGGGTAATGCTCTTCAATTCTTTGAACTTCCGGTTGAAATTGGTAATGTTCTGAAACCCGCACATTTCCGAAATAATGGAAATGGATAGTTCCGGATTGCGATAAAGTAGTTTACAGGCATGCTCAATCCGTATCTCAATCAAAAACTGGAAAAAGGTCTTGTTCGTACGTTTTTTAAAATACCGGCAAAAGGCATTTTTACTCATATTGGCCTTTTCCGCAACGGCATCCAGGGAAATTACTTCGTTAAAATGCTCCATAGCATGTTCAAATACCGCACTCATGCGTTTTCCTTCATCATCCGTATATTTTTTACGGTACACAAAAGAAGATAAGGGCTGCTTTTCGGAATCTATAATAATATGGATGATCTTTAGAAGAGATCCTATACGTTCTATCTTGCTTTCCTTTTTCAGTTTATTGAAGCGTTTGATGATCTTTTTCTGTCCGGATAAGACTTTAATTCCATATTCTGCTTCTTTAAAGAAAACCTGTGTATCCGTTAAATCGGGGATCGTAAAAAAATCCTTTCCGAAGGATGTTTTGGTAAAAAAAAGAGTGTACATTACAGATCGGGGAGAAGCCTGTAAATCACTGCGGAACACATGAGGGATATTTTCTCCTATAACCAGGATGTCATTTTTCTTGTAGTGATTGATCGTATCACCGACAATAAGTGACCCGGCACCTTCAACGATAAGACTTATCTGGATCTCTTCGTGCTGATGAAGCTGGTCATAAAAAGCAATTTCATGGTCTTCCTGGTAGACGAGCGCTTCCTGTTCGGGTTTCGGTATTTTAAAGGGGAGGACTTTCAAAGCATTAATTTTTTGTAAATATTACTAAAAAATCACTTGGAAATCAATATTTGTGGTAATATAGTGTCAGTATATGCTAATAATCGCTCATACAGACTTTTTCATAACCTTTATTTTTGTTGAAAAATTAATTAAGATGACACTAAAATGGGAAGGCGTAATGCCAGCGGTAACAACAAAGTTTACTGACGACGACCAGTTAGATTTGGTCACTTTCAGAAAAAACGTCGAAGCACAGTTAGCAGCAGGTGTAAGTGGTATTATACTAGGCGGGACTCTCGGAGAGGCCAGTACACTGACAGGTGACGAAAAAGAAACGCTTATAAAAGAAACGCTGAAAATTGTAGACGGCAGCGTACCGGTAGTAATTAACATTGCCGAGCAAAGTACCAAAGAAGCTATCGAAGTAGCTCAAAAAGCAGAACAACTGGGAGCTAACGGACTCATGATCCTTCCTCCCATGCGTTACAAGGCAACGGACTACGAAACCGTGGTGTATTTCAAGGAAATAGCAAAAAGTACCTCACTGCCTATAATGATCTACAATAACCCGGTAGATTACAAAATAGAAGTTACCCTTGATATGTTCGAAGAACTTTTGGAATTAGATAATATCCAGGCTGTAAAAGAATCTACAAGGGATATTACCAATGTTACCCGTTTCAAAAATCGTTTCGGAGATCGGTTAAAGATACTCGGTGGAGTAGATACATTGGCACTCGAAAGCTTAGCTGCCGGTGCGGACGGATGGGTCGCCGGACTTGTGGATGCCTATCCGGCAGAGACGGTAGCTATTTACAAGCTGGTAAAAGCCGGTAAAATAGAGGAAGCAATAGCAATATACAGGTGGTTTATGCCATTGCTGGAACTGGATATTTCCCCGCAACTGGTACAAAATATAAAATTGGCGGAGGTAGCCACAGGTATAGGAACGGAAAACGTACGGGCGCCGCGTTTGCCTTTACAGGGAGCAGAACGCGAAAGAGTTCTGGCTATCATTGACGAAGCCATGAAAACCCGTCCGGCATTACCGGATTATATGAATTTGTAACTATACTGATTACCCTCCGTCCCACCCTTTAGGCGCTGCATTGAGCCAGGCCGAAATGGCTGGGGTCAAGGACGGAGGGTAAACGAGACAAGCTTGAAATCCATTACTGCTCCCGATCCCTATAACTCTATCGGGATTATCACGGGATGAAAAGTGTAAATGAATTTAATAACCCAAAAACAAGAAAGCTATGATTACAGGAAAAAATTACATAGGAGAAGAGCTTTCCGCATCAGGACAAGTAACCTACAAAACCATTAACCCGGAAACCAATTCGGAAAACGAAACCGTGTTTTACGAAGCTACAAATGAGGAAGTGGATAAAGCGGTTGTACTTGCCACCAAAGCTTTCCGTACATATAAAAATACCAGCGATGAAGATAAGGCGACTTTTCTGGAAGGTATCGCTACAGAGCTGGAAGCTTTAAAAGACGGCCTTATAGATATCTATAAAAAGGAATCCGGCCTGCCGGATGGCCGTGCCAACGGAGAATTTGTACGTACAACCGGGCAACTCAGGGCTTTTGCCACCATGCTCCGGGAAGGATCATGGGTAGAGGCCATTCTCAATTTTTCGGAAGGAAAGCCCGATCTTCGGCGTATGCAGATTCCCCTGGGCCCCGTGGTGGTCTTCGGTGCAAGTAATTTTCCGTTTGCTTTCTCCACAGCCGGGGGAGATACGGCCAGTGCCCTGGCTGCAGGATGTCCTGTCCTTGTAAAGTCACATCCTTTACATGCAGGGACCGGAGAACTGGTTTCTTCGGCAATTATAAAAGCGGCAAAAAAAACAGGTATGCCGGATGGAGTTTTTTCCAATCTTAACAGTAAAGGGATCGAAGTCGGACAAACCCTGGTACAACATCCCCTGGTTAAGGCCGTAGGTTTTACAGGAAGCATAAAAGGAGGAACGGCCTTGTGCAAGCTGGCAGCAGAACGGGAAGAACCTGTTCCCGTATATGCCGAAATGGGAAGCATCAATCCTGTGGTTGTCCTTCCTTCCGCTTTAAAAGAAAAGGCAGGATTCTGGGCCGAACAATACGCAAGCTCCATTACTGCCGGGACCGGGCAATTCTGTACAAATCCGGGATTGATCCTGGGAGTTAAAAGTGAAGCTTTCGATACTTTTATAACGGACTTAGGCAAAGCGATTTCCGGAATCGCCCCTACATGTATGTTACATCCTGGGATTAAAAAACAATACGATAAAAGCAAAGAAACCGTATTGTCCCAGCCCGGTTTTCAGGAAGTAGCTTCCCCGGATGTAGAGGTAAAGGACAATTATGCCTTACAAAACGTGATTACTGTAGACGGCGATGTCTTTTTGAAAAACAAAACCTATCACCGGGAAGTATTCGGTCCGTTTTCGGTTATAGTGCAGTGCGAAGATAAAGCACAACTTACGGAAGTCCTGGCAAATCTCGAAGGACAATTAACCGGTACCGTACTGAACGAAGATGAAGCTGAATTATACGATTTTTCAGAAACGATCGAAGCGCTGAAGAGCCGTGTAGGCCGGTTGATCTTTAACGGGGTCCCTACCGGGGTAGATGTCTGTGCCGCAATGACACATGGTGGACCGTTCCCCGCAACGTCGGACAGTAAATTTACTTCCGTAGGCCTCACCGCCGTGAAACGCTGGGTACGTCCGGTATCCTACCAGGACTGGCCGGATGCATTATTACCGAAGGCGTTACAAAACAGTAATCCCTTACAGATTTCAAGAACTATAAACGGAAAAGTGACTAAAAACGCTGTATAGCCAATGGCGAGAAAAACCTTTTTTTGTGTAGATGCACATACCTGTGGCAACCCGGTGAGAGTGGTTGCCGGCGGTGGCCCCTTTTTAGAGGGAGCCACCATGAGTGCAAAACGTCAGCATTTTTTAAAAGAGTACGACTGGATCCGGAAAGGACTGATGTTCGAGCCCCGGGGTCATGACATGATGAGCGGAAGCATTTTGTTTCCGCCTGCTGACCCTCAGAATGATGTAGGAATACTTTTTATCGAAACCAGCGGATGTCTTCCCATGTGCGGACACGGTACCATTGGTACGGTAACGGTCATGATCGAGGAAGGACTGGTAACCCCCAAAATTCCCGGGCAGTTACGACTGGAAACCCCGGCGGGACTGGTAAAAGTAGTGTATAGGCAGGAAGGTAAAAAGGTGACTTCGGTACGACTGACAAACATAAAATCATACCTGGCAGCCGAAAATATTACCGTGGAATGCCCGGACCTGGGAGAACTGGCTGTGGATGTTTCCTATGGCGGGAATTATTATGCCATAGTAGAGGTTCAGGAAAATTTCAAAGGACTGGAACATTACCAGGCCGGTGAACTGATAACCTGGAGCAGGGTAATGCGCAGCCGCATCAACGCATCCGACTCTTTTGTACATCCCGAAGATCCTACGATCAACGGCCTGAGCCATATTCTTTGGACCGGCGCTACGCTGGATAAAGAAAGTACCGCCAGGAATGCCGTCTTTTACGGGGATAAAGCCATAGACAGGTCGCCCTGTGGTACAGGTACGTCCGCGCGGATGGCCCAGTGGTATGCCAAAGGTAAGCTCAAAAAAGGAGATGAATTTATCCACGAAAGCATTATTGGCAGTAAATTTATAGGTCGTATTGAGGAAGAATCCGAACTGGCCGGTAAAAAAGCTATTATTCCCAGTATAGAAGGCTGGGCTAAAGTGACCGGGTATAATACGATTATCATAGATGATGAAGATGACCCTTATGCACATGGTTTCCAGGTACTATAACTAAACTTTAAGCCATTGAGAAAAACGATTATCATAGGAGGAGGGATAGCGGGGCTTTGCTCCGCATACTACCTGGTTAAAGAGGGCTACCGGGTAACGGTGATAGACCGCGAAGATATTTCCGGCGGGGCCTCCTTTATCAATGCGGGATATCTTACTCCGAGCCATATTATTTCCCTTGCCGCACCGGGTATGGTCACCAAGGGACTGAAATGGATGTTTAACAGTAAGAGCCCGCTTTACATTAAGCCCCGCCTGGATATTGATTTTATGAAGTGGGGGCTCCTGTTTAAAAAATCCGCCACGGCACAACGGGTAGAAGCATCTATCCCGGTTATAAAAGAACTGAACCTGAAAAGCAGGGATCTCTACGATGCCATGCTCGATTCCCTCGATTTTGAATTCCATTATGGTCGTGACGGGGTGTTAATGGTTTACACGGGAGCCAAAGCGGAAGAAGAGGAACTGCACCTGGCAGAAAGAGCAATGAAAGAAGGGCTGGAAGCCAGATGCCTGAATAAAGAGGAACTGAAAACAATGCAACCGGTATTCTCCGATAATGTCCTCGGTGCGGTCTTGTATGAGTGCGACAGGCATATTACTCCCAACGAGTTTATGCAGAATCTGAAACAATGGCTCGTTAAAAAAGGTGTGGAATTCCAATTGCACCAGGAAGTTACCGACATGAAAATCTCCGGGAATAAAATTGCCGCGGTACAGACAAACAAAGGCAACTATGAAGGAGATGAGGTTGTTCTCGCTGCCGGAAGCTGGACATTTCCCCTGGCAAAAAAACTAGGCCTTTACATTCCGGTTCAGGGAGGGAAGGGCTACAGTATGAATGTAAAACGCCATACCGGGATTACTCTTCCGGCTATATTGACGGAAGCAAAGGTAGCCGTAACTCCTATGCACGGCTTTACCCGCTTTGCCGGAAGTATGGAGTTTTCCGGTAATAACGATTTTATCCGGAAAGAACGGGTACAGGCTGTCGCCGCTGCCGTAAAAAAATATTATAATGGCATTGAGATCAGCGAAGAAGAAAAAGCCGGGGCGCTTTCCGGTTTGCGCCCTGTTTCTCCGGACGGATTGCCTTTTATCGGAAAAACATTAAAGTATACAAACCTTACCATAGCATCCGGGCATGCCATGATGGGATTCAGCCTGGGACCGGTAACCGGTAAACTCGTAAAGCAGCTTGTTGTCGGTGAAAAACCCCTAATGGATATAACACCATTGCGACCGGAGCGTTTTAAATAACAGGTTTGGATGTATATTCTTGTTAAAAAGCATCAAAAATCATATTAAAATCACATACTTCTGTGGATTTCTTCAAAATACCGGTTAATAAAGTGTAATTTTTGGTTAATATACACTTACAGAAACTTAATGATTATTTATAGGTTTATAAATAATTATTTTGTGATGAAAAAACGATTAAAATTAAGTGTTTTCTGGGCACTTTTTTCCCTCGTTCCCTCACTGTACGGTCAGGGGACTCTCGCGGAGTATAAGAAATCGGAGGCTGTGGATACCCTGTTCAAAAACAAGGTTTACAATACCCCGGAACTCTTTCATTGGCAGGGCGATAGTTTGTGCTGGTATAAAAACAATACGGCAAAAGGGACGGAATATCTTTTGATTTCCACACAAGATATAGCACAGCAAAAAGCTTTTGACCATCAGAGACTGGCTTCGAAACTGGAAGAACTCATCGGTGAAAAGATAGAAGCAGATAGTTTGGGCATGGATAACCTCCGATTTGCGGAAGGCTCATTTACCTTCCGGACGGATAGCCTGGAAATAAACTGTGATCTTTCGGATTATAAACTCCGGGTGATAAAAGAACTTGAAAAAAAGGAAAGAGACAGAAGAAGATATTGGGGGAAACGTTTCGATGAATCCGAAAACGACCCGGTAATTTCACCGGACAGTGTTTACATTGGCTTTATTAAAAATCACAATCTTTACATCAAAAACAGGGATACCGAAGAAGAAACCCGGTTGAGTTTTGACGGTTCCGGGGGTTTTTATTATTCTTCCCACATAGAATGGTCGCCGGACAGTAAAAAAATAATGGCTTATAAAGTCCGCCCCGGAGAAGAACATAAGATATATTTTGTGAGATCAACGCCTGACGACCAGTTTCAGCCCAGACTGGAATCCCGTGATTATCTAAAACCGGGCGATGAGCTACCTTTCCGCAGTCCGCAACTGTTTGATGTGGTATCCGGAAAACATACGCCCGTAGCTACCGACCTTTTTTCACAGCAATACAGCCTGTCAAATTTCACCTGGAAGAAAAACAGCAGCACTTTTACTTTCGAATACAATCAGCGCGGACACCAGGTTTACCGGGTTTTATCCGCAGATGCCAATACCGGGAGGGTAAGTACAATTATAGAAGAGACCAGTCCCACATTTATAGACTACAGCGGCAAAAAATACAGGTATGACAGTGATGACGGTAAGGAGATAATATGGGCTTCCGAACGAGACGGATACAATCATTTGTACCTGTATGACGGACAAACAGGAAAAGTGAAAAACCAGGTAACCAGGGGGAAATGGCCGGTGAGAAAAGTTCTGGAGGTAGACGAAAAGAATCGGCAGATCTACTTTACCGCAAGTGGAATGGATAAAGACCAGGACCCGTACCTGTTACATTATTGCCGGATAGATTTTGACGGAAAGAACTTCGTTCGCTTTACCAAAGAGAACGGTAACCACAAAGTCACATTTTCCCCGGGCCGTAAATTTTATATAGATCAGTATTCCAGGGTTGATGCGCCATCGGTAACGGTTTTAAAAAGTACGGATACTCAAAAAGAAGTTCTTCCTTTACAAAAAGCTGATATTTCCGGATTACTGGCAACCGGATGGAAAATACCAGAGACTTTCACCGCCAAAGGGCGTGACGGAAAAACGGATATCTGGGGTATTATCGTAAGACCAACGACTTTCGACCCGGACAAAAATTATCCCGTTATAGAATATATCTACGCGGGCCCTCACGATTCCTTTGTGCCTAAAAGTTTCCGGTCCGTATATTACGGGATGACCACCCTGGCGGAATTAGGATTTATAGTAGTGCAGATAGACGGTATGGGAACGTCCAACCGCTCCAAGGCATTCCATGACGTATGCTGGAAAAATCTGAAAGATGCCGGTTTCCCGGACAGGAAGTTATGGATAAAAACCGCGGCAAAGAAATATCCCTATATCAACAGTGAAATGGTAGGTATTCACGGCACTTCGGCGGGAGGGCAAAATGCCGGGGCGGCTGTGGTGTTTAATTCCGATTTCTATAAGGCTGCCGTAGCATCCTGCGGGTGCCACGATAACCGTATGGACAAAATATGGTGGAACGAACAATGGATGGGATATCCCGTAGGGCCGCATTACGCCGCCTGTTCCAATACCGAAAATGCAGCTTCCATGAACGGAAAACTTTTATTGATGGTAGGAGAGGTAGATGACAATGTAGATCCCGCTTCAACCATGCAGTTTGCCGACGCCCTGATCAAGGCGGGGAAAGATTTCGAACTGGTGGTATTACCGGGACAATCACATACTTCGGGAGGAGAATACGGAGATCGGAAAAGAAGGGACTTTTTTGTAAAAAACCTTTTAAAGGTAACCCCACCCTCCTGGAATAGCATATATGAGTAAAAAACTCATGGCAGAAAAGGAAAGATTTTTAAAATTATTGTAGAAAACAATTAAAATATGAAGGTGTATAATACTATATTCATTCGGGTAATCCTGTTTGCTACTGTTTTGGCAGGGCACGTAGTAACGGTTCAGGCACAAAATGGCGACCAGATACTGGACGGGATCGGTGAGACCGGGATGATTGCACGTTATATGTTCAACGGAGATGGTAAAGACTGGTCGCGTAATAATTTACACAGCACTATTCACGGTCCCAGGGCAAAATTTGTCAGGGACGATAAATTCGGAAAAGTCCTGGCACTTCCCGGTGACGGCGAATCTTTTGTGTCGATTCCCGGCCAGGCCTTAATGGGAATAGAGTCTCTCAGTATAACAGGATGGATTTACCTGTACTCAGACCAACCGGGCCAGCGATTTTTTGATTTCGGTAAAGACGCAGACATACATTTTTTTGCCGCACCTGCGGGAACTGAGAATAAGAAAGGTTTTCAGGCAGCCATTACGGCAGGAGCAGGCGATGAGAACGGACCGGTTTCACCGGCCGTAGGTACTGATCGTTGGGAGCACCTTGCCGTAGTTATTGACATCCCTTCAAAATCCATACGGACATATGTCAATGGCAAGTCAACAGGGGAGACCAAGAAGATAGAATTGGAGTTAGAAGAAGTATTCGATAAAGAGTCCGGTGAAAATAACCTGCTCTATATCGGAAAATCGCTGTTGCCGGAAGATCCGTATCTTAATGCAAGTATACATGATTTCCGGATCTACCGTATTCCCCTGAGTGAAAAGCAGGTGGCCAGAATCCATTATAATGCGTTGAAAGGAGAGCACGAAGGTTCTGCGAAAATGGAGAAGTCGGAAGACGATCTGCCGGAATTTTCGGAGACCGATCCTCAGCTGTATAACGAATACCTTGTTAGCGTACCGGATATAGAAGTAAAAACAGAAGAAGGATATTTGCCGCGGTTACCGCGTTACATAAAAGGTACGTATAGAGATGGTATTGATGGACCCGAAGTACGTGTACTCTGGCCGGCACCAACCGATAATGGCGATGTCCTTAAGCCGGGCCGTTACACCGTAACCGGTCGTATTGCCGGTACAAATTTGCAGCCGAAGGCTGTGGTAACAGTAGAAAAGACCAAAGAATCAACTACACCCAACCGCACACTGGACGTCTTTGCACTGGACCAGGTTTCCCTAAACGCCGATGCTCATGGACACGAAACCAAATTTATCGAGAATCGCGATAAATTTATAACCACGCTGGCCGAAACCGATCCCGATGCTTTTCTCTATATGTTTCGTAATGCCTTCGGACAGCAGCAACCTGAGGGGGCGAAACCTCTGGGAGTCTGGGACAGCCAGGAAACTAAATTACGCGGGCATGCGACAGGTCATTATCTTACGGCGATCGCGCAGGCTTATGCGGGCACGAGATATGATAAGACACTTCAGGCCAGTTTTGCTGATAAAATGGAATATATGGTTAACACCCTCTACGAATTATCGCAAATGGCCGGGAAGCCCGGGGAGGCTGGTGCCGGACATGTATCCGATCCGTCAGTGGTGCCACCGGGCTCCGGAAAATCAGGTTATGACTCCGATCTTAGCGAAGAAGGGATCCGTACCGATTACTGGAACTGGGGTGAAGGGTTTATCAGCGCTTATCCGCCCGATCAGTTCATTATGCTGGAAAACGGGGCTAAGTATGGAGGACAGAAAAACCAGGTTTGGGCACCTTACTATACGTTACATAAAATTCTGGCCGGATTGATGGATGTTTATGAAGTAAGCGGTAATGAAAAAGCCCTTGAAATCGTAACAGGGATGAGTGATTGGGTATACATCCGCCTTAGCCGGTTGCCCACGGAAACCCTCATAAGCATGTGGAATACCTACATAGCAGGTGAATTCGGAGGAATGAATGAGGCTATGGCACGTTTGTACCGCATTACCAAAGAACCGCGTTACCTTAAAGCCGCTCAATTGTTCGATAATATCGATGTCTTTTTCGGAGACGCAGGGCATTCGCACGGACTCGCTAAAAATGTAGATTCCTTCCGCGGATTGCATGCCAATCAGCACATTCCCCAGATCGTGGGAGCCATAGAAATGTATCGCGACTCAAATGCCCCCGAATATTACCGGGTGGCCGATAATTTCTGGTATAAAACCGTCAATGATTATATGTATAGCATCGGAGGTGTTGCAGGTGCGCGTAATCCTGCCAATGCCGAATGTTTTGTCAGTCAGCCGGCAACACTCTATGAAAACGGCTTCTCTTCCGGGGGACAGAATGAAACCTGTGCGACCTACAACATGTTAAAACTGACCCGAAACCTCTTTCTTTTCGATCAGCGGGCAGAGCTGATGGACTATTACGAACGTGGACTGTACAATCATATTCTGGCCTCCGTGGCCGAGGACAGCCCTGCCAATACCTATCATGTTCCGCTAAGACCGGGTGCAGTCAAACAGTTTGGAAATCCTCATATGACCGGCTTTACCTGCTGTAACGGTACGGCTATAGAGAGCAGTACCAAACTGCAAAATTCGATTTATTTTAAAGGTAAAGATAACCGTGCGCTGTATGTAAATCTCTATGTGCCTTCCACTCTAAAGTGGACCGAACGTAATGTAACGGTAGAGCAAACAACTAATTTCCCCAAGGAAGACAACACCCGTTTAACAATAAAAGGCAGCGGGAAATTCGATATTCATGTGCGTGTACCGAAATGGGCTACCAAAGGATTTTTCGTAAAGATCAACGGGAAAGAGCAAAAGATAGAGACTAAGCCTGGTAGCTATCTCAAACTAAGCCGTAAATGGAAAGACGGCGACACTGTAGAGTTGCAGATGCCATTCCGGTTTTACCTGGACCCGGTAATGGACCGGCAAAACATTGCCAGCCTGTTTTACGGACCGGTACTGCTGGCAGCCCAGGAGTCCGAACCGGGAAAGGAATGGCGAAAAGTGACCCTGGATGCAGAGGATATAGGTAAATCGATAAAAGGTGACCCCACGCAGTTGGAATTCACCATTGACGGTGTCATCTTTAAACCTTTTTATGAAACCTACGGACGTCATTCGGTTTACCTGGATATTATGTTAAAGTAGACCCCGACTACAGTCAGGGAAGACTTTCATATATTTATCAGGCAACAACATTGCGATACCTGCGGATATATCAAAAACAATGAACAAGGATTTAGTACATGACAAAAATTGTTTTTACCAGGTTTCCCGGAAAATCAGTTTTACCCCTCCCGATAATTATCGGGACTAAAGGGAGCCTGATTTTCCTCGTCCCGATATTCATCGGGATGCTCCCTTTAGGGCTGGGGCTAACAATCCCGATCCCGATAGTTATCGGGACTTTCGGGAGAGGAATTATCAAAATTCAATTTTTGCCATGTACTAAAAAACAAGTATTATAATTTTTCAAATCTCATTAAACCTTTGCTATGAGAAAACTAGTAAGCACTCTTATTATTTTTATTTCCATCTGCAGTATCGCGCATGCCCATGAAATGATCGATGCTATAGACAGCTACGAGGCAGATAAGCGAACCTTAAATGCCACCTATACCATCGGGGAGTCCGGGGAGTATTACCAGCGGTTCAGTACGCTTTATCAAACCTGGAACAAAAAACTCGAAGCGATCGATTTCGATGCATTGTCGCAGGAAGGCAAAGCCGATTATATTATGCTCAAAAACCGTATTGCCAAAGAAGATTATCATTTGCAACTGGCATACAAGGCGTACAAAAAGGTGGCGGCCGTGGCGGATTTTGCCGGGGACCTCTATACTTTTATCCGGGAACGAAGACATGGTAAACGCCCTGAGGCACAAACATTGGCCCGGCAGTTTACAACGGCTTCGCAGCAGGTAGAAGAAAAAATGAAAACGCTGAAAGAAACACCTTTTGAAGACTGGGTGCAGGCCGATAAGGCTGCGGCAGTGGTGACGTCACTGCACCAGGCGCTGGAAGAAGCCTACAAATTTTACTATAGCTACGATCCGGAATTTACCTGGTGGATGGAAAAACCTTATGAGGAACTGGACGAAAAACTCTCGGCTTACGAAACTTTTTTAAAAGAACATTATTCCGACAATAGCGTAAAAGACGACGGAAGCGGTATTATAGGAAAACCCATAGGGCGGGATGCGTTGTTGAAAGAACTGGCTTTTGAATTTATTCCCTATACTCCCGAGGAACTTATTGCTACCGCAGAAAAACAGTTTAATTGGTGTAAGGCCGAAATGATAAAAGCATCCCGCGAAATGGGGTACGGGGATGACTGGAAAGCGGCTTTCGAACATGTAAAAAATACATATGTTCCCGCAGGAGAACAACCTCAGGCTATTAAGGATCTTTTTGATCATTCCGTGAAATTTATAGAAGAAAGAGATTTGATAACCCTTCCGGATCTGGCGAAGGAAACATGGCGTATGATCATGATGACCCCGGAACGGCAGGAAGTAAACCCGTTTTTTACCGGGGGATGGGAAATCAGTATCTCCTATCCCACACAGGACATGTCGCAGGAAGATAAGTTGATGAGCATGCGGGGGAATAATCCCAATTTTTCCTATGGAACCGTACAGCACGAATTATTGCCCGGGCACAACCTACAGTTCTTTATGAATGCACGGCACAAAAGCTACCGGCGTGCGTTCAACACACCGTTCTGGATTGAAGGCTGGGCCCTGTACTGGGAGATCATTTTGTGGAATAAGGATTTTGCACAGACACCCGAACAGAAAATGGGAATGCTCTTCTGGCGTATCCATCGCTGTGCCCGTATCATTTTTTCCCTGAAATTCCAGCTTGGAGAAATGACCCCGCAGCAATGTATAGATATGCTGGTTGAAGAAGTCGGGCACGAATACGCCAATGCAGAAGCAGAAGTGAGAAGGTCCTTTGCTACCACGTATACGCCGCCTCTCTATCAGGTGGCTTATATGATCGGAGGGTTACAATTTTATGCCTTGCGAAAAGAAATGCTCGAAAAAGGATGGACAGAAAAGCAGTTCCACGACCGGGTGATAAAAGAAAACCGGATGCCTGTAGAAATTCTCAGGGCTGTTTTACAGGATAAGCCGTTGACAAAGAAGTTTTCGACAAAGTGGAAATTTTCTACTGATTTTAAATAAATTCAATGAGAGGCCCTTCGGTTTGTGTAATAGAAGTTTTAAAAAAAGGATCTTTTATTTTATTAGAAAAATTTAAAGGCTCCTCCCTTCAGATGAATCTTGTCCGCCGAAGGAGGAGGGAGGTACCCGAGCGTAGCAATGGGGGGAGGGTTTGAAATCCCGGACCATTGGCATAATCACAAAACACTTGTTATATACGCCAAAGCCGGGGCTTGTCAAAACTCCCCGTCAAGAGGTTCATCTGAAGAGGGAAGCTCTAAAAGGATAAAAAAATGGATATATCTGCTTAACTAAATGAGCAAACCGAGGAAAACCATGCTCCTTTTAGGTCCCGATAATTCGGGAGGGGTAAAACTGATTTTTCGGAAGAACAGACCAATGAATAAAAATAAACACATGAAAGTAAAATACTTTTTTATTTCCCTTCTCCTTGTATTGCAAGGTTGCGGACAGAAAAAAGAACAAAGCGGGAAACCGGAAAAACGAAGCCAGGAAGAACTTCGGGGGAGTATCACTCCGGAACGAAGCTGGTGGGATGTACAGCGGTATGACATCGCCATAAACCCCGATTTTGACACCAAAAGCCTGGTAGGGAGTAACAGAATAACCTATAAAGTAGTAGAAAAGGACCATTCGGAGTATATGCAAATCGATTTGCAGTCTCCGCTGCAAATAGACAGTGTTATATACAATGACGATAAAAACCTGTCCTTTACGAATGACGGAAACGTATGGTATATAAAAACCGGGAAACAACCGGAAAACCAGGAAAACTCCATAACCGTGTTCTATCACGGTAACCCCAGAGAAGCCGTCCGCGCCCCTTGGGACGGAGGGTGGACCTTTACCCGGGATTCCCTGAACCGTCCGTGGATGACGGTAACTTGTCAAGGACTGGGAGCTTCCGTCTGGTACCCCAACAAAGACCATCAGAGCGATGAGCCGGACAAAGGGGCATCACTAACCATGACCGTTCCGGAAGATTTGACCGCCGTAGCCAACGGAAGGTTGATCCAAAAAACATCCGACAAAGGAAAAATGACCTATTCCTGGGAAGTAAAGAACCCGATAAACAACTACAACATCATCCCCTACATAGGACATTATGTGAATTTCGGTGAAACCTATGAAGGGAAAAAGGGTAGTCTGGATATCGATTACTGGGTACTCGATTATAACCTCGAAAAAGCCAAAGCATACATGCCTGCAGAAGTACACAATATGTTACAAAGTTTCGAATACTGGTTCGGGCCGTACCCGTTTTACGAAGACGGTTACAAACTGGTAGAAACAGAACATACCGGTATGGAACACCAGTCGGCCATAGCATATGGAAATCATTATAAACTCGGCTACCGCGGACGGGATGGTTCGGGCACCGGCCTGGGAATGAAGTGGGATTTTATCATCATACACGAAAGCGGTCACGAATGGTTCGGCAATAACATTACCAGCAATGACCTGGCGGATATGTATATACATGAGAGTTTTACCAATTACAGCGAAACCCTGTTTGTGGAGTCCATGTTCGGAAAAGAAGCCGGTAACCAATACAATTTCGGTATTCGTAAGGGTATTCAGAACGATAAACCTATTATTCCAGAATACGGTATCAATGCCAAAGGAAGCGGGGACATGTATCCCAAAGGAGGGAATATGCTTCATACCGTAAGACACAGTATAGACAACGATTCGCTCTTTCGGGATATCCTTACCGGTTTGAACAGGACTTTCTATCATCAAACCGTAGACGGCACGGAAATACTCGGGTATATTTCGCAAAAGGCAGGCTACGATTACAGTAAAGTATTCGAGCAATACCTCACTACTACAGAGATACCGGAACTGGAATTGTATTACGATGCCGGTAAAAAAGAGATGTATTACAAGTGGGGCAATAGTATAAAAGGATTTAATTTACCCCTATCTTTACGGAACAAAAAAGCGGACATTCGCATTATCCCGTCCGGGGAATGGCAAAGCATACCTGTCAATGAAGATCAACGCTCTTTATTTCTCCCCGAAGCCGTAGAAAAAATGTATTACATCGGGATAAAACAA
This sequence comes from Sinomicrobium endophyticum, assembly GCF_052983315.1. Taxonomy (NCBI): domain Bacteria; kingdom Pseudomonadati; phylum Bacteroidota; class Flavobacteriia; order Flavobacteriales; family Flavobacteriaceae; genus Sinomicrobium; species Sinomicrobium endophyticum. The sequence continues at coordinate 101,969 of NZ_JBRKIS010000066.1, forward strand.
GCGGATGCTTTACCATAATCCATAAAAGCAATTTATTTTTATGTTTTCAACACAGACGTATCAATCCAGAAGACAACAATTAAAAGAAGAAGTTCAACAGGGTATTTTGCTGTTTCCGGGTAACGGGGAAAGCGGGATGAACTATAAAGATAACTGGTATCCTTTCCGGCAGGACAGTACCTTTTTGTACTACACCGGAATCAATAATATACCCGATATTTATTTTGCGATCGATATCGATGAAGACCGGGAAATACTTTTCGGGGACGATCCTACCCCGGAAGAAATGGTATGGACGGGCGCCGTAGACCCATTGGCAGATTTTGCGCAGAAATCGGGTATTGCTACAGTAAAACCTTTCAGGGAGCTCGCCGATTTTATCAGGGCACAAAAACAAAAAGGCAGAACAATTCACTTTTTACCGCCCTATCGTGCCGAAACTACCGTGCAATTCAGTGATTTGCTGTATATTACCGTAGGGGAAGTAGAAAAAAGCAAGTCGGATGCTTTTATAAAAGCGGTGGTAAAACAGCGTTCGGTAAAGTCCGGTGAGGAGATAGAAGAAATAAACAAGGCTGTAAACATTACGGCAAAAATGCATACCTACGCTATCCGGAATGCAGTACCGGGCAAAACCGAAAAGGAGATAGCCGGGGATTTACAGGCCATAGCCATCGGTGGCGGGGGAAATATTTCCTTCCCGATCATCCTGACCAAAAACGGGCAGTACCTTCACAATCACGCTACACAGGCTGTGATACGGGAAGGCGATCTTATTTTGTGTGATTGTGGCGCTGAGACCGCTATGAACTACGCGGGGGATATGACCCGGACTTTCCCTGCCGGAAAAACGTTTACCCCTTTACAAAAAGAAGTGTATAATATTGTCCTTAATGCTCATAATTCGGCTATAGAGACCCTGAAGCCAGGGGTGCGCTTCAAAGATGTGCACCTGCTGGCCTGTACCAGGTTAACCGAAGGACTTAAAGATATGGGACTGATGAAGGGCAGTACGGAAGAAGCCGTTGCCGCAGGTGCGCATACCCTGTTCTTTCAGTGCGGACTCGGTCACATGATGGGCATGGACGTACACGATATGGAGAACTTCGGTGAAGCCTATGTGGGGTATACGGACAACCTGAAAAAAAGTACGGAATTCGGACTCAAATCACTCCGGTTAGGAAAAGAACTGGAACCGGGCTATGTGCTTACCGTGGAGCCGGGAATCTATTTTAACCCGTTTTTGATCGATGCGTGGAGGGCACAGAAAAAATATACGGATTTCGTCAATTATGATGAGGTTGAAAAATTTAAGAACTTCGGAGGGATCCGTGTTGAAGAAGACTTCGTGATTACCGATTCCGGCAGTAAACTCCTCGGGGAGCCCCTGGCCAAAACTCCCGAAGCGATAGAAGAACTCAAGAATTCATAAAAGAATACCTTTTTGAAAGTGAATAAGATAAATATCCTGCTGCTGACCTTTTTGATATCGGGCACAGCATTGCTTAGTGCACAACAGACAGATTCCATACTTACCCTGAACCGTATCCATAATTCCCGGGAATTCCGGGCAGACAGGCAGCGACCCGTTTTTTGGGTTGAAGACGGAGATGCTTTTGTTAGTATAGAACGTAACAGTCAGGGAGAAGACCAGTTGGTGAAATACATCAGTAAAAATAACAGGAGCAGCATCTATCTTTCCGCAGAAGCCATTACCCCGGAAGGCACGGACAAAGCCCTGAAAATAGAAGATTTCACCTTGTCGCCGGATGAGACCAAAGTGCTGATCTTTACCAATTCCAGCAGGGTATGGCGTTCCAATACCAAGGGCGATTACTGGGTGTATGATTTCAATAACGGTAAGTTGAGCCGGGTAGGAAAGGATTTTCCTTCCTCTTCCCTGATGTTCGCCAAGTTTTCCAGGGATAACAGCTTTGTAGCATATGTACAGGACTTTAATATCTATAAAGAAGATTTTACCACCGGTAAGGTCACCCAACTTACCACTGATGGTAACGGTGACATCATTAACGGTACATTTGACTGGGTATACGAAGAAGAGTTCGGTATGCGTGACGGTTTTTCATGGAGCCCGGACGCATCAAAAATTGCTTTCTGGCAACTGGATGCTTCGGATATCGGTACTTTTTACATGATGAATAATACCGATTCCGTTTATGCAAAGCCCGTTCCGCTGCAATACCCCAAAGTGGGTTATGACCCGTCTGCAACCAAGGTAGGAGTGGTCAATGTAAATTCCCAAGAAATCACCTGGATCCCCGTTCCCGGCGATGCCATACAGCATTATCTGCCTGCCATGCAGTGGGTAAACGAAGATCTTTTGCTGATCCAGCAACTCAACAGGAAGCAAAACGAACTCCGTATTTATACCTATAAACCTTCCTCCGGGAAACTTGAGAGAATATACACCGAAACCGAAGATACCTGGGCAGACCTGAGGTATCCGGATATCTCCTCCAATCAATGGGGGAATAACGATTTTCTGCTGACCGATAACAATACGGCTTTATTGCGTATGACCGAAAAAGACGGGTGGAGACATATCTACAAAATAAGCCTGGAAGACGGCAGCAAAACATTGCTTACTCCGGGTGAATACGATGTTGCGGCATATTACGCCATCACAAATAAGGATATTTTCTTCAGTGCCTCTCCGGACGACCCCGCGCAGCGTTATCTTTACAGCGTACCGTTGAACGGAAAAGGAGATTTAAAACGCATAACTCCGAACGATTTCAGTGGGGTGAACACCTATAACATATCACCGAATGGCAAATATGCCATTCACAACCATACCGATGCCGAAAATCCCGTTACTACCAGGCTTATCCGTCTGCCGGGGCATAAGACTATCAGTGTACTGGTGGATAATGAAGAATTGAAGGGTAAACTGAAAACCCTGCAACTCCCGTCCGTAGAGTTCTTCCGGGTAACTACTTCCGAAGGTGTTGAGGTGGAAGGCCGGATAACCAAACCTTCCGGATTTGACCCTTCCAAAAAATATCCTGTGATATTTCATGTATACGGGGAACCCTGGGGGCAAATGGCTATCGATAGCTGGATAGGCCTTTATGATATTTTCCTGGCGCAGAAGGGATTTGTAATTATCAATATGGATAACCGGGGAACGCCTTCGCTAAAAGGAAGTGCATGGCGGAAGAGTATTTACAGGAAAGTGGGAGTGATAAATACCGACGACCAGGCATTGGCCGCAAAAGAAGTGCTGAAATGGGATTTCATAGACGACGAAAAAGTCTCCGTATGGGGATGGAGCGGAGGAGGTTCCATGACCCTCAACCTGATGTTCCGCTACCCGGAAATATACAAAACAGGAATAGCCGTAGCCGCTGTGGCCAACCAGCTTTTTTATGATAACGTCTACCAGGAGCGCTATATGGGGCTTCCGCAGGAAAACCCGGAAGATTTTGTCGAAGGTTCTCCTGTTACCCACGCCGGGAAGCTGGAAGGAAACCTGCTGATTATTCACGGAACAGGAGACGATAACGTACATTACCAGAATATGGAATACCTGGTCAATGAGCTCATCCGTAAGAACAAGCAATTCCGGATGATGGCTTATCCCAATCGCTCGCATGGTATCTATGAGGGGGCAAACACACAACGTCACCTGTATACTCTCATCACTGATTATCTGCTGGAAAATAACGGGATGTAAAAAGGGCAGGGTAAACGCATTAAAAAAACTATAATAGCAACGTTTTAAAATTCCATGTTGCAAGTTGCAGGTTTTCATAAACCTATAACCAGCCTTTCGGTCTTGGTTCCTGCCCGTCCGGCGGGTATCCTGAGCCTACCGAAGGGCTCAGGGACCGGGAAAATCCGGTGGCTTCGATACATCCCGGCGGAGCCGGGACACTCAGCCACCTCGCTTTGTTCTTTCTGGAATGCAATGAAACCTGGAACCTGGAACTTGTAACAAAAATAACTCCTCAACTCCAAACTATAACACGGTTACCGCTTATCAATTATCTCTCCTGTATAATGCGTTTGCCCTGTGTAAAAGGAGTCCGGACTGGGAAAACTGACAAAAAAAGTCTATATTAACTGACTTAAAAGAGTGAAATGCAATTTCCCTGGCATCTTTATATAATGGCTGCGTTGTACATCCTGGCAGGAATAAATCATTTTGTCCGGCCGAAAATGTATATGAGAATTATGCCGCCTTATATTCCTGTGCACCGTACTATGGTTAATCTTAGTGGCGTGGCGGAAATACTGCTTGGTCTGGGGCTGTGTTTTCCGGAGACCAAAGATTATGCGGTTTACGGTATCATTGTCATGCTTGTAATTTTTTTTACGGTACATTTTCATATGCTTTCTTCCCCGAAAGCAGGCGCAGGTTTGCCACGATGGCTTTTGGTATGGAGAATTCCATTGCAATTCGTATTGATATGGTGGGCCTGGACCTATTTGAAAATTTAAGTAAAGAAAGAGAGTAGAGAAAACAGCATTAATCATAGCAACAAAAAACAGGAAAGTATGAAGTCCCCATTTGTCTTACTGGTATTAGCCCTGGCTGTGAACCATAGTATCGCCCAGGAAACAACGTATAAAACCACCGGTAGTATGGAGCGAATAGACCCGGCATTGGATGCGATTATGAATACCACGGCCAAAGCCGAAATTATTGCCGAAGGTTTTGTCTGGAGCGAAGGGCCTTTATGGGTAGAAAGCGAACAGATGTTGTTATTCTCGGATGTGCCGGAGAATACGGTTTACAAATGGACGGAAGAAGGCGGTACCGAAATTTATTTACGGCCAAGCGGTTATACCGGAACAGAACCAAGTCAGAGTAAAGAACCGGGCAGCAACGGGTTGTTGCTGGATACCAAAGGTAATCTCGTTCTTTGTCAGCACGGCAACCGCCGGATGGCAAGAATGGAAGCGCCGTTAAGTAAACCGGAACCGGTGTTCCACAATCTGGCGGATAACTATGAGGGTAAACGTTTTAACAGTCCCAACGATGCCGTATACAGCAGTAACGGTGACCTGTTCTTTACGGACCCTCCCTACGGACTCCCGATGCAAAATGACGAGGACCCGACAAAAGAGATCAACTTTAATGGCGTCTATAAAGTGAAGCGGAACGGCGAAGTGGTATTATTGACCGATAGCATCACAAGGCCGAATGGCATCGCGTTATTCCCGGGAGAAACAAAACTGCTTGTAGCCTGTTCCGATCGAAGCGCGGCCGATTGGTACCTGCTGGATGTCAACGATACCGAAAAAGAGCCGGTCATATTTTACAGTGCAACCGATCAGCGCAAAGGACTAAAAGGCTCGCCGGACGGATTAAAGATCGATAAAAAGGGAAATGTCTATGCCACTGGACCGGGAGGAATATGGATATTTAATAAGGATGGAAAAGTCCTGGGTAAAATAAGACTGGACGAATCGGCATCCAATGTGGCCCTTTCGGGAGATGAAAAGACGTTGTATGTCACTAATGATATGTATGTGTTGAGGATAAGGTTGAGGTAGGGGTGGTCTGTGAATTTTTGTGTAGTCCGCAACGTTTGGGATTGATCCAATAAAAAAGAGCTCCTGAATTTCCGGAACTTTTGTAAAGTCCGGGATATAAAATATCCCGGACGAAATATACTAAAATATAATATACTGGCTGCCGTAGGTAACGGTCATATTACTGCTTAACTTCACTGGCCTGATAAATATCTTCTTCCGCTTTATATATTCTGAATTGTACATCGTATTCTTCCGGAACATAGATGACAACAGGTAATTTTCCATTGTATCTCACCATTTCGGGCTGGGCTGAGATAAATTGATTAACTGTTTTGTCATCAATGCATGCCATTTGTGTTGATACGACATTTCCGTTGGTCTTGAAAACATAGTAATTATACCCCCAACCTTGCAAGTCCTTTTTTTCTAAGGTACCCTGAAGACCGTGTTTGTTACACGCATCCGTCTCCATCCACTTTCCGACGGTAAATTCTATTTTCTTTTTGGAATCCTTATCGGAATAAGGAACTTCAATCACCATTTGCTTAAACCCTTTTTCAGGTTCGGGATAAATGGATAAATCGGTTTTTGTTATGGATGATTGGCCCATAGCTATGGAGCTCATGCACAAAAGTGCGACTAAAAATAAACCGGTTTGTTTAAATATTATTGCTTTCATGATAACTGAGTTTTTGCAGACCGTACCAAAACCTATACCAAAATAGAAGATTCCTTCGTTTGTTTTTCGGAAATTGTTCCTGATTCTATACTGGGAAAAATAATTACTCTGTATGAAAAGTAGTTATTTTATAGGGAATATTCAGGAAAAAGTTCAAACGAGTTCGATATTAAAAAACGATACTACAGTCCGAATAATTTAATAACTATCCATAAAATTGGTAAATTTCAAACAAATGATATCGCAATAATTTAAGTTATATGAAAAAACAGCACAATAACCCATTCATTCTTGCTCTTAAAGCCCGAAATCTCACAGTAGAAATCCATCATCATTCTGCATATCAAATCGTTCTGTCCAATGATACACCCTTTAATTCGACCATCAGTGGGACGTTATACGAACGCATTCACGGTTTTCTGATAAAACCTCATATGCCGCATTTTTGCGTTGCGGAAAAAGGAACATTGAATGTTTTAAATATAGAACCCTACTCAAATATTGGTTTAGAATTAGCTGGACGCTTTAAAGAAAGTGAAGAATATATTGTTTTTGAAACACCAGTAGAAACAAATTCGTTCTTTCAGACACCAAAAGACAGTTTGGATGTTACGAAAGTAGTTGATGCTTTGCTCTCTAAATTACCTTCTAATAACTATGACGAAAGAGTTACTAAAATAGTGGAATACATTAAGGCTAATTACTTTCAATCCGATATCACGCCACAAACATTTACCGATATAGTTTTTCTTTCTCCCTCCCGTTTAGCGTCACTCTTTAAACAACAAACTGGAAGTAGTCTTTCCAAATATTTACTGTGGACACGGTTACGCCAGGCCATCTATCTCGCACTTTCCGACAAAGACAGAAGCCTTACCGATATTGCCTACGATACCGGCTTTTACGATCTCCCCCAATTTAATAAGTATATGTACGAAATGTTTGGAATGCCTCCTAAGGCCTTAAAACATAATAGTGATTTGATTCAGATTTATTAACCTGGCTATTTTAAGTTAACTCCCATTTTATTGAAGGTACCTGCATTTTTTGTTGGTACCTTTTTCTTTTTAGCTCATCCGCATTAAGCTTAATCCTAACACAACAGTGATTTGATACAAGTTTGAAGATGAACTTGTTCGCAACTTTGTGATATCAATTTAACCATTTAAAAATTATATCATGAAAGCAATAGTGTATAAAAAATTCGGAACTACAGATGTTCTGCAAACTGTAGAACAATCCAGGCCTACTACTAAAACAGATCAGGTACTGGTCAAAGTAAAAGCATTTTCCATCAATCCAATGGATTGGAAAATCAGGAAAGGAGAAATGACATTAATGTCCGGTTCAAAATTCCCAAAGCACACAGGTACTGATTTCGCCGGTATCGTTGAAGAAATTGGATCCTCTGTCATTGGCATTAAAAAAGGCGATGAAGTTTTTGGGGTGGTCAAAAACATGATGAAAGAAGGTGCTTCAGCTGAATATGTCGCCGTGACATCTTCATTGGTCTGGAAAAAACCTTCCAATATCAATTTTCCCCAAGCTGCCTCTATTCCAGTAGTTGGTACCGCAGCCCTTACAGCATTAAAAAAGATGGGAAATATTAAAGCACGGACTCAAATTTTAGTGAATGGCGCTACAGGAGGTTTTGGGATGTTTCTACTTCAATTATTAAGGGAAAAAGGAGCAGACGTAACGGCTGTTACAAGCGCGAAAGGCATAGAATCAGCCAAAAAATGGGGTGCGAATTATGTGATTGATTACACTAAAGAAAATGTACTGTCGCAAAAAAACCGCTACGATATTGTCATTGATTTATCAGGCAAAATGAGTTACAAAACCGCCAAAAAAATAATGAAGTCCAAAGCTATTTTTCTAAACCCGACACCCAAACCAATTGAAATCCCAACTTCGCTTTTCAAAAACATATTTACCTCAAAAAAACACATTGTCATACTTTCAAGTCCATCTACAAAGCAAACAGATGTTTTGGTAAGATCAGTAAAAAAAGGATTACAAATTGAAGTCAATAAAGTATTTCCATTTGCTCAATACAAAGAAGCCTATCAATTCGCTGAAAAAGGGGGATACATAGGAAAAGTTGCCGTAGAAATAAACTAGCAATCCTAATAATCAGAAGAATGATAACGAAAATAGACAACACCATAAAATATGGTAAACAACATGGTGGCTTTGGAATCCATATTTTATATCCGGGTCTTATAAAACCTGAACTAAAGGATACGGGTTTTTTTACCATTGGAAGAATTGATCAAGCACGGGTAATACCCGGCACACTCATACCGATGCATCCGCATAAAGATGATGAAATACTCACGTATTTACGCAGTGGAAAAGTAAAGCACAAGGACTCCGAAGGACATGCTGATATAATTTCAAATAAAAAATTGATGATGATGAATGCAGGTTCAAGATTTTATCACGAAGAGAAAGTTTTGGAAGAAGGAGAAGTATTGGAAGGCTTGCAAATTTTTATCAGACCGGAAAGTGAAAATTTAAACCCACAAGTACAATTTTATCAATTATCCGAAATCTACAGTATCAATCAATGGCGAAAAATAGCTGGTAAAGGCAATGATTATCCACTGCAAATAAGAAGCAACACTTGGCTTATGGATATGCAGTTACAAAAAGGTGAAGAAATGTTTTTGCCCGAACTATCTATGGAGAATACATCATTTCTATTGTATGTCTTTAATGGAGAAATACAAGTCAATGGTACTATGCTGCTCGACACCGGTGAAAGTGTTTTGATAGAAAATGAAAATCCAACTTTTACTGCTATTGAAACAGCTGACCTTGTACTATTTATTACCCAAACGGATGCAAAACATTTTGATGGGGGCATGTACAGCGGTAATCTCCACTAATAAGCCGACTCCAAACAACATTAGAACAGTGATTTGATACAAGTTTATCGCTCGCAATCCCCGCACCTTTGTATAGTAATCAGACAACAAACACCAAAAACATTATAATATGAAAACCAATAGAGAAACCGAAAATCCCAAAAAAAATCCGGAAATAACCATGGTAATGACCGTCAATTCTGATATTGATAAAGCTTTCCATTATATCGCTCCGATCAACTTAATGCACATCTTTCGCGGAAATGCCATGATTCCTGCCATCGTTGATACCAGTGTAAAACAGGGATGGAATAAGGCAGGGTTACGAAGAACGGTTTATTTTGCAGATGGGTCGACCTCCCAGGAAACCCTTCTGACAGTCAATGCGCCAACTTCATTTTCGTATAAGAACGAGCAATTTACTTCGAAAGTCCTTTCGGCACTTCTTAAAAGGCTGGAAGGTGAATGGTTGTTCACGGATTTAAGAAATAACAAAACTAAAATTGAATGGACGTACCGCACCATCCCAACAAATTTTCTAGCAAGGATTATGGTCAAGCTGGTGCTCATGAAAGCGCTGAAATCCATGCTTAAAAATGCCTTGGATATCATAAAAAATGACCTGGAGACCGGGAAGCTAGAAAATAGAACTACTTGGGGTGCATAATGAGTATAACAGTGATTTGATACAAGTTTCACATTTTTAATCACGCAATCTTTGCATAGTAATAATCGATAAAAATTTAATAATCATGAAAAAGAAAATAGTAATCCTTGGGGCAACAGGAACGGTGGGAAGTAAAATTGTGAAAATCCTTTTGGAGGAAGGAAAAAATCAGATCAAAGTAATGGCAAGACATACAGATAAGTTACAACAATTTAAAAGGTTGGGCGCTGAAGTCATTTCAGGTGATGTCAATGATGTCAGCACACTTATTGATGCATTCAAAAATGCTGACAGTGCCTTTATCATTTTACCGGATAATGTAAAAGCAGAGCACACCAGGGGATACCAAAGACAGGTTACCAGCAACTATATAGAAGCTATTGAAAAATCAGGCATTAAATATATTGTAAACATGAGCAGCCTTGGTTCTCATATGCACGAGGGTAATGGCATCATGGGCGGTACTGGCGAGCAGGAAGTAAGATTAAATCAATTGAAAGGTGTAAATGTATTGCACATTCGTTCTGCCTACTTCATGGAGAATTTTTTAAGAACAATTGGTTTGGTTAAATCTAAAGGTATCAATGGTACTGCTGCGGAGGGTGACCATGCCATACCAATGGTTGCTACGCAGGATGTAGCGAAAGTTGCAGCGGCACATCTGTCAAATCTTGACTTTACGGGTAAAAGCGTTCATGCCGTAATGGGGCCAAGAGATTATACATACAGAGAGTTTACCAATATCATTGGCAAAGCCATCGGAAATCCTGAGTTACCTTATGTGCAAATCCCCATAGACCAGGCAAAGCAGGTATTCTTAGGTAACGGTTTTTCAGGAGATTTTGTAGATAACCTGTTAGGTATGGCGGTTGCTATCAAATCAGGAATGATGAATTATCAAAAAAGGGATAAATCCGCTACAACCCCTACTACGGCAGAAGAATTTGTAAATGAAATTTACCTGCCTATTTACAATAGTTAATGCTAATAGTGATTTGATACAAGTTTCAAAAAAGTATTCAGCTCAACTTTGTATCATAAATAATAACACTTTAAAAATAAATAAAATGAAATTATTAGAAAAAACACAATTAGGAAATTTAACATTAAAGAATAAAATGGCCATGTCTGCTATGACCCGGAGCCGTGCAGATTATAACGGAATAGTTGGCGACTTAACAGTTCAATACTATACGCAAAGAGTTAGTGCAGGTCTGATATTTACCGAAGCCATCAGGATAAGTGAAGAAGCAACCGGTAGCCCGCTAACTCCGGGTATTTACACCAATGAGCAAATAGAAGCTTGGAAAAAAGTGACAAAATCAGTTCATGATAAAGGTGGTATCATCATCGCGCAACTTTGGCATACGGGACGTGCGGGGCATTCAATTGATAGAAATGGGAAACTACCCCTTGCTCCATCAGCTTTACCTATTAAAGGAATGCAACATTTCACCTCTCAAGGGATGAAAGAATATGAAACACCACAAGAAATTACTATAGCCGAAATAAAGCAAACAGTAAAGGATTATGGACAAGCAGCCAAAAATGCCATAGAAGCAGGTTTTGATGGTGTAGAATTGCATGCTGCTAATGGATATTTACCAAATCAGTTTTTAGCAGAAAGTGCCAATCAAAGAACTGACCAGTATGGTGGAAGCATTCCAGATAAAGCTCGTTTTGTATTAGAAGTAATGGAGGAATTGATAAATGCAGTGGGAGGTGATAAAGTGGGAATTAAAATTTCTGCATACCATCCCTATGGGGATATATTTTATGATGACCCGGTTGCAACATACACCTATTTAATTGATGAACTCAATAAATTGGATTTTGCTTTTGTGGAACTAATGAGACAAAATCCATATTTCCCACCACCAGCCCACTATCCAAAAGGTGATGAGGTAGAATTGTATGGTAAAAGAATTAAACAAACTTTAATGGCCAATACTGGCTACGACAAAGCATCTGCAGAAGCAGAGTTAGAAAAAGGCATTGCAAAGATGATTTCTTTTGGGAATCTATTTTTAGCGAATCCAGATTTACCAAAACGATTTGAACTAGATGCTGAATTAAATCAACCAGACAAGGCTACCATGTTTGGAGGTGCTGAAGAAGGTTATATCGACTATCCATTTTTGAACGAAAGAAAAAATAAATGAAAAAAATATTCAGAATTGCAGTTATGTTCTTCCTTTATAGATTGACCACTATTTTTGCATAAACACAACAATTGGGCATGATCCAAGAAGACTGTATCATTAAAAATTGAAAAAAAACTGCCTTTTTAGACAGCCTCCTTTGAATTCTCTGTATATGTGGGTCATACTGGACTCGAACCAGCGACTTCCACCCTGTCAAGGTGACACTCTAAACCAACTGAGTTAATGACCCAAAAAAAGCCAAACACTTTCGTATTTGGCTTGTTGTAGCGGGAACTGGACTCGAACCAGTGACCTTCGGGTTATGAGCCCGACGAGCTACCTACTGCTCTATCCCGCGATGTTTGCGGTGGCAAAGATACGATGTTTTTATGATCTGCCAAATAAATATAAGGTATTTTCTGGATGTTATTTTGATGTAGACATGGAAGTGTTGAAAACCAAGTGGTTAAAAGAGTAGAAAAATGAAATTAACCGGAAACTTTTCTCCGGGGGCTACGGAATTGGTTTTTTCAATAAAAATCACCTATTTTGTGCTGAGCTACTGCCTGTACGGACATTAGTGTTACGCCCATCGCTGAAGGGGCCGGTTTATTGGTCCTCGTGGAGGGGCTAAAACCTGCTCCCGATAGTCCCGATAATTATCGGGATCGGGGATTATTACAGCACTTTAATAGTGTAAAATTATAGTTTGGTTATTGAGTTTATATATGTCGCCTTACTAGCTGAATAACTCAATAACCAATAACTATAGAGCAATTTCCCCGCCGGATGGGCAGGATTATTTATTAAGACCTATGCACCTTTCGGTGCAGGGTGATTTAGTATTGAGCTTTTATATTTTATCTACCTCTATGGACAACTATGGCTTCCTCTCCGTTTTACCTCCGGTATTGGCAATTATCCTTGCGCTGAGAACAAAACAGGTTTACCTGGCCTTGCTTTTCGGTATCTGGTTTTCGTGGCTGATCATGAATGACTGGAATGTGCTGGACGGAACACTGGCAACCATAGAAGGTCTCGTGGATGTATTCAAATCCCCCGGAAACACCAGGACCATCATGTTCAGTGCCCTCGTCGGGGCATTATTGTTGTTTATCCAATATTCACGTGGAGTGGAAGGATTTATTCTTCAGCTGAACAAACTCATTGTCTATTTTGAAAAAAAGCAAAAAGGGTACAGTAGGGTTATAGTACAGTTACTGGCCATGCTCACCGGGCTTTTACTTTTTGTAGAGACCAATATCAGCTCATTGACCGTGGGTACGTTGTACCGCCCGGTTTTTGACGAACTTAAAATCCCGAGAGAAAAATTGGCCTATATTGCAGATTCCACCTCGGCGCCATCATCCATTCTCATTCCGTTTAACGCCTGGGGCGCGTTTGTTATGGGACTTTTGGTGACCCAGGGGATTGAAGCCCCGTTCTCACTGATGCTCTCTACCGTTGCCTATAACTTTTACCCTCTCCTTGCCATAGTTATTGTGCTGATTGTAGTTCTTACCAAAAAAGACATAGGTCCTATGGCAAAGGCGGAACAAAGGACCAGGGAAACGGGGAAGCTGATGAACGACAATGCCAAGCCCATGCTTTCGGACGAAGTAACCTCGTTCGAAACCAAAGAAGGGGTCAGGCCCCAGGCTTTTAATATGATCGTCCCCCTTGCAGTTATGGTCGTCATGATGCCGGTGAACCTGGCATATACCGGTTGGGGGAACGTGGAAGGCGCTGATTCGTTTTCAGAACATCTTTTCCGGTCTATCGGGCAGGGGTCCGGTTCTTCCGCCGTATTGTATGCTGTTCTCGCTTCCATCTTAACGGCGATGGTCATGTACAGGGCACAGGGTATTATGAAGACAAAAGAAATGATCGATATTACCTTAAAGGGGATTAGTGAACTCATGCCATTGGCACTGCTGATGCTGTTTGCTTTTGCAATCGGAAATGCCTGTAACGAATTGGGAACCGGACAGTTTGTAGCCGATTTTTCCAGGAATTGGCTCTCCCCGGAATTCCTGCCGGCCATTGTTTTCCTCATAAGTGCATTTATCGCTTTTTCTACCGGCACCTCGTGGGGTACCTTTGCCATTATGATGGCCATTGCCGTGCCTATGGCCGAAATCCATCAGTCCGAATTAACGCTGGTGGTAGCCGCAACCCTGGGCGGAGGAGTTTTCGGAGATCACTGTTCGCCTATTTCCGATACCTCTATCATATCGTCTATGGCATCCGGGAGTGATCATATAGACCACGTAAACACCCAGTTACCGTACGCCCTTATCGGAGGAGTATTAACCACACTGCTCTACCTGGTATTTGGTATTCTCTCTGTTTAAAGATTTCATTCCGTATTATTTTATTACAAAAAACACGAGAAAAAAGCAACAATAGGTATTCACATTCTGTTAAAATTTTGTTTGTTATATAAAATTGTTATCGAACACATTTGTTTTTTAATAAAAAATTTATTTCTTCGTAAAGAAATTGAATTCATTTTCACTTCCATCAAAAAAAGTTTAAATGAGTTCGTTAATCCGGAATTATATTAACAAACTATAATACTGACTGAAATGAGTTCAAGAAGGGATTTTATCAAAAAAACTGCTATAGCGGGAGCCGGGATTTCCGTAATGCCGAATATGTCTTTCGGAAACATATACGGTACGGCGGATAGTAAACTGAGGCTCGCGTTTATAGGAGTAGGGCTCAGGGGAACCAACCACCTGAATAACGCCCTGCAACGAAAAGACCTTGAAATAACCGCTATTTGCGATGTAGATCCCGAAAGGATCAAAATCGCTTTGAAAAAAATAGAGGAGGCCGGTTTTACAAAACCGAAAGTATTCGGGGATTCCGATTATGATTACCGCAACCTTCTGGAATTAAAAGAGGTAGATGCCGTAGTCATCGCCACACCCTGGCTCTGGCACACCCGGATGGCAGTAGATACTATGAAAGCCGGTAAGTATACCGGGCTGGAAGTCTCTGCCGCAAATACCATAGAGGAGTGCTGGGACCTGGTAAATACCCATGAAGAAACAGGTTCGCACCTGATGATACTGGAGAACGTAAACTACCGGAGAGATGTCCTGGCCGTGCTCAATATGGTAAAACAAAATGTTTTCGGCGAACTGGTACATTTCCGTTGCGGCTATCAGCACGACCTGCGTGAGGTGAAATTCAACAACGGAAAACAACCTTACGGAGGCGGTGTGGAATTCGGGGACAATGCTATTTCCGAAGCCAAATGGCGAACCTGGCATTCCGTGTTGCGCAACGGTGATACCTATCCCACACACGGCGCGGGCCCTATAGCAGCAATGTGCGATATAAACAGGGGAAACCGTTTTATGTCCCTGACTTCAAATGCTACCAAAGCAATCGGACTTCACAATTATGTGGTAAAGCACGGGGGGAAGGATCATCCCAACGCTAAGGTAAAATTCAAACAGGGAGATGTTATTACCACCACTATTGAAACCACCAATGGAGAAACCATAATCGTTACGCACGATTGTAACCTCCCGCGACCTTATTCCCTCGGATTCCGGGTACAGGGGGCAAACGGACTGTGGGAAAATGACGGGGACCGCATGTATATTGAAGGTAAATCCGAACCGCACCGTTGGGATGCCGACAAGGAATGGCTTAAAAAGTACGACCACCCGCTTTGGCAGAAATATGGCGAACATGCCACCGGGGCGGGCCACGGAGGGATGGACTTCTTCGTTCTCAATGCCTTCGTCGAATCGGCCAAACAAAATATAGCGCCGCCTATGGACGCTTATGATGCCGCGGCATGGAGTGCTATCACCCCACTTTCCGAAGCATCCATTGAAAACAACGGGGAACCACAGGATTTTCCGGACTTTACCAGGGGGCTTTGGGTAAGGCGGCAGCCTTATAACTGGATAAAGGATACATATTGATCTTATAACAGCTTTTAACCGGGAAATATCATGGTTAAAAGTTGTTCATTTTTTTAAACTACTAACTCAAACTCAAACTTTATGAAGAATGTATGGATCATTTTAGCTTTCTTCTTTTCCGCCTCTTTGTGTGTACGTGCACAGAGTGACCAGACGGTAAAAGGAGTAGTAACGGACGATGCAGGCGTCCCTATTATGGGGGCCAGTGTTGTCGTTGAAGGAACTTCCGTCGGAACTTCCACGAACATGGACGGCGAATACACCATTGCCGTACCCGACGGGGGAACTGCCCTCGAAGTGTCTTATATGGGAATGGTTACCCGGATCATAACCATTAACGGGCAAAGCACTGTTAACGTACAGTTGAAGGAAGATGTTTCCCAACTGGAAGAAGTAGTTGTCGTAGCTTATGGCACCCAGAAGAAGTCGGACGTGACGGCATCGGTGCAAAGTGTAAGTTCCAAAGAACTGACAGACATTACCTCGCCCGATGTGTCTACCATGTTACAGGGAAAAGCTTCCGGTGTACAGGTAATGCAGGGGTCCGGCCAGCCGGGATCACTTCCGGCAATTCGTATCCGGGGGATAGCCGCCATCAACGGGAACGTAAGCCCGCTTTGGGTCGTTGACGGGGTTATCATGCACGGTACTCCCAACCTCAACCCTAACGAGATAGAGTCCGTTTCGATACTGAAAGACGCTTCCGCAACTTCACTTTACGGTTCCAGGGGAGCCAACGGGGTGGTGGTAGTTACCACCAAACAAGGTTCGGCAGGTAAGAGTCAGCTTACCCTTTCCTCCAAAACCGGTTTTTCCTTTTTTAACCAGGGGAACTTCGAGGTCATGAACGGGAACCAGTTATACGATTACTTCGGTAAATTCACCAATCCGGGCAGTATACCCGACTGGTTTTCCGAAGATGTACAGCAAAACAATTACAACTGGATAGACAACAGCACCAAAACCGGTACGGTACAGGACCACACGCTGACCTTTACTTCCGGAACGGAGAAATCCAAAACATTTATCTCGCTCGGGTTTTACGACGAGACCGGTACGGTAAAGGATTACGAGTTCGACCGGCTGAGTTTTCGTCTGAATCACGATTATAAAGTGAATGACAGGCTCACCCTGAAACCCAAATTCGCAGTAAACTACAATACCCGCGAAAACAGGCAGCATTCCCTGTACCAAATGTATCTCAACCTTCCATGGGATTCTCCTTATAACGCCGATGGCAGCCTTATAAACCCGAGGAATTTTTCCGGTACCTGGTACGGAAGGGACCAGAGTAACTATCTCTATGACCTGCAGTGGAACTACAGTAAAGGAACCGAATTTAACCTGTATTCCAATTTTGATATCGAATTTGAAATACTGCCCAACCTGAAGTTTATATCTACCAACAGTTATACGCTTTACAGGAATGACAGTAAATCCTATACCGATCCGAAATCCACCTCCGGGCAGGCGGTCAACGGTGAACTGTACCAGTTCGATTCCAAAAGGATTACCAGGTTTACCAACCAGATGCTACGGTATTCCAACACATTCGGCGATCACAGTATCAACGCCCTCGCGGCTTATGAGTATAATGATTATGTGTATGAAAGTCTTTCGGCTACGGGGCGGGGACTGATCTCCGGAAATGAAGTGCTGGACAATACGGTAACGCCAGGGGCAGTAGGAGGGACAAAGAACGAATATGCCCTGCAATCTGTTCTTTTCAATGCCAATTACGGCTATGCGGACCGCTATCTTGCCCAGGTATCCCTTCGTAGGGACGGGGCATCCAACTTCGGGCTGGATAATCAATATGGAACGTTCTACTCTTTCAGCGCAGGCTGGAACATCCACAACGAGGATTTCTTCAACTCGAAAACAGTAGACCAGTTAAAGTTAAGGGCAAGTTACGGGGCACTGGGAAACCGGCCGGATAACCTGTATCCGCAATTCGAACTGTATTCCGTAGATAACCCTTATGACGGAAGGCCTGCCGCCGCGCTGAAGCAATTGCGCAATGACGACCTGGCCTGGGAAAAATCGTACCAGACCAACATCGGTATAGATACCAGGTTTTTCAATAAACTGAACCTTTCCGTAGAATACTACAACAAGAACACTTCCGATCTGCTCTATTTCGTAAAGCTGCCCGCATCTTCCGGGTATGACGGTTACTGGGAAAATATAGGAGGCGTTAAGAACATCGGGTATGAAGCTTCGGCCTCTTTTGATGCCTTTACGACCGATACGTTTTCCTGGAGTCTCGGTTTTAATATAGGTACCAACAAAAATGAGATTACGGAATTGTTCGAAAACCAGGATATTATAAATAACGACACCAAGATTTTCCGTAAAGGGGAAGATGTCAATACCTGGTATATGCGCAAGTGGCTCGGGGTCGATACCCAAACCGGCGATCCCCTTTGGGAAGTGGTAGATCCGCAGACCGGCGAAAAGTCACAGACTTCCGATTACAATACTGCGACCCGGCAGAAGGTAGGAACAGCTTCTCCTGATTTTTACGGAGGGTTCAACACCAGGCTTGGCTATAAAGGAATTTCACTATCCGCCAATTTTGTGTTCAGCAAAGGAGGGAAAATATACAACTCCAGCCGGGAACTGTACGATGCGGACGGGGCATACCCTACCTATAACCAGCAGGCCCTGGCCGATGGCTGGAGCAGGTGGGAAGAACCGGGGGATAATGCCACACACCCCAGATTGATATACGGGGGTAATAACCTGTCCAATAAGATCTCGTCCAGGTACCTGGAAGATGGCAGTTACCTGCGGTTGCGAAATATAAGGTTGGGCTATACCATCCCGGAAACCTGGTTGCGCTCCGTGGGTATTACCAATGCCGAGTTGTACCTGTCCGGCGACAATCTGCTGACATTTACCGATTTCTCCGGTATGGACCCCGAAGTAGGAGTAGATTCCAATAACCCCATACAGGGGGTGGGATATTACAGCATGCTATACCCGGTATCTCAAAGGTTAACGCTGGGAATCAACCTTTCATTTTAACTAAAACTAAAAGACCAATGAAACGAATCATATATATCATCTTTACAGCGGTCACTTTAGTCGCTTGTAATGTAGACCGGTTTCCCCACAAGGATATCCGGGAAGAAGAACTCTTTGAGAACGAAGGCGCCATAGAAGCGGTAACTTTGGGTAACTATTCCATATTGAAAGGAAATGCTGATGGATACGGATTTGCCCCGCAATTGCACCGCTACAGCGAGTATCCCGGGGATAATATTTCCCTGAGCGGAACCACTACCGATCCGTTGTTCTATGCTTATAACTATCGGAATATAATAAACAGTTACCGCTCCAACGACCTGTGGTCTTCCGGCTTCAGAGCCGTGGTTGGTTGCAATAAGGTGATATCGCTTATAGAAGAAGGGGAGTCCCCGGAGTCGGATCAGCTTATCGGGGAGAATTACTTCCTCCGGGCCTATGTTTTTTTCGAAATGGTAAACATTTACGGAAGGCCCTATTCCCAGGGAACATCCAATCCCGGGGTGCCGCTTAAACTAACGGCCGATGTCAACGACCTTCCGGACAGGAACACGGTAGGAGAAGTATACGAACAGGTAGTTTCCGATCTGCTGAAGGCCGAATCCCTGATGAACATAGAAAAGACCAATGCCTATGCGACCAAGGAGGCGGCACAAGCCTTGCTTTCCAGGGTATATCTCTACATGGAAGAAAATGAAAAAGCCATAGAATATGCGGATAAGGTAATTAACTCCGGGCGTTTCCAACTGCTCCCCCGATCGGAAATGGGGAGGTACTTTGCTAAAGCACCCGAAGAGAATACGGAGACCATTTTCTGTTTGCGATACCATAAAGAATCCGATTACAGTAACGGATGGTATACGGTAGGATCGTTGTATGCCAGCATACAAAATGTCGGCTGGGGCGAAATGTACGCTTCCGCTTCATACCTGGACCTCATTAACCGGCATCCCGAAGATGTGAGAAAAGAATTTATAGAAGCTCAGTATCTCAAAGACGAGGATGGTAACCTTATACCTGCTGTTTACTGGACGGATGCCGAGTATAAATACCAGTTCCGGAAAACTTTTAAGCAAAGCGGAAAAACCTATTTTAAAGAAGGGGAGACCAATGTGGAAGTACAGGAGGAAGCCGACGGAACCAATACCAGGTATTACTTTATACATGGCGGTAACAAGGTATATGTTACCAAAGATCACGATATGGAAAAACGAAACGGGTATCCCAAGTTTTACATTCTCAAAGCATCCATGCAGGAAAATATCCCCCAGTTGTGGTCGCCCGTAGTGTCCCGCCTGGCGGAAATGTACCTGAACAAAGCGGAGGCCTATGCCAAAATGGGTAACGGAGGTGAAGCCATTGCCAATGTGGATATCCTTAGGGAAAGGGCCGGAATACCTGCCTATGAAAATGCTTCTGATCTCCCCGCAGGTCAGGATGTCCTGGATGTAGTACTGGACGAACGCCGGCTGGAGTTTGCCTATGAAGGGCACCGTAAATTTGATGTTTTCCGTAACAACCGGGTATTGGACAGGCGTTATCCCGGAACCCATCTTAACGGTAACAATCCCTATTACGAAGTGCAACCCACGGATAACCGTGTTATAGAATATATCCCCGAAAACCAGATCAATGCGCAACCGTCATTGATACAGAACGATTAACCAAAAACCACTTAAGTTATGAAGCATTTTATGAAACAGTTTTATGTATTGCTAACGGCAGTACTCCTTATTTCCTGTGTAAACGGAAACATTATACCGGGAGATCCGGACCAGGACCCCGAACTGGAATTTTCCATCCGTGTTTCCCCCGGAGGAAACAGTTGGGTGGTGAACAACCCGGAAGCCAACGGAGACATTATATTTGATTCCGGTATACACAACTGGACCAATACCGATCATGTTATACGTACCTGGTTTAAAGTAAGCAGGGCGGGAGAAGTCCACGTAGGCCTGAATGCCAAGGCTCCGACCGGCGTATCGGTAGTAAAAGTTACCCTGGGAGAAGAAACCAGGGAAATAACCCTGGAAAATACCGATTATGAAGATGTCCCCGTAGGGGTATTCGAAGTAGAGGCTCCCGGCTATTACTATGTGGAATTGCAGGGCAAGGAAAAATCGTCTGCTTACATAGCCGATGTCAACGAAGTACTCCTGGGCGGAAGCGCCACCGAAGAAAAGGTGTATTATGTAAAAGACGATTTTTACTGGGGCAGGAGAGGCCCTTCGGTACACCTGGGTTATGAAGTACCCACTACGGAGGATATCCTTTGGTTTTACAACGAGATCACCGTACCGGAAGGAGAAGATGTTCTGGGTTCTTACTTTATGGCTAACGGGTTTGGCCAGGGGTATTTCGGTATCCAGGTAAACTCGGAGTCGGAACGCAGGATATTGTTTTCCGTGTGGAGTCCGTATGAAACCGACGACCCTTCCAGTATCCCGGATGATTATAAGATCATACTGCTGGATAAAGGAGAAGATGTACATGCAGGTGAATTCGGGAACGAAGGTTCGGGCGGACAGAGCTATAAGAAGTTTATGTGGGAAGCGGGGACGACGTACAAATTTCTGTTGAAAGGAGAACCGTCAGAAAACAATTCCACCGATTTTACCGCCTGGTTCTATGCTCCTGAGACTGGCGACTGGCAGCTTATTGCCAGCTTCAGAAGGCCGCATACCAGTACCTACCTGACCAGGCCGCATTCTTTCCTGGAAAATTTCCGGACCGAAACCGGGTTTAAAGGCCGTAAAGGGCTTTATACCAATCAATGGGTAAGGGACACTGCCGGAGAATGGCATGAACTCACTAAAGCTAAATTCACCGCGGATGCCACAGCCCGCAAAGAAGCCCGTATGGATTATGCCGGGGGCGTGGAAGGAACAGGCTTTTTTATGAAAAATTGTGGCTTTTTCAGTGAAAATACACCAATAGACAGCTATCACACCAGGGAAGCTACGGGAGTCCCCCCTTCCGTAGACCTGTCCGGACTGGAATAAAACAGTCAGGGAAGATAATAGCACTTTAGTTTTTATTTTTAGTTATTTTGATTTGGCAAAAAGCCGTTCTGTAAATACAGGGCGGTTTTTTTCTTTTTACAATGGAAAAGAGAAGGTTTTTTAGTAGCCACGGATACACGGATGCTTTTTTATTGCTCCCTTTCGGGGGGAATGTTATTCAGGGCTGGGGTTCAGGACAGAGGGTACAGGCTTGAAATTCCGTTACCCCGGCCCTAAAGGGAGCGGAATTTCCGGGAAGCTTTTGTCAAGAGAAAGAAGCAAAGTTAATCCCATTAAATGGGTCTAATTCCCCAACGCCTGTCCTGATCCTGATAATTATCGGGGTTGCCCCGAGGTAGTTGATTATGTAGAAATACTGATTTTCCTCCGTCCCACCCTATAGGTAATATCATTTAATTAGTGTGATATTAGTTTGAAAAAGAGATATGTTCTACATTTTACAAGTCTCTAAAGGCTCCTCCCTTCATCCCGATAATCATCGGGATGAAGCGGGGAAGCTTTGTTGAATTATAACGGGGCAAATACAGAAGAAAAAATAAAAGGCTCCTCCCTTGTGATGAATCTTGTCCACCGAAGAAGGAGGAAGGTACCCGAGCGCAGCGAGGGGGGAGTTGTGACCTTTAAAAACGTTACAGCTCCCCTCTTGAGAGGGGCCGGGGGTGTGTATTGAGGGGCCAGGGAGGTGTCCCTTTAAGACAATTCAATCTCTTATCTGCCCAAAACAAATTTTGTCAGATAATAGAACAACTCAAGACGAGTTCTATTATAAAAGGTATACAAAAAGTCCGGGTATCCTATCAAAACCACAAAGGAATCAAAGAGTGAAATAGTTTGTAATCCGGAGTTTATTTCTCCGTGGCCTTTGTGCCTGCTTTGTGAACTTTGTGGTTAAAAATCTTTTTAGAGACCCTCGTAATCCCGATTTTTGTATCCTGATTACGCCCAGTCCAGTTCGGAAAAATGTTTTTCCAGGTATTTCTTTACATCCACAATATCGTCCTTGGCCGTCAGGTCCGGAACATGTTCCGCAAAGGGAATACCAATTGCAGATTCCGGAAGATCATTGATCATGTTCAGCAATGCGGTGGGAAGTTCCTTTTCATTCCTTTCCGGGTGGATCGGGCAGTTTTCCAGGTAAGGGTAAAATGCCTTTCCGTCAAATTTAAAGGCATTCATACTTACCCGTATCTTACCCTTTTCATCCGCGTATTTCGGAATATCGTCTACGGCCGGTTTTTCTACAATATTAAGTAAAGCATTATCATTGTCCATATGGGCAACGGCAAAACGGGATACTCTTTCGTGGGGAAATTCCAGCGAATCCCGGTCATAGGCGATAAATGCATTAGGAGCTTCCGCTTTTCGCAGTTCGAGCAAAGCTTCGGCGGAATACAGGTTGTCGCTGTTGCATACGGAATAGGCCTGCTTGTTCAGTTCCGGGTATTGTTCCACTGCCTGGAAAAGGGCATCTGCCGTCCCCAGCGGTTTTTCCCTTCCTTCGGGGATATATTGCACGGCAAAAGATATATTCAGACCGTGAAAATCGTTGTCTTTGGTGTTACTGCCATAGAATTCCTTGAACAACCCGCCTTTTTCACTGATTACAATATAGATATTTATGTACCCGGCTTTCCGGGCATTGTAGAGAACATAATCCAGCAGGGGCCTTCCGTTGGGGCCTACCCCGATGAGTCCCTTGCTTCGTTCGTTGGCCTGGTTGGTCTCTTCTTCCGTAAGTGATGCGGATTGTGTCGGTTTTTTCATTCGGGAAGAAGCTCCTCCCGCTAAAATAATCAGATTGTCGTGCATGTCTCTGGTTGTGTTTTATTGTTAGGTTTGGTTGTTGAGTTAATGGGTTATTGGGTTAATAAGTTAATTGGGTGTTGACTAAATAACTTATTAGTACATGACAAAAATCGGTTTTGTACAATTTGATCGGAAAATCAGTTTAACCCCGACCCTAAAGGGCAATGTCATTTAGTTAAGCCAATTTGTTCGTTTTTTGGCCTTTTTTAAAGCTCCCCTCTTCAGATGAAGAGGGGTGGACCGCTTTGCGGGACGGGGAGTTTTGACCAGCCCGAACCTTGGCGCATATACACAATGTTTACGTTTATACCAATGGTCCGGGATTTCAAACCCTCCCCCCTTCGCTACGCTCGGGTACCTCCCTTCATCTGAAGGGAGGAGCCTTTTGTCCTTTTCTAAACATACTTCTTTTTCAGCCTATTATAACACTAACTAAATGACATTGCCCTAAAGGGAGCCTGATTTTCCTCGATTTGCTCCCTTTAGGCTGGGGGTAACAAATCGAGGAATTATCGAAATTTAATTTTTGTCATGTACTAAAAAATAACTTATTAACTCAATAAATCTATCAATTCCATTATCTCTTCCCAATTTTCAGTCACAATTTGTCATTTGTTATACCACGCGGTTCCCTGTTTTCATTTCCCGGTCTACGGATACGGAGTTTATGGGTATTGACCAAATAACCGAATAGCCCATTAACCCAATAACCACACTCACAGTCCCTTCCCGGTTACGATTTGTTAGTTGTTTTTACAACAGGACTCACTATCCTCGCCCCCTGGTCTACGACTACTTCATAAGCGTCTCTTGCCCCGGCATTTTTGAGCGCCCGGATAACTTCCTGTCGGTTTTCCGGGGCAATGACCACAATGCTGCCCCCGCCCCCTGAGCCTACTATTTTGGCCCCGTAAGCGCCGGCTTGTAGTGCTGCTTCCACCATGGCATCTATCCGCGGTACGGTAATGTGCAGCAGGTCGCGTAAAATATTGTGATGCTCGTTCATCAGGCTTCCCAGGTGTTCCATGTCGGGATCTTTTCCTTTCAGTATTTCCAGGGCCTGCCGGGTACAGGCGTGGTTTCTTACGGCAGCTTCAAAGAACGGATGCAGTTCTTCCGGAAGCATGTCCAGGTATTGCGGAATTTCTTCCGGAACGGTGTCCTCCAGCACAAAATTTTCACGCTTGTTCTTTATATGGGCTACAGCCTCCAAAGCGTTATTTTTCAGCCTGCTCAGTGTTCCTATGGTTTCTTTTGGGATACCGGATTCCGCTACAATGAGCCCGTCCAGGGTGTCGCCTATGATCTGGCAGGAAAAATCGTCCCCGGTGTCTATATAAACGATATTTCCCACACCTATGCTATACTGGTCCATCTTCCCGCCCGGTTCACCGTGCTCCAGTACTTCCGCTTCATAAGCGATCTGCGAAAGCAGGGCAGGGGTTATTTCCTCTTCCGTGCCAAAAGTGGTGGCCAGGAAATTCACCCAGGCAACCACCACAGCGGTCGAACTGGATATCCCCGCGTTCATCGGTACTTCGCCCCTGATCTCTATATCATATCCCGTATCCGGCCTGCAGCCATAGCGGTGCAGCACTTTCAGGGAAGATACCAGGTAATCCCGGTAAGTGAGTTCATCCGCGGAAACATCCAGGGCAATACTCCTTTGGTCGTTGAGGTCCGGTAGCAGCAGGTTAAACCGTTTTTTATCGTTTTCCGTAGCTTTAAGCGTAACAAACCGGTTAATAGCACAGGCAATTACAGGAAGTCCGAGATAGTCCTGGTGATCTCCGAAAAGGCACACCCGGCCGGGGGCTATAGAAAGTATTTCTTCTGTTTTTTTTAAGTGGGTCATGTAATTCAGGTTATCTCATCGAAACTAAAAAGCACTGTTTGTGTCTGTTAATACGTTCCGATATGGCTAAAATTTTTAGTGCATTACAAAAATTGAATTTCGATAATTCCTCTCCCGATCCCGATAACTATCGGGAGAGGTCAAACTGATTTTCCTGTCAAAATTTTACAAAAACGCTTTTTGTCACGTACTAAAAGCTAAAATATAAAATCCCTTTTTAGGGAAGAACAAATATACAAATTGTGTGTTCGAACACAAATGTATAAAAAGAATTAATTATTTTTATATATTTGAATGTTAAATAAAAGCAATGCTGAGGAAAAAGTACACCATCGCGGATATAGCCTTCATGGCCGGGGTTTCTAAAGGTACTGTGGACAGGGTTATCCACAAGAGGGGCAAGGTATCCAAAAAGGCTCATGAGAAGATCACTAAGATACTTAAAGATATTGATTATCAGCCTAATCTAGTCGCCCGAAACCTGAAAAAGAACAAGACGTACAGGCTTTTGGTATTGATACCGGACCCGGAAAAGGACGCCTATTGGGCTCCTTGTGTAGAAGGAATAGAAACGGCGGCTGTCGAATTCCAGGCTTTTGGTGTGATGATCGAAACCTTTCTGTTTGATCCCACCGCTACAAAAAGCTTTATATCCAAAAGCAAAGAAGTGCTGAAAAACAAACCCGACGGCGTGGTGTTTGTCCCCCTGTTCTATAAGGAGGCGCTCACTTTTGTAGAGAGTTGCAAAAAGAACAGCATTGCCCTGGCTACGTTCAACAGTTACCTCAGCGCCGATAATGCCAGGAGTTTTATAGGCCAGGACCTGCACCAGAGCGGAAGGGTGGCCGGAAAACTCATGTACACCCTGCTGGCCGGTAAAAGACAGGCGGCTGTGGTGCATATGGACGAAGCCTATAAAAATGCCATCCACATGCAGGAAAAGGAAAAAGGGTTCCGCGATTACTTCGAAGGCCTTAAACAGGGACACGAAATAATTACACACAAAGTTCCGCATAAAGACATAAAGAACGTACGGAAGTCCGTTAAAGATTTTCTGAAAGACAATCCGGAGATATCCGGAATATTCGTCACCACTTCCAAGGCGTACCTTCTCGCCGAAGCGCTTCAGCAGGCACAGCCTTCCATTCCCGTTGTGGGCTATGACCTTATAGATAAGAATATCGAATGCCTTAGCTCCGGCAGTATTGATTTCCTCATACATCAAAACCCGAAGCAACAGGCCTACCTCGGTGTCAGTTACCTGTCCGAATACTTTGCCTTTGACAAGAAAATCCCGGATAATAAACTCTTACCTATAGATATTATAACTTCTGAAAATTATATGCATTACCTGGAATAAACGTAATAACCTTTTATCCCTTTTTTTAGTATATGACAAAATTCAATTCCGCGGGATTTTCCTCAATTTTTGAGCCCAGCCCTAAAGGGAGAAATTGAGGAAAATCAGGTTCCCCTGCCTGGTCGGCAGGCAGGCTTTAGGGTTGGGGTAAAACTGATTTTCCGACAAATAGTGCCAAAATCTAATTTTGTCATATACTAAGCCGTTTTTTGGGAGCTTAGTTTAAAAAGAATGGCCAGGTACGGTTAACTTGTTTCTATAGTGTTCCGTTGTATGTGCATGATCCGGGCTCTGTTTTTTTGGAATATCTACGATTTAAGGTACTGCAATACAATTATTTAATGATGTTTCAAACCTTCCTTGTTTCCGTCTTATGTTTTGATTTACAGTGTATTAATGTTTTTTTCGGAAGGGGTTTTTTACCGGACAAATCTTGGATTTACTCTAAATAACGAAAAAAAAACGTTCCAGGTGTTTGATTATAACAAAAGTCTAGTAATTTTGTAGACTATTAAGTCGTACCGGTAAAAGTTAAAAAGATGTTGGAAAAGGAATTAGAGTTAAGCGTAGAAACCATGAGTAAATATTATCTTAATTACCTCGATGAACTCGAATCGGAAGCCATATATGTATTGCGTGAGGTATGGGCGCAGTTCCAGAATCCCGTTATTCTTTTCTCGGGAGGTAAAGATTCCATCGTAGTAACCCATTTGGCACATAAAGCGTTTTATCCTGCCAAAATACCTTTTGCGCTGATGCATGTAGATACCGGGCATAATTTTCCGGAGACCATAGAATTCCGGGACAGGTTAATAGAAAGCCTGGGGGTAAGGCTTATTGTAGGTTCGGTACAGGAATCCATAGATAACGGACGTGTAGCGGAAGAAAGAGGAAAGAACGCTACGCGTAATGCCCTTCAGATCACCACTTTGCTGGACGCTATAGAAGAAAATAAGGTAGACTGTGCCATAGGAGGAGGGCGCCGGGACGAAGAAAAAGCCAGGGCCAAAGAACGTTTCTTTTCGCACCGGGACGATTTCGGACAATGGGACCCTAAAAACCAGCGTCCGGAGTTGTGGAATATCTTCAACGGCAAACATTTTGAAGGAGAGCACTTCCGGGCATTCCCCATAAGCAACTGGACGGAAATGGACGTGTGGAACTATATAAAGAGAGAGAATATACAAATTCCTTCCCTCTATTTTGCCCATGAAAGAGAAGTCGTGTGGCGCAATAATTCCTGGATACCCAATTCCGAATTCCTGAAACTGGAAGAACACGAAGAGGTAATAAAGAAAAAAATACGTTTCCGTACACTGGGAGATATCACCATTACGGGAGGAATAGAGTCCGAAGCGGATACCGTAGAGAAAATTGCCGAAGAAGTTTCGGCTATGAGGCAGACGGAGCGCGGTAACCGTTCCGACGACAAGCGTTCGGAAACTGCCATGGAAGACAGGAAACGCCAGGGATATTTCTAACATACTAAGGATTAAAGAAAGAAAGAAAACATGCAACTAGATAATAGTCAATTATTGCGATTTACCACGGCCGGTAGTGTGGATGACGGAAAAAGTACGTTGATAGGCCGTCTGTTATACGACTCCAAATCTATTTTTGAGGATCAACTGGAAGCGGTGGAAGCGACCAGTAAGAAAAAAGGACATATAGGGGTAGACCTCGCTTTGTTTACCGACGGCCTTCGGGACGAGAGGGAACAAGGTATTACTATCGATGTGGCGTATCGCTATTTCACCACCCCGAAAAGAAAATTTATCATTGCCGATACCCCCGGGCACATTCAGTATACCCGGAATATGGTTACCGGTGCCTCTACGGCCAATGCGGCCATTATCCTGGTGGACGCGCGTCATGGAGTCATTGAGCAAACCAGGAGACATGCGTTCATCGCGTCGCTTCTCCAAATACCACATATTATAGTATGTATAAATAAAATGGACCTGGTAGATTATTCCGAAGAAGTGTTTAACGACATCGTTGGCCAGTTCGAGGAATTCTCTTCCAAGCTGCTGGTAAAAGACATTCGTTTCCGGCCTATCAGTGCCTTGCTGGGCGATAATGTGGTGAACCGCTCGGAGAATATGCCCTGGTATGAAGGAGCAACCCTGCTGTATACACTGGAAAACATGCATATCAGCAGCGATACCAATAAGGTAGATGCCCGTTTCCCCGTGCAGACCGTACTGCGTCCGCAAAGTGGGGAATTCCGGGACTATCGCGGTTATGCCGGACGGATAGCAAGTGGTATTTTCTACAGGGGAGATGAAGTTACCGTACTTCCCTCGGGTTTTACTTCACGCATTAAATCCATAGATACGTTCGATGGCGAACAGGAAGAAGCCTTTGCGCCTATGTCCGTGTCTATTACCCTGGAAGATGATATCGACATCAGCCGTGGCGACATGATCGTGCGGACCAATAATCAGCCCGAAGCATCCCAGGATCTCGATGTTATGCTGTGCTGGTTACAAGCTCGTCCCGCCCGTCCCAGGGCCAAATACACCATAAGGCATACGTCCAACGAGCAAAAGGCAATGATCAAGGAAGTACTTTATAAGGTGGACATTAATACGTTTGACAGGAACCTGGAAGACAAAGAGATCGGTATGAACGATATTTTAAAGGTGAAAATACGCACTACCCAACCCCTCATGTTCGATTCCTATCAACAAAACCGCACTACGGGAAGCCTGATATTGGTAGACGAAAGTACCAACGAAACCGTAGCGGCAGGAATGATCGTTTAATATGAAGCCAGACCAACTCCTGGAGGTAGCCATAAAAGCAAGCCTGGATGCCGGAGAAAAAATAATGGAAATATACGATAGCGGGGATTTTGATGTGGATTATAAATCCGATAATTCCCCGCTTACCACTGCAGATGTGTCCGCACATCATATTATAATGGAATACCTTGATAAAACAGGTATTCCCGTACTTTCCGAAGAAGGCAGACAGCTTCCGTACGAAGAAAGAAAAAAATGGGAAAAACTGTGGATAGTAGACCCTATAGACGGTACCAGGGAATTCATTAAAAAGAACGGGGAATTCACCGTTAATATAGCCCTTATTCACCAACAGGCACCGGTACTGGGAGTAATTTACGTGCCGGCATCCCGGGCACTTTACTTTTCCGGAAAGAAAATCGGTTCGTTTAAATGTGAAGATATAAGCCTGGAAAACGGTACATGGAAAAAACAGATATCCGATGCCGTTAAACTTCCCGCTAAAAGAAATAAGAAGGCATATACCGTTGTCGCCAGCAGATCTCACCTTTCCCCGGAAACCAAAGATTTTATCGATGCATTAAAAGAAAAATACGGGGAGGTAGAAACCATTTCCAAAGGCAGTTCCCTCAAACTTTGCATGGTAGCCGAAGGAGAAGCCGATTGTTACCCGCGTTTTGCCCCAACGATGGAATGGGATACCGCAGCCGGACAGGCCATCTGCGAACATGCCGGCTTTAAGGTCATAGATTACACCACAAAAGAAGAAATGAAATACAACAGGGAAAACCTGCTGAATAACTGGTTTCTTGTGCAGTAAATAAACATATAGTCATAAATAAAAAGCTGTTTTCTATGGAAAACGGCTTTTTTTATGGAATGTCATTCTGTAAATTTTTAGCCACGGATACACGGATGTAATAGTATGTTATAACGATTCGTGTATTTCCTGATTATGGATTTCTTTGGTCTTTGGAAAGTTATGTTTCGGGTTAACAGGTTAATAAGTGGATTGAGTTATTTGGTTAATGAGTTACTCGGTTATTTAGGGAGAATGTTATAAAAGGTATACAAGAAGGCTCCTCCCTTCAGATGAAGGGAGGTGGCTCATCTATGATGAGACGGAGGGTTTGATATCTCGGACCGTATGATAAGCGCAAATGTTAGGGTATATACGCCAAAGCCTGGGCGTGTCAAAACTCCCCGTCCTGCAAGCAGTCCGTCCCTCTTCTCCCATGGTTTCAATATACATCGGGATTATCGGGACAGTGGAAACAGAGTCTTTTACTTATTCCCGATAACCTAATCTCCGTATATAGCCCGAGCAAAGGTGGCTGAGTGCCCCGGCTCCACCGGGGTGTATCGAAGCCACCGGCTCCCCTCTCCTTCCCAAAAAAATTACACGGGTTCATTATATATTTATACATTTATAGGATCAATGAAATGACAACAAAAAGGAGTAGTATGAAAGGAATAGTCCTTGCCGGGGGTTCCGGTACCCGTTTATACCCGGTAACCAAAGGTGTTTCCAAGCAGTTGCTTGCTATCTATGACAAACCCATGGTCTATTATCCCGTTTCCGTGCTTATGCTGGCCGGGATACGGGAAATACTTCTCATATCCACCCCGGAAGACCTCGGCAATTTCCAAAAGTTATTGGGTGACGGGTCGGAACTGGGGATTAACCTGCACTATGCGGAGCAACCCAGTCCGGACGGATTGGCCCAGTCTTTTATTATAGGCCGGGAATTTATAGGAGACGATAACGTATGCCTGGTCCTGGGCGATAATATATTTTACGGTCACGGTCTCACCGATCTCTTACAAAGATCGGTGCGGAATGTGGAGGAAGATAACAAAGCCACCGTATTCGGCTACTATGTACAGGACCCGGAGCGGTATGGGGTCATAGATTTCGATACGGAAGGCAATGCCCTCAGTATCGAAGAAAAACCAAAGGCCCCTAAAAGTAATTATGCCGTTACCGGGCTTTACTTCTATCCGAATTCCGTAGTGGATATTGCAGCACAGGTAAAGCCCAGTGGCAGGGGAGAACTGGAAATAACTTCCGTAAACCAGGAATACTTACGCCGTGGCGATTTAAAAGTAGAACTCATGGGGCGGGGATTTGCCTGGCTGGATACGGGCACCCACGAATCCATGATGGAAGCCTCCAATTTTATCCAGACCATAGAAAAACGACAGGGACTTAAAGTGGCCTGTCTCGAAGAAATAGCATTTGACCGCAAATATATAAACAAGGAGCAGCTGCTCGCCCTGGCAGAACCCATGCACAAAAGCGCGTACGGACAGTATCTGTTGCGAAAAGCGAATAGGGGTGGAGAGCGGTAAAAATGCAGGGTTAAACGTGTAGTTAATTTTGAGTTAACAGCAAATAAGTTCCTTCCGTAAACTGAGTACCATTCTTTTAGTTGTGAGTTTTGGAGTGGGAGTTATTCGGCTATTTAGGCAGGATGCTGGAAAAAGCATATAAAAAAAGCTCCTCCCTTGTGATGAAGGGAGGTACCCGAGCGCAGCTACGGGGGGAGGGTTTTGAAATCCCAAGCCATAGGGATACTCCCAAACGTTAAGGCAAACAGGCCAAAGCCTGGGCTTGTCAAGCTCCCCGTCCCGCAAAGCGGTCCACCCCTCTTCTCCCGATAATTATCGGGATGAAGCGGGGAGCCTCTATTGAGTTATAATGGGGTAAAAAAAGGAGAAAAAACCAAAAAGGCTCCTCCCTTGTGATGAAGGGAGGTACCCGAGCACAGCTACGGGGGGAGGGTTTTGAAATCCCAGGCCATAGGGATACTCCCAAACGTTAAGGCAAATACGCTAAAGCCTGGGTTTGTCTTCATCACAAGAGAAAACCCTGGCAGGGTTTATTATTGGGAAACAAGTGCCATAGGAAATGAGATACATGAAAAAGACACAAATTCATAATCTTAAAGAACTCCGGGAATACCGAAGTGAACTGCGTAAAAATATGACTCCTGCCGAGGCATTCCTATGGGAACATATAAAAGCGAGGAAGGTTAATGGATATCGTTTTACACGTCAGCATAGCATAGCTAATTATATAGTAGATTTTTATTGTGCTAAAGCACATCTTATAATAGAGCTGGATGGAAAAGTTCATAACAACCCGCAAGCGGAGGAATATGATTTTATCCGAACAGAAGAATTGAATAAAAAGGGATATACCGTACTTCGTTTTGAAAATAAAATGGTCTTTGAAAACCTTGAGTTTGTGTTATGGGAAATCAAAGAATATTTAAAAGAATAGAAAAATAGTATTGATAATAGAAAAATCAAGAGGCTCCTCCCTTCAGATGAAGGGAGGTACCCGAGCGTAGCAATGGGGGGAGGGTTTGAAATCCCGGGCCATAGGGATAACCCCAAACGTTAAGGCAAATAGGCCAAAGCCTGGGCTTGTCAAACTCCCCGTCCCGTAAAGCGGTCCACCCCTCTTCTCCCGATAATTATCGGGATGAAGCGGGGAGCTCTGTGGAGTTATAATGGGGTAAAGAAAGGAGAAAAAACCAAAAAAGCTCCTCCCTTGTGATGAAGGGAGGTACCCGAGCGCAGCTACGGGGGGAGGGTTTTGAAATCCCCGGCCATAGGGATACTCCCAAACGTTAAGGCAAACACGCGAAAGCCTGGACTTGTCAAACTCCCCGTCCCGCAAAGCGGTCCACCCCTCTTCATCTGAAGCGGGGAGCTTTAAAAAAGGCCAAAAAACGAACAAATTGGCTTAATTAAATGACATTGCCCTTTAGGCGATGCATTGGACCCAGTCGAAATGGCTGGGATAACAATCCCGAAAGCCTGCCTGGCCGGCCAGGCAGGCTTTCGGGAGAGGAGGTATCGAATTTTGTCAAATACTAAAAAGAGGTGATCTTTGTATATAGAAAAACATTTGGGGTAAATGACATAACAATCCCTGTTTGAGCCATAGTCCATCCCAACACAGGGCGAATAAACAATTTGTGTATTCATGCCCAACAAAATATAAACAGTCAAAGATTCCTGAAATACAGGATCCGGACATAAAGAATAAAAAAGAATATATGAACTTTACCCGAACCGAAATACCGGACGTCATTATATGCGAACCGGAAATACATGGAGACCACCGGGGATATTTTATGGAAAGTTTCCGGCAGGACCGGTTTGAGGCATTCCTGGGTCAAAAACCGGATTTTTGCCAGGATAACGAATCCAGGTCCTCACAAGGAGTACTCCGCGGCCTGCATTACCAGTTGCCCCCTCATGCACAGGCAAAACTGGTGCGGGTCATCGAAGGCCGGGTGCTGGATGTGTCGCTCGACATACGGAAAGGATCGCCCACCTTCGGGAAATGGGTAGCCGTAGAGCTTTCCGGGGAAAATAAAAAACAGTTGTTTATCCCCAGGGGATTTGCACATGGTTTTGTAGTATTGAGCGAAACAGCGGTTTTCTCTTATAAAACAGATGCCTACTATCACCCGGAAAGCGAGAGAGGCATACGCTATAATGATCCCGCCCTTGGCATAGACTGGCAGTTGCCCGAAAACCGGTTAAAACTGTCCGCCAAAGACCAGGACCAGCCCCTGTTTGCCGAAGCCGAGTATTTTGAACTTAAAACCGAACGAAATGGGTAAAATACTGGTTACGGGAGCATCCGGGCAGGTCGGTTCCGAAATAAAAAAACTGTCCGCCTCCCGAAAAGAAAATTTTCTCTTTGCCCACCGGGATGCGCTGGATATTACCCATGCCGGAAACGTACGGCAGTTCCTGGAAAAACACCCGGTAGAAGCCATAATTAACTGTGCTGCCTTTACCGCCGTAGACGATGCGGAAGACAATCCGGAACCGACTGCACTGGTGAACAGCAAGGCGGTGGAAATACTGGCAGCAGTATGTAAAGAAAAGAACCTGAAGATGGTACATCTTTCCACGGACTATGTTTTTGACGGACAAAAGAACAGCCCGTATCTTGAAGAAGATCCCGTAGCCCCGCTGGGTATCTACGGCAAAACCAAATGGGAGGGCGAAGAAGCGATGCGAAAGATAAATCCACCCCGGTCGGTAATCATCCGTACCTCATGGGTATACGCATCCCGGGGAAATAATTTCGTCAGGACCATGCTGAAATTAGGAAAGGAAAAACAAACCATAAAGGTAGTAGACGACCAGGTTGGAACCCCCACCCACGCTGCCGACCTCGCTGCCGCCGTCCTGGAAATACTTCCCGGGCTGGACAATGAGAACGTAAAGACCTATCACTATACCAATGAAGGCGTATGCTCCTGGTATGACTTTGCAAAGGCCATTATGGAATACGGTAAATTACCCTGCCAAGTAATACCCGTCCCCTCCTCCGAATATCCTACCAAAGCCAAAAGGCCACAATTTTCCGTGTTGAGCAAACAGGCCTTTAAAAGAGATTTTAAAATGGATATTCCGTATTGGAGGGATAGTTTGAGAGGGTGTTTGAAGGGGATGGGGTGAGCTTGAAATTCCGTTACCCCGGCCCTAAAGGGAGCGTAATTTCGGAGAAGGTTTTGTCTAGGGAAATGAGTGCAGCTAGTTGTAGATATGTTGATTTTCCTCCGTCCCACCCTTTAGGGCCGGGGTTCAGGACGGAGGGCGCCCAGGTTACTATAAACAGATTTTATGGTTTGAACAGGAAATGAACAAAAAACACCCATATCACGATGAAAGCATGTGGAAAGGTGCCTTTGCTCAGATTTTTGCGAGAGCTAAAGTCTTAAGAGAGAGCATGACCGAAGCTGAAAAATTGTTATGGGAAGAATTAAAAGGAAATAAATTGGATGGATATAAGTTTCGGAGACAACACCCCATACATAAATTTATTGCCGATTTTTATTGTCACAAACTAAACCTGATTATTGAGTTGGATGGTGAATATCATAACAGCCCGGAACAGAAGAAACTGGATTTGGAAAGGGAGGAGTTACTTACATTTCAGGAAATAAAAGTTATTAGATTTACAAACGATCAGGTTTTAAATAATATGGATATGGTAATGCAGGAGATTAGAGAAATGATATATAATCTTAATACCGAATGAAGGAATAGAGAGTGCTTGAGGTTTGAAATTCCGTTACCCCGACCCTAAAGGGAGCGGAATTTCGGAGAATATTTTTATCGAAGGAAATAAGTGAAGCTAGTTGTAGATATATTGATATCCCGCCGTCCCACCCTTTAGGGCCGGGGTTCAGGACGGAGGGGGCAGACGATACGAGCTTGAAATTCCGTTACCCCAACCCTAAAGGGAGCGGAATTTCGGAGAAGTCTTGGTCAAGGGGAATGAATGAAGTTAATATGTAGATATGTTGATTTCCCTCCGTCCCACCCTTTAGGGCTGGGATCCGGGACGGAGGGCACACAACAAAAAACAAACAACAAATATGTCCGAAAAAAAGAAAATACTGGTTACAGGGGGATTGGGATTTATAGGATCTAATTTCATTCCTTATTTTCTGGAAAAATACCCGGATTATCATGTGATCAATCTGGATGTCATCACCTATGCCGGGGAAGAGGAAAATCTGGCGGAACTGGATAATAACCCTCGTTATACCTTTGTAAAAGGCGATGTGTGCGACAGGGACCTGGTGGAGACCATCTTTTATCGTTTCGATATCAGTGGGGTTATCCATTTCGCGGCGGAATCGCATGTGGATAATTCCATCAGCAACCCGGGAGTATTTATCGAAACCAATGTTAAGGGAACCTTTACCCTTATCGATATAGCCTACAGGTACTGGATGCAGCGGCCTTTTTCCTGTAAGCCGGGCTATGCGGACTGCCGTTTTCACCATATTTCAACTGATGAGGTCTACGGCACCCTGGGGGAAACAGGGCTTTTTACCGAAAAAACCCCTTATGCCCCCAATTCGCCGTATTCTGCGAGTAAGGCGTCGTCCGATATGATTGTGCGTAGCTATCATCATACCTATGGTATGAATACCGTTATTACCAATTGTTCCAATAATTACGGCCCAAAACAGCACGATGAAAAACTGATACCTACCATAATCCGGAAAGCGCTGACGGGAGCACCTATCCCGATTTATGGTGACGGGGGTAATGTGCGAGACTGGCTTTACGTAAAAGACCATTGCCTGGGGATCGACCTGGCTTTCCATAAAGGCGATGCCGGGGAAGTATATAATATCGGTGGGAAAAACGAAAAGGACAACAATTATATAGCCCGTACCGTCTGTGATATCCTGGATGAAGTATGTCCCGGAACATCCGGTTCTTATAAGGACCAGGTCACCTATGTGGAAGACCGCGCCGGCCATGACAGGCGTTATGCTATAGATGCGGCCAAAATAGAAAATAAGCTGGGCTGGAAAGCCGAAGAGAATTTCGAAAGCGGTATCCGGAAGACAGTAGCGTGGTATGTGAAAAAGTACCGGGGGTGAAATCCGGGGCCGTAAGGACTTGTTAAAACGAACCGTTCTGTAAAGTAGTCTATCCCTCTTTTAGTTGTTAGTTTTGGAGTTGTGGGTTTTGGGAGGGAGTCGTAAAAAGGCTACGAGAAAGAGACAATCTAGGAATTGCTGAAATTCTATTTTTGTCATGTTCTAAAATTCCCGGTTTAATCTTTTTGCCCGGAGATATTTTTCCAGCCCGGGACATGGTAGGATGTCCGGGTCTGATTTTCTGTGCCTCCATATATAAGGGCCTTGTTTACCTGTGTTGGAGATACCATGGTTTCGAACCTGTCCGGTTATTTCAACCGGCTCCACTTTTATCACCTCCGCAGTCTTACAAAACGAGGAGCAGTGCGAGGGGTACTCGCAGGGTCTTAAATACTTCCTGGAGCAGGCATGGGAAGCTTTATTCCTGGGAATCTATTTTGATCTTTTTGACGGGTGTCAAAAACATCGGCGACTTTGATAAACCCGTTTTTCTGGTCTACCGAATAGATGATTTTATAACTTTTATGTACTAGGGCCTGTTAACACTACCAGAAAAGATGGATTTTTGAGTATATTTTTTGTCTATCGAGGCATGTTTGACGAGTTTGGCGCTGCCAAATAAGGAAAAAATAACGAAGAGAGGCAGAAAATAGGCCAAAAAGCCGCTTTGAGTGTGTAGTGTTAACAGGCCCTAAATAACGATAAGGTTCTTTACGCTCCTGTAGCAGTGGTTCTGCTTGTCCGGAAGATGGATTGTGGATTAATTTTTGAGGTTCATTTATAAGGCCAATGACCAATTTTTTGGCAACTCTTGCGCTGGCATTTTCACTATAATATTCAAAAATATCGTCGAGTTGCCTCTCGGCAAATTCAGACCAGATAACTTCGAATTCCATTATTTATATTTGGAGAGTAGTTCAGAAGCTCGTTTAAACCTATTATTATTAAAGTCAGATTCCGATTGATCTATCCTTTGGTTTAATTCTTCCTTTGTCATTGGTTTGAAGTCTTTGTGAACGGCTGCTTTTCGCTCTTTTTTTAGTAATTTTTCGAGCCGGGCGATAGCTTCCTCACTTTGGAGTTTTAAAAACTCTTGGACAAACTCTATTTTCCTGGTTTGCAAATCCATACTATTCACTTTTTAATCAAAGATACGAATTTACTCCATTAGACGAGTTTAATTCCCCCGATGCCCTATGTCGAAATATGATATCCTAGTTTGCCGAAGGGCGTTGTATTAAGTTAAGGTTCATTTGTTTGAATACTTTTTCACGCGCGTTACACCTGTGCTGATCCCGATCCCGATATTATCGGGATTATCGGGATATCGAAGTAAACGCATTATACGACAGCCCTCGTTTCCGCCGGGCTTAAACAAGGACAGTGGAAACCCGGTTAGGGTTTCGGCAGAGAGGCCGAAAGGTGGTGATCTGCAATCGGCGTAAGGTGGCTTACGATGCGTTGCAAAACCAACACTACAGCCATACCCGGCAGGAAAAACGCAAGCTGCGCGACAGCAGCTATATCCGCGAAGTACAGCAGCACGAGGCCAAGGGGGTAGAACGTACCGGCACCCGCGGCGCCAGCCGGTGGTTGATCGCCATAGCGATTATGGTCTTTATAGTCCCTTCCCGAGTGCTCCGGAAGCACTTCCGGTTTTAAGAACCGTGTAGATTTTTGTTTCCAAACAAGCCCGGATAGCCCCATTTAAGGGAATGCGTATACACGGAACCGGGTTGGGTTAGCGGCTAAAGCAACCCGGTTAGCGGCGAACTTAATTAAGTTCGCCGCTTTTGTATTTGCGTATGCATTCGTAAGCAACCAGGTTGACCGCTAACCCAATTGCTTACGCATTCATCCCCTTTTCCTTTTACGGCTAAAGAGGTTCATGGCACCGTAAACTCATTCCCCTGAGCGGTCAACGTAACCCGGTTTACCGTCAAAGCAGTTGGGTATGACATCAAAAGCAACCCGGTTAGCGGTCAACGTAACCCGGTTTGCCGCTAAAGTAGTTGGGTATGACATCGGAAG
The DNA here is from genome assembly GCF_052983315.1 of Sinomicrobium endophyticum. NCBI lineage: Bacteria > Pseudomonadati > Bacteroidota > Flavobacteriia > Flavobacteriales > Flavobacteriaceae > Sinomicrobium > Sinomicrobium endophyticum. Next base: position 141,075 of record NZ_JBRKIS010000066.1, read on the forward strand.
CAAACCCGTTAGCGGTCAACGTAACCCGGTTTGCCGCTGAAGTAGTTGGGTAGGACATCGGAAGCAACCT
>NZ_JBRKIS010000067.1:0-19740 GCF_052983315.1 Sinomicrobium endophyticum
GGCTTCATTGTTCGTCCTGCAAACGCAACGAAGCCTTAGCTGTTGGCTATAGTATTTTTATTATTAAACTAATTAATCTTTAGAAATTAACTTAGGGTCAATTGGAAAAATTTCATCATTTTCTAGCATCAAAAAATTTGGATTTAAGTCTTCAGGACAAGTAATCGCTAATTTGACTTTTTTTGTTTGTTTTGCTTTCAATTTTTTCTTGTTTTTTCTATATATCCAAGTTATTGTTCCAGCAGCTAAAGCTAGGTCAACATTATATTTAATTTTATTGTTTATGTCTATAAGATAGAAATTATTGAAATCAATTAATTGTTTTTTATCTGAGGTGTTTTCAAAAGTCAGGTAGACCATAAAGTATTTAAATCCTTTTTTTGTATAATAATGCCCACTTCCAGTATAAATTTTAGACCATTTTTCAACCTTATCAATATGAAAGTTTAAGTCAACATTATATTTAAATTTTTCTTGTGAAAAAGAACTTTTAATACTTAAAAAAGTAATTAAAATAAATACTGAAAGGATTTTGCTTTTTAAAATCATATATTCTAATTTATGCTCATTGATTTATATTAAACAGGACCTTTATATTGTTGCCAGCGGTTTTGTATGAGATTAGTTGCGTGGTTTAAACAAACTAATTTAACAAATACAAACCGAATAGCTCCCGTTTGAGCACAATATGGAAAAAATATCCATAAAAAATCTACTATCCGCAGTTTTATTCACTTCCTTTCTGGTATCCGGACAGGAATTTTATTTTGGCATTTGCCATGCCCTACCCGGGGCATATAAGTGAATGCATAGCGCGGAAAAGAGGGATTGTGTATATTTATGCGTCGTACAACCGGCCACACGAACGCTTAGTTATTGCCAATAGTTTTTATTTCAAATTAACTTTAATCGTAGCTATCGGATTTCCTTCCACAACTATGTCAAATTCTTTTATATTTTCAGAAGTCAATTTAGCTTCTATAATTATCTTATTGTCTAAAATTTCTTTTTTTGTTATTTCAACACTTGGAATAACTAGATTATACTTATTCATTTCTTCAGCGGAAAGTTTTGCATACTCTTCGTCACTCGGAAATTCCAAATTGTTTTTTGAAGCATAGGTTTCCCAAGGATAACCACGTAATAAAATCCAGCGCTCAGGGTTTTTGGTTTGTAATTCGATTTTTACAATTCTATCTTTTTCTACTTCGATTGTTTTTTCTTTAGGTGATAAAAGTTTAATCTCATCCTCAAAAAAACTTTGGTCAGTTATAGTCGGCAGTTGGTCAAACTCTTCTTTAGTCAGTCCATTTTCGAGTAAAGTCCATTCTTTATACTCGGGATAATGAGAATAGATAAAGGATTCTGGATTGGTCATAAACCAAAAATCATCTCTTGTAGGATTATTTTCATTTTTACTTGCCCAAGTAGCGTCTATTAAAAACCATTCCCCATTAATTTTAAAAGCATTCCAAGCGTGGTCTGTTACATTTTTTGATACAAAACTATCTAACCATTGTTTTGAGTAGCCATTTATAACTTTGCATTCAATTCCGATGTCATCACATAGTTTTTTGAAAAGAAGAGAATAACCACTACAAATTGCTTTTTTTCTTTCTAAAGTTTTGTCAATGACGTTGCCCTCCGAAGTATAAAATTCACTTTTTAGTTCTTCGCTTTCATATAGTTCAAAGTCATAAGTGATATTGTCAGTAATCCAAACAAATAAAGCTCGTACTTTTTCTAAATCTGTTTTAAATTCCGATGTAATGTTTTCGGCAAGTTCATCTTTGGGACTAAATCCGATTTGCGAAACTTTTTCGTCAATTTCGATAAAATCAGATTGTGCATTGGAATTAAATCCAATGATAAGTAGTATGATTAATATGCAAGATTGATGTCTATTCAAATTATTAGGAACGGTTAGTATATGAAAAGTAGGCGATTTCGAAGCACTGAACTTTCGGTTAAGTACAAAGTTTGATATGAGCCAAAAACTTTCATTTTACTACTATTTCGCCTATTTTTTTATATACATTGTTACAAGCTGGCTTTTTTTATTTGAAGTAAAAGTCAAGTCCATTTACCGGGTTTATTTTAAAATATTGTTTGTCTTCGTGTGTTTCGTTTACGAAGTTGAAAATCTGTATTGCTCTTTCAATTTCTCCTTATTTTGGTGTTGAGAATAGTCTTACTGCTCTTGCCCTCCAAATTTGTATATATCCCAATGCCAATTGTCTTATATTTTCGTTTTCATCAATCGTTCCAATCATCAAATCTGGAATTGCTGTCCAACTACCCACTTTGTTAAAGAGTTTCAGCATTGATTTTTTTAGGTCATAATTTCCTGTTTTATAAATATCTCTCGCCTTAGATAAAACTTCTTGTCTCGGAATATGTGATAAATAATCAATAATTACGTTTCTAAGTCCAACATAGGAACTGTCAAGATTTGCAAAAGCAAATTCGTATGTACTTTCTTCATCAAGTTTTGCTAAAGCCAAAAGTGCAGTCTTTCTAATTTTTATCTTCTTGTCGTTTAGATACTGCTTAACTGTTTCTGAATATTGGCTTGCTTCGATTTCAGCAAGGCCGCTTAAAGAACCAATTACTTGATTTTTTTTCAGCAAGTTGTCATTGTAAAAGACAGCAAGGTTAGTATTGGATTGTTTCAGCGTGAACCTTGCAAAATGTCTGATTGTCGCTGAATTATCCGCTAAAAAACTCTTTACGATTGTCTTAAATTCACTTTTATCTTTGAGACAATATAGTGTTTGTAGTCGAAGTTTTGCGGACTTGTCATTAAGCAATTGGTCGATTTCTCTTTCTCCAAGCATTTCAAAATGCTCAATAGCCAAGTTCCTAATTAAAAAATGTTTGTCGTTTAGTAAAAGCTTTAAATATGCTGAATTTTGGGTTAAAGAACTTGAAATATGTTTAGCTAAAAGCAATCTTAGTTTGTCAGGATATTTTTTGAAATTTTCAATTACATAATCTCTGTTTGTCGAAGCTATGAACTCAATAATTTCTTGATAAACACCACTAAGGTCTGTCCGCTCAACTTTTTGAAGCCATTCAAAGATTGGTAAATTTTCAATTAGGCTATCAATGTAGTCTGTGGTTTTATAGTTCTCTATTCCTTTTAGTGCAGCTTGTCGAACTGGCAAAACCCAATCTGCTAAACGATAGATTAAAAATTGTATAGCTCTCGGATTTTCAACTTGTGAAAGCTTTTTTACAGCTTTTTCTCTTACGTATCCATTTCCGTTTAAAGAACTAATTGCTAATAACTCTACATATTGTTCCTTTGGAAAATTTGCTTCATAAAAGTCAATGTCGCTTTTTGATATGCTACAATGTTTGAGAGTGTCGTAATATCCCTTTTTGCTGTCAAGCTTCTTGAATAAGTATGTTATTGTTTTGCAAGTAGTTTCTCTTATTTCTTTGTTGTTGTCTTTTAAAAGTTCCGTCAAACTGTAAATAAGACTTGGATAACCGTCATTGGCAATTTTAGTTAAGGCATTAATCTTATCTTCCGTGTTGTCCTTTGAGAAAAACCAATTCTTGTTAGGTCGTCTTAAAATTTCTATGTATTGCCAAATTTTCATTTCTTACGGTGTCGTCTTTTAGGCTTGCTTGTAACTCATAAATATACGAAATACTATAACCTATTTCTTACTTTTTTCAAAACGTATACGCATCACAATATATGAGTAACATACAAGATGTTATATAAAATTATACCGATGCGCATTTTGTATTGTCAGGGACAAACATAAGGTTAATGATTTATACCTGTTTACGGTAATCCGTATCTTGCCTTTAAAAAAATTTCATTTCTTTGGGTGTGGCACATTATAAATTATAATTACGGATGTAATTTCTCTAAAAAAAAGAAATGTCATACCCGAATCCTTTACTATGAAGCATATTTTAATTACACTTTGTTTTGTTTGGGCAGTACTAACAGGTTATGCTCAAGGGGATACGGCTACATCCGGCCACATGACCTTTAAGGGAGTGCCGATGGACGGCACTTTAAATGCGTATGTTTCCAAGATGAAAAAGAGCGGATTTATGCCTCTTGGTACAAAAGACGGAATTGCCATGTTTACGGGTGATTTTGCGGCCCTAAAAAAACCGTGATGTATAAAAATATCTAATCTTATATTCTTAAACCGTAAAAATTATTGTATGACTCCTGAACAATTCAACTCAAGAGATTATCTCCCCCTTGGCTATTATCCCTGGCCTATTAAAATTAATCCACATGTAGAGCAGATGGGAAAAGATATGGACCATTGGATAGATTACGATTATACGTTTCTGGAAGAATGGCAAAGAGAAAAGTATAAAAGAATGCGGCTTCATGCGTGTACGGCATGCATGTGGCCTGACTTAACCTACGAACAAACCATTCCCTGCAACAGGTTCATGCTCCAGTATGTTGTGCTCGATGACCAGCTGGAAGATTTATCGCTTGAGGAAAAGCAACGGCAGCGCATTCGTTGTATGGAAATTTTAAATGGGGCCCTGCCTTTGCCGGAAGAAAATGCAATGTACCAACATATGGCACTCATCAGGGATGAGTTTCGTGCCATAATGCCTGAAACGTGGATGAAGCGTTTCATCCATTACTTCTACCTGACCTTTAGGTATGGGATTGAAGTGGAACATTCTTATAAGGTAACCAATCAGCCACCGCCTTCCTTTGCTGTTTATAAAGCAATCCGTGAATATGCTGTACTGATGCATCCATACCTGGTTTTAGGGGAAATTGAATCGGGCTTGGTTTTGCCCGATCATATCGTTGACCACTGTGTCGTTCGGCGTATGATAAGCTTGATGGTTAGAATCATTATTTGGCAAAATGACATTCATTCCTTGCCCAAAGAGCTGGCTAAGGGAACGGAGGTCTTTAATGTGATTTTTGTCCTTGAGCGGCAATACAATCTTTCCCTGGAGGATGCTTGCAAAGAGGCGTTACGAATTCATGATGCAGACCTGGAGGAGCTTCTGACTTTGCACAGGGAATATCGCGAGTTTGGAGAATACCAGAAGCATATAGATAAATTTGTCTACTATTTTGGGCTCGGCGTCCAAGGCGTAAATACATTTTATGTGCAGGAAACGGAAAGGTATTTACCCGGAGGGGAAGGATTTGCCTGGCCCGAGAAAAGCTAGTTATTGTGTTGTTTACTACATAATATATGAGGATGGTTGTTTTTTTTGTAGTCCACACCCAGGGCCATTTTAAAAAGGAATATGGTAAAAAGATGTGGAAACAATGGGGAACACGGCTTTTTTACTGGCAGGGCACCATATACACCGCTACCGGAATTACATTTCTGACCATGTGTTTTTTAAAATGGGCCGATGTTTTGACTTTTTAAAAGTCCCCGACTATCGCCCGGTTAAACACGGTATAGGGAATGCATGCGCCAAAAAACAAGCTTACATATCTGTACTTCTTTCTGTATGTTATTTTCATTACCGCTATAACCTATATTGATGATATCACCGGTTTAAATGGGATGTAAAAAAATTGCGGATACTGCTCATCCTTCTGACTCTGCTTGAAATCAGGTATATGGTTATTGTCTTCGCTTTCCTGGCATTCTTGCTTGCAGTATAAAATAATATAATCAGAAAAAGGTCTATCTTTAAAACCTGATGATCGCAAAAACAAGCTTATGAGAAAAATTGCTTTATTAACAGTTGTCCTTGCCTTATTGCCCGTTTATGTGGTTTACTCTCAAAACTCCACAGATAAGTTAACTTCCGATTTTTTTACCAGGTACGAAAAAAACACTGACGACGCATTTGATTTTATTTTCGGCACCAACAAATGGATGGCAGAAAACAAGGACGGAACCAAAAAAGTCAAATTCCAGATCCGGGAATATGCCAACCTCCTTGGCGAATATATCGGTTATGAAAAAGTAACCGAGAGATCTCTGGGCGAAAGTCTGAAAGTAATCGTCTACCTGGTTAAATATGAGAGGCAACCGTTGCGATTTATCTTTAAATATTATAAGGCCCGGGACAATTGGGTACTATATAATTTGAAATTCGACGAGAACATTGATAATGAACTGGATGAAATTATGAAATATGAATATTTAAGTGGTAATTAAATGAAGTTTCAGTATCTAGTATTTAGTGTTTTCTTTTTGCTCTGCTGGTACACTTCTGCACAGAACATGGATTGCAGCAACGTAAGAACAGGAATATTTAAAATGGAAGACAAAAATGCGGGGCCGGCCATTATCACCAGAAATGATTCTACACAGGTAGAATTTATGGAAAAACTAAAGCTAAAGATTGAGCTTAACGTTCACTGGGTAAACGATTTTACCTTTACATTAACCCTGGCACGCGTATTGGAAAACCCGGACGATCTTCCTGTTTTTAGAGAAATGATCGTGACTTCCGAAATTCTTGAAGTCAAGGAGCACTCTTATGTACAAAAAAGCACATCGAACGTTTCTGACAAGGTTATGATATCAGAACTTTTCAGAACAGAACAATAAAAATGATTTAAAATGCCGTCCCGGAGAATGTATAAAGTAATTGCTTCCCTGGTACTGTTCATATCTTGTACAGGTTTCGGATATTCGCAAAAAGAAAAAGCTTTGGCAATCTTTACAGGAAATGTCAAAACAGATATTAACCGTTATTTTACAGACACTATTGTTGTTGCCGATATTATGGACGGTATTGAACAAAGTCCGAGACAAGTGGAACTAACCGCAAAATTTCAGCATGCCATCCGGGAAAACTACGAGTGGTTTGTAACATATATGAAAACAGTTCCTGCAGGAGAGCCTATGCCCTATCATTCGAATATGGGTATATCTAAAGATGAATATGACGAATTTCAGGGATTTATGCAAAACGCCCGGTTGACTTCAACAGGTCGTGAAAACCTGGAAATACTGAAAAAAGACACGTTAATCTCCTTTAAAGGCAGCGGGAAACTCCAACCCTATAATGAGATTCGGATAGACCTTAAAAACAACAAGGTGCTATACAAGGATTATGTACTTCCGTTCGGGAAAGAGGTCATTATCGAGAGTGAAGACAACGGATTCGGGAACAGGTGGAAAGGATATACCTGGACTTACGAATATCCTGACGGTATGAATAATGCAGATTTTACCAATTTGGAAAACCTGAACATTAAACAGCTAAAGTTCACCATAGGCCAAATGGAAAATGACGGGCGGATTCTTCTGGAATTAAAGGAAAGAATTGTGAAAAACGGAATAAAGACCAAGGACATTGGAATACCAATCCTATTTTGATAAAAACACCATAGTTGATAACATCCATGCTATGAAAAATTGGATTTATTTAGCCTCTATTCTCCTAACCTTTAGTTGTAATGGACAAGAAAAAAACTGTTCAGAATTTAAAACCGGAAAGTTTAATTATATTCTGGAAAACCGTCCGGACTTGATTATTCGGACAGATACCTCCCAAATTGAAATAAACCCTATAACAAAAGTTGAAGTCTATTCTTCGATTAAATGGATTTCGGATTGTGAATATACCATGATCTACGAAAAAATCCTGAATCATCCGGAAGACGTCAGCCATATGATAGGACAAAAAATACACGTGGTAATCACAAGTACCGATTCGCAAGATTACAAAGTCCACGCAACCAGTCCGCGGCTTAACCATATTTTGGAGTTCAAAATTGCGGATGACCATTAACACTAAAAGACAAATAATAATGGGGTTTTTAAGTCGCGTTTTCGGATTTAGTCAAAATAAAAACCTGGTTGAACTGACCTCAAATCAAGATGCTGAAGAAGGCTGGCAAGATTTGATTTTCACAATTACGGAAAAAGAAAAATTGGATAACGGATTTTGGGGTTTGATCTGCAAAGCCAAATATGAAAACCAGGTTGTAGGATTAAAAATCAACATTGTAGACGGAATTCCGGCAGGAATCGTAAATGAAGAAATTGACAATACAAGTTTTGTAGCAAACGGAGTTGAAATTCATTCCATCGGAAAAGAAAGTGACAAATTAATTGAGGTGATTTCTAAACTTTATGGTCAACCCAAAAAGACAAAATTCACTGAGGAAAAACTGACTTTTACAGTTTTTCCGTTAAATAAAGAAAAGGGGATTTTGGAAAACGGAAGATTCCATTTCAAACTGTTTTTTGACGAAAATGATGAACCGAATTTATACGCAGAAATATTCTTAAATCCTGACTTAAAAAACGGAACTGTAGCATTGAATGAAAAGGATGAAGAATATAGGCTCAACATTGTGAAATTGCTATCTGAAAAATGAAAAACTCGCTCCAAGAGTATATATAACAGGGGAAACCTGGGGAGTGAACGGATATCGTTTGAAGGAAGGATTGTGTATATTTGGATAATATGTAGCATTTAAATGAAACTCCGTATTCAAATAATAACTCTTTTGATCCTTTTATGCTCTTGTACACCACAAGCAACATTGTTTAAAGTGGACAAAGCCAGAATCGGAGTAAATTACAAAAACTCCAGGGGCACTATTTTTAATCCGAATTATCCTTTTGCCAACTTCCATGTAAGGGATGTCGATTCAACAATGCAATGGACACCAGATAAAGCAGATATCGAACTTGCGGAAGAAATTTTAAATACGCAGATTAAAACACGGAATAAGAATAAAATGAATCAAAGGGGAAATTGCCCTGTTATTCATAGAAACTTATATTCTTATTTCAGACAGTATGTAGGGATCATCAATGATAAAGGAGAGCGAATTATTCATATCAACTTCTATTGGGACCGTTATGATCTCATGGACCGGCTAAGGGGATACGCGGACCTAAGACTGGACTATAATTCGGATTATGCTATCGTATTCGACGGATGTAGTTATTATTGGCAAATCAACGTGAATCTCGACCGAAAAGAATTGAGCGGCTTAATGATAAACGGAGTGGCATAAGGCCTGCTCGCAAAGTGTACTCAAAAAGTTCTGCGTAATTTAAGGAAAAGTTTAAACAACATCATAAGATATATAAAATCAAAATAGGATATCGCATATATTGTGATATTCTTTGTTATAAAGCATTAAATAGAATCAATGAATAAAACAATAATTTTAGTTTTCATGCTAATAATTAGCATTAGCTCGTTCGGACAAATTACTAATGAATCTGAACTGACTGGCAAATGGGAAGTTGCTAAAATCCTTGAAAAACCTTCCGATCCGGAATTTAAACCTTTAATAGATGGATTTGAAAAGTCAATTTTTATTTTCAAAGAGAATCGGGACTTTGAATTAATCACAACTAATAGTTCTGAACTATTTAAAATGATGATGACTGAAGTCCTGAACGGAACCAAATGGAAATTTGTAAAAGATAAACAGTTAATAAAAATCGGAAATCAGGAAGATGGATATACTGCGATGGGAATTTTAATCAATAAGAATAATGAAAATTTATTATTTCATATAGATGAAAGCGGATTGACCTTTCAAATGAAGAAAACGGAATAAAAATCTGTTTAGAATAACTAAGCTGGATTGGGTAAAACTACACATTTAATTCACAAAGGCATTAACCCGTCTATCAAAATAACACTTTGACCAAACCAAACTTTGACATAAAAGTAAACAACCACTATAAACTTTATGTCTTTCGGAAAGACCAAATCCTCTTTGAATCCGAATTACAGAAAAACGGAATAAAATACTACACAGATATTAATGAACAATCGTTTACCGATAACGGCATCCGGTATTTCCTGCTCACCTCCGACAGGCAACATGTTGACCGGGTGTTAAAAGAAAACGGCATTGTTGCTAATACGGAGTCCCTTCTTATAGGAGATTTTAGGGACCGCAAGAAAATCCTGAAACTGTTCGGTATAGTGACCGCCATAGTTACCGGGATTGTATTTTTGATTGTTCTGTTTGGGAAATGGTTTGGGTGATTTAATATGAGATAACGTATTAAACTTTGGCAAAAATTGGATAATTTGCCGGAAATTAACCGCCGGTGATAGCGTGGAATAAGTAATAAAGTCTAATGCATCCTTTTAAATCTTTTACAATAACATCTCTCCTCCTGCTTATGGCCTGTAATAAACAGCCAAAAGCTACGAACAGGGCCAATATGGAGTTTAAGGACTCTGATTCTACCTATGTTATCCTGAACTATAAAAAAGACTGGCATTGGATATTTAAGGATGTGCAACCTTCCACCCTATCCGAAACAGAGCGCAGTGCAACGGAAAAAATAATCCTCCGGGCCATCCGCGAAAATAACGAGCGGCAAATAAAGGCCCTGGAAGCCCATAACCGCAAATACCCGGAACCCCCAAGGACAGCAACCGGGTTTGAACTGCAAACAGAAGGGTATAAACGACAATATGTTCCGGTAATAAACCGGGAAGGACAAAAAATAGTTTGGATAAATTTCTTTTGTAACGATTGGAACGACAAGCGTTGGAAATCGGATATTCTTATGGTTGCTGATGGCGGAAACTGCTACTTCAGTCTGAAAGTAAACCTGGATACCGGGACCTATTCGGAACTTCATATTAATGGGTATGCGTGAAAGATGAAAAAAATAACCTTATTTTCCATATCTCTTTTTTTTATTCAAATGTTATCTGCACAGGATATATCCGGCGCAGATTTATACGGTACATGGATATTTGTTGAACTACATGATGAAAATGGAATTAAACAAACCAAAATCCCTATTCCCAAATTCGGAAAAGATGCTGTTGAAAAAGTAAACCGGGACAGCTATGACTTTAAGGAAAATGGAGAATATGTAAGCTGGAACCCGCACAGAACTTCATCGGGCACTTGGTTTTTCGACACAAAATCCAGGCAAATAAACCTGGAATTAAGAATATCTCCGGATGACAAATTTTTACCTCATCTGAAAAAAGCCGGGATTGTCACGCCGAGCGTTGATGGTTTTTATTATCAAAAACCTGTAAAAAAGCAGGTACTGTTTTTCTCCAAAGACTCCATGACCATAGCAGACCGTGACAAGTATTACCTGGTATATAAAAGGGAATAATACTCCGGGGAATAAACAGATTTTCCGGTTACTTTTTATTTCAATTCAATTTGTTCATTCATAAAACCCAGTACTTCCTTAAAATAGCTTTCCAATCCTTCATGTTCTTCTTCTCCCGGGTGCCAGTTTGCAAATTTCCAGTATTTCCATTGGTTACTAGTTGAATTTGGCGGAATAAGTAAAAAATATTGCTCTTCATTTATTCCTCCGATAAGAATACTGTTTTCAAGTTGTTTTCCAACATATTCAATGCCATCAATGCTATATGCTTTGATAATATGGCTGTCCATATTTTTCAGGTAATCAATTTTATCAATACATTCAAAAGTCGGTTCAATATTGTTGGGTGCAGAAAACCCGTTCGTAAGGGTAAGGAACTGTTTAAAGTCTGCCGGAAATTTTATTCCAAGTCTTTCTTCTGCTAGTTTTATTTCAGTTTCTAAAGCCGGTTCATTTCCTAACCACTTATTCGTTATCTGTTCTGGTGTGAATTCAAAATCTGCTAATTCAATTGCCTTTTCCGAAATTTGTTTTAAGAGATTTTTCATTTTTTAAATTAACCTTAACAGTTTAGCTATGATACGTTACAAACATTTCCGCAGGAAACTATTCGTCGTAGCCCTAATTTAATTTTTGACTTAGATTTTCTGAATAAAAATCTAACTCAACGGATTATAGATTGTAAGGCATGGCTTTTTATGCTACCCATAATTCCCGTGCTTCTTCAACAATCCACTTTTCTTCTTTTTTCAAATGAAAAATCATCCCTGCCCCGCAGTCTCCGTTTCCGGCACATAGAAATGAGGTGTAAACTACTGCCCTATCCAAATTTTTATTATAACTAATTGCCGAAATCTGAACCATGCCAATATAAGGGCTTTTTACATTTTGATCCGCCATAGTCTCTAGCGTATAGCGGTCAAAGCCTTTAATCTTTTTTAAATCCCACTTGTGCTTCTTTTTAAAATCATTTATGGAAAACTCCGTAAAATTTCCAAAAGTCAAGTAGCTATCTATGACCTCAAGGTCAAATTCAATTACGTTTGTATGGTTCAATACGAGTAATGAATGGTATTCCTTTGCCGTGTCAATCCAATAAAGTCCATTTGCTTCGTCCGATTCATTATCATAAGAAAAATTAAGAACCGCTGATAAAATTTCGTAATCGTCTGCTTCGTTATGCTCTTTTTTACACGCTAAAAAAAGTATTGCGGATAATATTAGTATGAAATGAGATTTTGTTTTGGGCATAACTATTATGGCTGGTTACAGAAAATTTCAGCTACGATGAGCTTCTGGTCTATAACATTCTTTATTTCAATTTTATGATCCGGCCCGGTTGTTCAAATCTTAGCGTATCGTTTTGTAGGATTCCGTTATAAAACAGGGTATCTCCTGTTTTATCCCATTCTGCCGGGATAGTAAAAGTAACAAATTTGCCGGGATTTTCTGAAGGCTGGATTTTGTATATTTGATAGTACTATAATGTAATAGAAACTTTGGAGATCATCAGGAAAGATATTGAAAACTTAATCGAATTGAAAAAGAAGGATACGTTTCTCCATCATCTCCGGACGGTTTTCCTCCGTAACCTTCAACCTACCGGAGAGGTTGGAAAACATCGAATTAAAATCTGGAGACAGAATACCTGGAATTCGCTCTTCTACCCTGTTTTCACCTTTAAACTGAACACAAAGGATCATCTGGTTGATATTACGGATAAACCGAATCCCGTAGGCAAACTGTTATTCGGCATTTTCATCATCGGCTTCCCGGTTTTAATCTTTTCTGATGGTCTTATCGAATTTGGCATGTTGGGGTATTGGTTCCCTATACTGGTTATAGCCGTGTTCTTAATGGTCCTGATCTACGTCGGACGCAAAATATATAACTATGAGAAGCAAAATCAACTTGAGGAGATATTTGAACTATTAGATATTGAAGTCGAAGAAAAAGCTCCGGAAAAAGAGTGGTCATTGAAAAATACATGTATCCGGGTATGCACATATCTTTTTTGCGCTTTCCTGGTCTGGCTTAATGTTACAGTGATTATACCTCAAAAGGGCTATCTGCTTACATTGGGAACAGCGGTTTTTGTAATCCCATACCTTTATACGGATATAAAAATATGGTTTAATAAATTAAGACAGAAGCATTAGATTTTATCCGTTTTCTCTGCTGATCTTGGTTTGAGTCCGGCAGGAATAAAGGCTTATCGTAAAAAGCGTATATTTAAACCTGTACAATAACAACCATGCCTATGAAAAAAATTACACTTTTATTTTTGCTCTTGTTTGCTTTGGAGGGATTTGCCCAGGATAACGCCTTAGTTACCACTCCCCCCTTTCCTTACCCTGCCGGGTTTTATGAAAGTTATGAAGATTTTCAGCAAAGAACTCCTGCCAAACCGGTTACTTTTGAAGCAAGCCAACTGAAAAACACACTTTCTACCGGCTTCCAGCTTATAGAGAGCAATGGCAAACGGATAAAAAAAGCTTTTGCCGTTTCGGACGGTGAAAAGTTATATGTACGTGTATCGCACATGAAAAAGCATTTTGCAGATAAAAACAAGGGGAACCCCATAGATGTACGCCGCGATTATTCCCCGGCCTACCTGGTCAATGACCGGTATGCCTATTTTGAAAATTATTTTTACAGTACCGGAACCGCCATATTAGGTGCCGGGGCCATGCATCTCCGGGGAGTGCTATACAAGAAATCAACAGGAGATTTTACCGTTTTTAAATACGGTGACGATGTAAAGCTCTTTTTGGAAAGTAACTACCCGGAAATGGTGGGGGATTTCGATCTTTCTGAGAAAAAAATAAATGTGACCATCGTTCGAAGTATTATGGAGGCCATTTTTGATAAAAATAAATAAAGCAATACCTTCTGTTTATTATATACTCTTAAGGTTAGAGCATTGCGGCAACAAAAGCTATCGTAAAAAGCGTTTGTAAAGCCTCTTAGAGGTTGTTGCAAGATTAACGCACCCCAGGTATAGCAGGCTTTGGTTTTGATGTATGTTTGTATTAAACACACACTTAACACGGTTCTTAGTATGAGGCTCAAATCATTTCATTTTCGTAATTATAAGTCGTTTGGAGGTTTGGTCACATTTACTCCCGGGGATATTACGCTGCTAACCGGCGCCACCGGTTCTGGCAAAAGCAATGTGATGTCTTTTCCCTGTTTTTTGCGCAAGATGTTGTATGCAGACGGAAGGTTACAGGAATATGTGGCTTACGAAGGGGGAGCCATCGCCATACTCTACCAGGGAACATCATCTATAAACGCTATGGATGCTTTCCTGGAAATAGAAACGGATCACGGTAATTACGAATATGCTTTCAGCCTGGCCCCCGTCAGACCAAACAAATTGGTCTTTCAAAAGGAACAGTATCGGTTTACGAAAAAGACATCCGTAAAAAAAGGAACTTGGTCTTTTTGCGGAGAAGGACACGAGGAAGCGGAAATTACCAGGCGGACGAGCAAGGCTGCCATGTCCATATTGCAAGAGCTTCGAAAGCTGGAAGTCTATAACTTTCATCAAACTGCAACTACTGCAGCCATACGTCTAAAATGGTCATTGGCGGATGGTCGCCGGCTTAAAAACAATGGAGAAAACCTCGGCAGTTTTCTGTATCGCCTGTACAAAGAAGATAAAACATACTATCAGAAGATCGTAAAATGCCTGCAATTGCAACTGCCCTTTTTTAAAGATTTTTACTGGCGGGAAGCATACGATCAGATACTGCTTCAGTGGAAGGAAAAAGGGAAAGATGCCGTATTTCATGCCGGACAAGCCTCAGACGGAATGCTTCGGTTGATGGCATTAACTGCGCTTCTCATGCAAAACCCGAAAGACCTCCCGGCTGTGCTCTTCCTGGAAGAACCGGATTGCGGCCTGGGCCCGGAAACCATACTGCCCCTGGCCGAAATGATACGCGATGCGGCTGCCAGAGGATGCCAGGTGATCATGACTACCAGATCAGAAGCTATTATCCAATATTTTTCGCAGGAAACAGTAATAGCGGTGGAGCGGGGAAAAGCGCATAATACAATACATTTAAGATGCCGGGATGGGATCTATTAATGAAGCAGGATAAACAGGGAGCAGGGGATAGCAGCATCACTTCCACTATGCAATGCATTCCAAAAAGAAATTGGCCAATAAGGGCGTAAAGGTTATATTTGAGCTACTTAATGTTCAAACTACAATAGAATATGCCCGAATCCCAAAACACGGAATACAAACTTACCTGGCGGGACGAATACCTGAAATGGATATGTGGTTTTGCCAATGCCAATGGAGGAAAACTGTATATAGGTGTCAATGATTCTGGAAGGGTAGCTGGTATAGACAACCCCAACAAGCTACTGGAAGATTTACCCAACAAGTTCCGGGACATCCTTGGTGTGTATGCGGAAGTAAACTTGCAGGAAGACAAAGACAAACACTATCTTGAAATCATAATACCCCGTTTTGATGTGCCTATTTCAGTGAGAGGAAAATATTATGTCCGTACCGGAAGTACTCTGCAGGAACTGAAAGGGCCGGCATTGAATGAGTTTATCCTGAAACGTACTGGTAAGACATGGGATGACATTCCCGAGCAAAGAGCTTCCATTAATGATATTGATAAATCCAGCATTAAACAATTCCTGAAAGATGCACGTATCGTTAAACGGATCAATGTTGAAGACAATATCGACATTCCGGACTTGCTTGAAAAACTGCGTCTGCTTGAAGACGGGCGTTTGAAAAGAGCTGCCATTATTTTGTTTGGAAAAGACCCCGGGAAATTTTATCCGAACATAGCTGTTAAAATCGGCAAATTCGGAAATACGGATGCCGACCTAAAATTTCACGAAGTCATAGAGGGCAATATAATACAGCTTAAAGACAGGATCGGAGAAATGCTCAACGCCAAGTTCTTTATTCATCCAATTGATTTTATGGGAATGCAACGGGTGGAACTGGATGAATATCCGGTAGCTGCTGTACGCGAGATGATCTTCAATGCACTGGTGCACCGGAACTACATGGGAGCACCTACACAAATCCGGTTGTATGATGATAATTTCAGTATTTGGAATGATGGTGGTCTTCCGGAAGGAATTTCCGAAGAAGACTTAAAGAAAGTTCACCGTTCCAAACCGAGAAACCCGCTGATAGCCGACACATGTTTCAAAGCAGGTTATATCGACTCCTGGGGACGAGGAACAATAAAAATTATTGAAGCTTGTAAAGATGCCGGATTACCGGAACCGGTTTTAATAGAAGAACAAGGAGGTTTCCTGAGCAAAATATTCAAAGATCGTTTTACCAAAGAGCAATTGAAGAAAGCCGGACTGAACGATAGACAAGTCAAAGCGGTATTGTATGTAAAAGAGAACGATTCTATCACTAATTCGGAATATCAAAAAATAAACGACACATCCGACAGAACGGCATTAAGAGACCTGGAAAACCTTATCAAACGCAACATTTTCATTAAGCAAGGAGAAAAAAAGGGAACGAACTACAAATTAAAATTTGGCGGATAAATGGCGGATATATTGCTCATTTGGCGGATAAATGGCGGAAATGAATGGCCCCCAGCTGGTCCTGTAAGGCTCCCTAAAAAACAAAGCGTTCTTAATTAGAAAAACGTTTAAATTTAGGGTAATGAAAAAAAACATACAACTGAAAGCTAAACAGACATATTTAAAGGGAAAATCAGTTTTTGTAGTTTCTTTGATCGTCATCGGGATTACCATACTGACCATTTATTTAACCGGAGTAAATTACAACCGGAGTTTGACTTCAAACCTGTATTTATCATTAGGGATCATTGCAACCACAAAGAGGTATTACGTATATTGGGCGTTATAAAAAAACCAAATAAATCGAATGAAATTAAATATTTTAGGACTTGCAATACTACTTCTAATTCTAACCATTTCTTGCAAAACTGAAAAAACACCTGAAAACCAGAATTCTAAACTTATATCATCAAAAATAGATTCGATAGCCGAAGTTAATAACTTCAATGGTGTCATCCTGTTGGCAAAAGATTCCGTCATACATTATAAAAAAGCGTTCGGATATTCTGACCTGGAAAATAAAGTCAAACTAAATATTACCGACCAATTTTATATTGGTTCTATAAGCAAGCAAATTACAGCCGTATTAATTCTTCGGGAATACGAAAATGGAAATCTTAATTTAACAGATAAACTAAATAAATACCTGCCTGAAATAAATCAACCGTGGGCCGATGAAATAACCATACACCATTTATTAACGCATACACACGGCATTGTTGCTATTGATAAGCCATTGGAGTTTAAGCCTGGAACACAATTTCAATACTCGCAAATAGGGTTTGGATTACTGGCTCAAATACTTGAAAAAATAAAAGAAAAATCATTTGAAGAAATAACAACAGCATTTTTTAAAACATACAACCTAGTTAACACCTGTCATCCGACCCATAAAAATTATTCGAATTTAGTCAAAGGGTATGAAGAAAACGAAACAGGAAAGTTGCGGATTGCCGAAGGTAACCCCGTAAAATATATAGCAGCGGGAGGGTTTATATCCAATGCGGGGGATTTACTAAAATGGAATACACTGTTGCATTCGGGAAGATTAGTAAAAATGAGCACTCTAGATTTAATGAGAACACCATATGCGACGAGAATCCATCCCATATTTGATAAAATAGCATATGGCTACGGATTACTCTTTAAAGACGGGGAACAAAGTGTTCAAATAGGAGCATTTGGCTATGTACCAGGCTTCCCTACTGCCAACTATTTTTATCCTCCATCCGGAATTAATTTAATTATTTTGGAAAACATAGGCGTAAACCTGGATGATTTTAATGTAACTTTCAAAACGCATACGGATTTAATGGATTTAATAAAAAACGAACGGCCCGTGGAGTAGATGGCTCCCGCCGTTGTAGCACACATGATGCAAAACGAAATACAAATGAACAAAATTATAGTTCTAACATTGTTCTTTACAGTAGGGCTTATATCCTGCAAAAATTCTGGAAAAGAAACTGACAAACTTGATATTGCAAAACAATACTACAAGGTTCTTGACAATTCTGATGATTCCGGAATAGCATCTTTATTGACCGATAGTCTTTTGACTAAAGAAAGCGAATATGACTATGAGCAGACATTTTCCCTGAAAGAATACATTGAATGGTTGAAATGGGATTCGGTATTTGACCCGACATACGAAATCCTTGAAATTGAGCTGGAAAACGAAATTGTCAAAGCAAAGATTTCAAAAATTGACAAAAGAATCTTGTTTCTTCACGAAGAACCGATTGTCTCTAATCAAGTGATCCGATTTGATAAAAATAAAATAATCAGCGTTGAAACAACTTACGTGATATTTAATGACACGACATTTCTTAAAAACAGGGATGGATTTTTAAACTGGATTGACGAAAATCATCCTGATTTGAACGGATTCATACACGACCAAACCGAGGCCGGTGCTATAAAATACTTAAAAGCCATCGAATTATATAAAAACAGAAAATAATGTGCTATAACATTATGGAAAACCTTAAACTACAGAACAAATGAGACATTTTTATTTAACATTCTTAGTGATTTTTTCTTTATCGTTCTCTATGCATGCCCAAAGTCAAGATACGCTAGTAGACATTGGGGGGTATAAAATGTATTTTAATATCATGAAAGGAAAAGGAACTCCAATTCTTTTTGAAGCCGGCGGGGGTGCTGATAGTTCTGTTTGGAATAATATATTAGAAAAAATTCATAACGTTACGGGTACCACATTAATTACTTATGACCGGTCTGGATTTGGACAAAGTGAATTAAATCCAAATTTGAAAAACGATTCGGATTTTGGAATAGAAAATGGTATTACAGAACTGGAGACAGGTCTTTCAAAGTTGGGTTTCAACAATGAAGTTATTCTGGTTTCCCATTCGTACGGTGGATTGTATAATTTGTTATTCGCACGTAAACATCCTGAAAAAGTGCTCTCGGTCATTTTAATAGATGCTACGCTTAGTGATTTCTGGAATGAGGAATTACTGACAATGAGAGATATGAATATTGATATAAGTGCTATAAAAAAGCCTTCAGGTGATTTTTATTTGAATTCAAATTTCAATAAAACAATGCGCTATACGAGAAGTATGCAGTTCCCGGAAAATACCCCAATTACAAATATTTTTCCTGAAAACTCCTTTCCGGGTTTTCCAGTACTTTCAAACAGATGGAGAAAACTCCACAAAGAGCTTGGTGAACATAAGGATAATGTAAAAAATATTATTGCCAGGGGAAGTGGTCATACGGTATTTCAAGATAATCCTGCGTTAATCATCAATACAATAATTAAAGCATACTCAGAAACGCTGGACGAAGGGCAACAAAATGCGCTGTTACACAAGGCTCTGGATAATGCCATAGAATTATCTATTGAAGCTAAGGTAAATAATCGTTCAGAACATGATTTGAATGAATTAGGTTATTCATTTTTGAGAAATGAAGAATTAGATAAGGCTTTAGAAGTTTTTAAATTAACTACAATTTTATTTCCAGATAGTTTTAATGCATATGATAGTTATGGTGAAGCCTTATTGATGGCAAACAAAAAAGAAGAAGCCATTAAAATGTATGAGAAATCAATTGAATTGAATCC
>NZ_JBRKIS010000068.1:0-13327 GCF_052983315.1 Sinomicrobium endophyticum
TGTGAGAGATTGGGATACACCTCAGAGAGGCGTTTTTCGTTTTTTTCTTTTCATTGAAAGTTTGGGCAGCGAAGTTGCAAACTTCGCTGAGCGGGGAGCGGGGCGTGTTGTAAGTGGCTCAGAACACAACATTGCTAGGTCAGCACAAAATTTAAAGGACTTGACAAGGCTGGGGATTAAAAGTGAGAGTCAGTTAATGAATGTCTTTGGACAAGCCCTTGAAAGCGGAACAGTTATATCAACTAAGACTAGTCAATACGGAACCACTGTTATGAGAAGTGTAAATATTGGAAATCAGGGAAGCATTAATGTTGGCTTCTTCTATCAGGGCGGAAATATGAGTGCTACACCTTCTGTTTCAACAATAATCCCTAAAATTTTTAAATAAAAATGAATATAAGTATAAAGGAAATATCAGAATCGGAGTTCAAAAAACTGAAGATTCCTGTTTTGTTTGAGGACGAATCGATAGATAGAATCTTTGGAGTTGTATCAGACGGCAAAAATGAATACAAACTAGGATGGCAAAGTGAAAATATTAAGCCAGTAATAAAATGGATAAACATAATACTTTGTTCAATAGGTGTAGACCAAATGTTTGTAATATTTGAATTCACTACGGGTAGAATATTACAAAAGCTTTCTTTGGATTATTATTTTTACGATACTAGAATATCTAACGGAGCTATTTATGTGATTACGCAACTTGAAATTATTAAAATCAATATTATAGATTTAACAATAGTTGAAACATATTCTTTGCCGGATTACTTTGAAAATATTGAATTTAATGACGGAATTGTAGTGGTCAAATGTGTTGGTGATGAGGTTATAAATATAGGATGATAGCAATGCCGCTAAGGAGGATACTACTGTTTTAGGACATTATCTCGCTCAACGAAGTGTCGCATGCTCTGCGAATGTCTTCGACTTCGCAGCCCGTTGCACATCAATGACAAGCTAAATACGTTGCGCCCCTCTCTGAGGGGCCTCCAAAACTATGTTTGTCAGCGTTAATCATATTTTTGTAACTTTCCCCAACGGGCACGCCCATCGTCCAGAGCAATTGTATCGCGTTTCAACTTATATTATAACTTAAAAACTTAACCACAATGAAAACGTTAAACCGCAGAAAATTTATCAAACAATCCTCCCTTTTTACGGTGGGAGCAGGCAGTATGTTTACTCTTACCGGGGCAGCGGCCATACATTCGTTTCCCTCCGTAACAGCACCGGAGAACCTCCATATTATCGGTCCTAAAGAAGGTTTTTCTCCGCATGTCGGCACCCTGGTATCTATGCTGAACTGGATGCGCTATATCATTCTCATGCCTGTAAAAGGGATGAGCGCGGAAGACCTGGATTATATATATGATGACGATTCCAATAGTATCGGCGCTATGCTGTTACACCTGGCGGCTACCGAAAGGTTTTACCAGCTTCATACTTTTGAGGGCAGAACATGGGGAGACTGGCCGGAGGAAGATGTGGAAAAATGGAGCGTAGCTTCCGGGCTGGGAGACGAGGGCAGGGCAACTATCAAGGGCCATGACCTGGATTTTTACCTGGATGCGTTAAAAACAGTCCGTGAGCACACCCTGGCGGAATTTGCCAAAAGGGACGACGAGTGGCTTATGAAGGTAGATGAAGACTGGCCATGGGGTCCTACCAACAATTACTGCAAATGGTTTCACGTATGCGAACACGAATCCAACCACAACGGCCAGATCAAATGGCAGCGGAGCAGGTTGCCGTCTTCAAAAAAGTAAGGCGGCTCTGTAAGGCTTTGCCACCGCCTGTCCCGGCCAAATCGGGAGATACACGGATAGATTTAAGAGTAGCTATTACCATATCCGTGGATTTGTGGTCTTGGGGAAGCGGGAAGTAGGAAGCACGAAGCGTGAAGCAGGAAGTGGGGGTGCCGGGTATTCAATGTATTGTGTTTTTGTGAATAGTTGTTTTTGAAAATGGTTAACTTATGGAGTAAAACACGGGCGAATGTCTCCGAATTCGCAGCCCACTGCACATCAATGACAGGCCAAATACATCCCGTTCCTCTCTGGGGGAGTTTCCAAAACAATGTTTCGCAAAGAAACACATCCATATCCGTGTATTTGTGGCAAACAAACCTCGTTATCACTCCCGGAAAATCCCCCACTGGCGCTCGTTTGAGCAAAGCGGAAACGAGTGCCTATTGTTCAGGGCGTTTGCAACGCCCGGGAAAGGACTTGTTGAGACGGAAGGAAGTAGGAAGCATGGAGTAGGAAGCATGAAGCGTGAAGTGTGGAGCGGGGGTATTGATATTTAAGTGTATTGTGTTTTTTGTGCATAGTTGTTTTTGAAAATGGTTAACTTATAGAGTAAAACATACTCCATTTAGATATTATGGTAAAAACCGCTCTGCGAAGTTTGCAACTTCGCAGCTCACTGCACATCAATGATAGACTAATACGTTGCGCTCCTCTCTGAGGGGCTTCCAAAACGGTGTTTCGCAACGTTAAACCACAACCATATCCGTGTATCTCCCGATTTGGCCGGGACAGGCGGTGGCAAAACAAAGGCCGTTATGACCCGTAATTAAAGGTAGGGTCCAGTTTGTGCTGTTTCATTCCTATCCGGAAGATGGCATAGGTTACATTTTCGAAAGGATCTTTGTAGTTTCCGCTAACCAGGTCCGTATTGCTGATACCGGAGGGGACGAGTTTTCCGTAGGTAGGATAGTAGAAAGCATCGGAATCCACAAAGGTCTTAAAATCCTTTCCCCGGGCAAGGACGCAAAATCCGGGGGACAGGGAGCCTATCTTTACCCTTTCGCTGCCACCGGTATAGTCCCGTTTGGCCTTTTCGGACAGGGCGAGGCGAAGGGGGCGGCTTTTGAACAACACTTCGGGGTCCGATTTGTCCAGCCGGTTGAGCAGTTCGTCCAGCAGGTTTATGGCGCTATGGGTAATGGCCGGGAAACCTATGGTGGATGTCAGAGTCTGGCCCGTGCCGGATTGCAGGAATTTAAAGATGCGCTGCCACCATTTCGGTTCGCGGTGCTTTACCACTTCGAAGGTCATTTTTGCCAGTCCGCCGGGAATTTCTATTGGGCGATTACCAAAAGCCTGCCGGAAATCGGCTTTGAGGTCTTTCGGGTCCGCGGGTTTTTTCCGGGCCCGGTTGTAGAGGTCCAGTCCGGCTGCAATACTCCAGAAAGCGGTATCGAAATACTTATCGGTGGAATTTTCGTCTTTCCCTATATTTATCCGCATGGTTGCCCTGGTATTCTTATCCACATGTACATCTTTCCCGATATGGAACGATTGCATTTCCAGGTTGACCAGTACATCCGGTTCGGCATCCGATCCGGGGACAGATGAGGTGACCTCGGAGGATTCCAGTATGGCCGGTCCGTCTTTTTTGTCGGATAAGCGAAAGACGATAAACTGGTCGCGGAGGTCGTCTTTGGTCAATGCCTGTATTTCGGATATATACGGGGCTTGTTTTTCGGTGACAACAGTAGTGTGCTCCGGATCGTAGAGGATACTCTCCTTGTCCTGGAGCCTGTCGGAGACAAACTGTGAGGAAAGGATCTCATACTCTCTGAATTCAAATAGTTTCATGGTTATCGGATTTGGGTTTTGCTTAAAAGAGGACCGGAGGATCAACTCGGTTCTTTCCTATAAAAATAGCGAAAAAGATGGTTTTTGCTGTATAAGGAATAATATTTATCTGTCCTGACCGGGGTTTTGTTATTGGGTTAGTGAGTTAATGAGTGATACCTAAATAACGGAGTGTTGCCTAAATAACCCAATAACTGAGTTAACTGGCGCTCGTTTGCAACGAGTGCCCATTGTACAAAGCGTTTGCAACGCGCGATAAAGTTGTGGAGTTTTTTAGTTGGTAGTTCTGGGTTGGTTGATCATACCCAAAATTCCAGGTATATTCCTAAACTTTTGTATTTCTCTAATGGCTTGGGCTTTCAAACCCTCCGACCAGACTAAAGTCTGGCCACCTCCCTCCTCCTTCGGCGGACAAGATTCATCTGAAGGGAGGAGCTTTTTGTTTTTTCTAAACATACTTCTTTTTCGGCCTACTATGACACGCCAACTGGCGCTCGTTTGCAACGGGTGCCCATCGTACAAAGCGTTTGCAACGCGCGATAAAGTTGTGGAGTTTTTTAGTTGGTAGTTCTGGGTTGGTTGATCATACCCAAAATTCCAGGTATATTCCTAAACTTTTGTATTTCTCCAATGGCTTGGGCTTTCAAACCCTCCGACCAGACTAAAGTCTGGCCACCTCCCTCCTCCTTCGGCGGACAAGATTCATCTGAAGGGAGGAGCCTTTTGTTTTTTTCTAAACATACTTCTTTTTCGGCCTACTATGACACGCCAAATGGCGCTCGTTTGCAACGGGTGCCCATTGTACGAAGCGTTTGCAACGCGCGATAAAGTTGTAGAGTTTTTTAGTTGGTAGTTCTGGATTGTTTGAAGACATTGACAATATACCGTAGCCGTAAAACTATTGCAGTTCTTTAGTAGTGTGAAAAAATTATAGTTTTGTTATTGGTTATTGAGTTAATGCGTAACACCTAAATAACTCAATAACCCATTAACTCAGTAACCTACTCCCCAAAGTCACATAACCATTTTTCAGAACAAATAATAAATAACCGATACCGCACCGAAACCGGTAAACGCGAGAATGGTGGTCATTACCGTCCAGGAGCGGAAGGTTTGTTTTTCGGTGAGCCCCAGGAACTGGTTTACCATCCAGAACCCGCTGTCGTTGACGTGCGACATGATGGAGCCGCCCGAAGCGATGGCGATGACAATACAGGCCAGTTCAAAACCGGAAAATGCCGCGTCTTCTATCAGGGGGGCTACCAATCCTGCCGCGGTGATCATGGCTACGGTAGACGAACCCTGGATAATACGGACTGCCGAACTGATAAGAAAGGCGAACAGTAGGACGGGAAACCCGACCCCGGCCAGGGATTCGGCAATCATCCCCCCGGCCCCGGTGTCTATAAGGACCTGTTTGAATGCCCCGCCTGCCCCGGTAATAAGGATAATGCTTCCTGCCGGGGCCATGGATTTTGTGGAGATATCGAGGAGCTGTTTCCGGGTAAACCCCTGCCGGATACCCAGCAGGTACCAGGCCAGCAGGTTGGCAATGATAAGCGCGGTAAAAGGGTGCCCCAGTATGGCAACAACCTGTGTAATGGATGCATTGGCAACCGGGATCAACCCGCTTTTTACCGAAGTATTTATCAATATGAGGAATATGGGAACGGCAATGATGGCAAATACCGTATTTATGTCCGGGAAACCATTATCTGCCGCATTTTCCTCTTCCTCCTGGAAAGGAGCCGGGACAAATATGCGTTTACCTATATATTTTCCGAAGAAAAGCCCGCTGACAATAGCGGTAGGAATACCTACGAGAAAACCGATACCGATCACCCAACCGAGGTCTGCCCCGATGATATCCGCTACGGCGATAGGCCCGGGTGTCGGCGGAATAAAAGCATGGGTAACCGCCAGCCCGGAAAGGAGGGGAATGGCAAAGAGCAGCAGTGACTTCCCGGTGCGTTTCTGCAAGGCATACATAAGTGGGATAAGCAGTATAAAGGCAACGTCAAAAAATACGGGAATAGCTACTATAAACCCGGAAATGACCATGGCTATCGGCGCCCTTTCCACCCCGAATTTTTTCATGAGGAAACCGGCGATCCTCCTGGCTCCGCCGGAATGTTCCAGTATAGCGCCGAACATGGTGCCGAGACCCACTACCGTGGCTACAAATCCCAGGGTGTCGCCCATGCCTTTTTGTACCGTAGCCATGATAGCCGTGGCATCCAGGCCTGCGGCTATACCCACTACAATAGCAGCGATGAGCAGGGACAGGAAAGCGTGCAGTTTCACGCGGAGGATAAGCAGCAGCAAAACGGCGATTCCCGCCAGTATAGCGGCTAATAAACGGAATTCTGTCATGATCCCTTGATTTTTTTCCAGTTGGTATGATGTATGATCTCCCCGCCGTCGTCATTACGCCGGTAGGTATGGGCCCCGAAATAGTCGCGCTGGGCCTGGATGAGATTGGCGGAAAGGCGGGAAGAGGTGAACCCGTTAAAGAAATTCACCGCTTCACTCAGCACCGGAACCGGGACCGTACTATCCACACAGGCCGATACCAACCTTGTGAGGGAGGGCCTCCACGCTTTCAGCGAAGAAATAATTTCCGGGTGCAGTAATATATTGTCGTGGGATTTCAGTATACCGGGCAAGCGCTCCATCAGGTCCGAACGGATAATACAACCGTTGGTCCAGATGCGGGCCAGCTCCGGGAGGTTTAGCTGCCATTGGTGTACATCGGAAGCTTCTTGTAACAGGCGAAATCCCTGGTAATGGTTGATCAGTCTTGCCGCCCGGTAGGCGTGAAACACGGTTTCCTCATCGATATCCGGGGCTTTTTGCCGATTACCGTATGCTGCTTCCATCGCTTCGCGATCTGTTTTAAAAGCGGAAATATAACGGGCAAAAAGGGAAGACACGATCATGGTGGCCGGGATACCCAGTTCCGCGGTGGCAATGGCCGTCCAGTTGCCCGTACCCTTGTTCCCCGCCTTGTCCAGTATTTTATCGATAAGCCAGTCGTCGTTTTCTTTAGTGCGAAGGATATCTGTGGTGATCTCCAGTAAAAAGCTGTTCACCTCCTTTTTCCAGGGTTCCAGGATCTCCGCTATCCCGTCCGGGTTCTTCCCGGTTTGTGCCAGGAGGTAGTATACTTCGGCCAGGAGCTGCATTTCGGCATATTCGATACCGTTGTGTACCATTTTTACAAAATGCCCGCTGCCTTCCGGGCCTATGTAGGTACAACAGGGTTTTCCATCCCTGTCTTTAGCCGCGATAGCTTCGAGGAAAGGTTGTATGCCTTTATAAGCCGCCGCATCTCCCCCGGGCATCAGGGAAGGGCCGTTTAAAGCGCCTTCTTCTCCGCCGGACACCCCGCAACCGATAAATTTTATATGGTGAGCGGCTGATGATTCCGAACGCTTCCGGGTGTCCGTGTAATGGGAGTTCCCACCGTCGATAACCGTATCGTTCTCCGAAAGCAGGGGGATCAGTTCTTCCAGGAGGAGGTCCGTAGGTTTCCCGGCGGGGACCATAAGCAATATTTTCCGCGGCGTTTGGAGGGAATCTACAAAAGCTTCCAGGTTGTCAAAAGAGAGGCTGTCCTGTAATTCCGGGTGTTCGCTTTTAAAGTTGGCGGCAACGTTTTCTTCCTGCCCGGCAACGTGGCGGTTGTACATGGATACCCGGAAGCCTTTGCTGGCCAGGTTACGGCACAGGCTTTTTCCCATGACCCCGAGTCCCACAAGGCCGAATTCCGTTTTTTTTATCAGTGTTTCCATAATTTCCGATACGATCTGTTCCGGTTCCAGGGCAATATCCGTAGTGATAGCCTCTACCGGGGTTTCCAGTGTTTCGAACTGGGAAGTGAGCAGGGAAGGGGGCATAAAATGTCCCTGGCGGGATTGTAAGCGCGACAGTATTTGTGCATGACTGCCTTTCAGGTACACAAAACGCACCTGGGTTTCCAGGCCTTCTTTCAGGATATCCCGGTACGATTCCTTTAAGGCGGAACAGGCGATAATACAGGAACCGGACTGTAACTTCTCCGCGGCCAGTTGGTTCAGCGCCTCTAACCACCCCTTGCGATCGTTGTCATCCAGGGGCGTGCCCGAAGCCATTTTCTTCCGGTTTTCTTCCGGGTGATAGTCGTCCCCGTCAAAAAAGGGGAATTGTGTTTTTTGAGACAGGAGTTTACCGATCGTGGTTTTTCCGGAGCCGGAAACTCCCATGATAAAAATTGCAAGTGGTCTTTTCAACAGGATTGGGTTTTGATTGATCTCAAAAATAGTTTAAACTATGTGTTTTAATCCCATTAAATGGGGCTAATTCCCCGATGCTTTACATCGAAATGGGCTAAGGTTTGTTCGTTTGAATACCTCGCGGGCTTGCCCCGAGGCAGTTGATTTTCGTTTTAGTTTTTAAAAAGGTATAGGTTATTAAGTTACTGAGTTATTTGGTTATTGAGTTTATGGATGTTGCCTGAATAACCTAATAACTAAAGAACATAAAAAACCTATAGACGTGTTGCCGATAGTGATTTAATGCCACAGGGACTTGAGTCCGTCCGGATTTTTCCGGGATTAAGATAGTTTTTTTAGTAGCTCTATGCAAGTAGCCGGAACGGCAACAGGGCAAATGCATTAAAAAAACTATAATTGCAACGTTTAATGGTTCCAGGTTTAAAATTCCAGGTTACAAGTTACAGGTTACAGGTTTTGGCCAAAATATGCAAGCTGTAACTTGTAATAAAGAAATAATACCTCCAACTCCATCCTGATATATCGGGATGGAATTCGGAGTTGATAAGTTGGAGGGTGAAACTGAACTACCGGGTTTTAGGTCCGATAGAATGTTGGCTGTCCGGTCAGAGAGGGAAAACAACTTTGGATGACTTTTTCCGAAGCGGTAAACTATTTGCATTCTACCTGTCAGGATTATAGAAGAGACTTTAGTTTCAATAAATTTTTTGTGTTTACCTGTGATTATGGAGTTGCTGATTTATTGCGTGTTGACTAAATAACTCAGTGACTCCATAACCATGGCAATTTCATTACCTTTTTTGAGTGTATATTCCTGATTTTTTGTTTAAGATTTCAATGTTATGCTAAGATTGTATCTCCAAAACTCCGAACTCATCCACTCCAAAACTCTTTATATATGATGCTTTTCCCGGAACAGCGGGAATCATATTTTCCGGATGACAGGATTAAAGGCCTTGGAAGCTACCGCCACTTTATCCCCGGTTTGCAGGAGTGCTGTTTCGGACGGATCGGCGATGACTTTTACGAGGTCGTTACCGATACGTATGGTAACGATGAAAACCACATCTGCCTTTTGGATACCGGTCACCTCGCCGGTAAAGCGGAACTTGGCGCTGGATTGTCCCAGTCCGAACAAGGCTTCCGGGCTTCCTTGCCGGAGGATACGGCCGTTTTGTATTTCGTAAACCCGGTCCGACAATTTGAGTATTTCCCCTACATCGTGACTGATGAGAATGGTAGTGAGTTCGTATTTTCGATGCACTTCCAGGATGTGTTGCTGCAATTTTTGCCGCATAGCGCTGTCCAGGGCAGAGAGGGGTTCGTCCAACAGCAGTATTTCCGGTTGCCGTACCAGGGCACGGGCAAGGGCCACACGTTGTTTTTGTCCGCCGGAAAGAGTGCCGGGCTTGCGGTGTTGCAGTTCCCGGAGCTCTACGGTATCGATAAGGTCATCTACGATGGTCCCGGACTGTTTTTTGTCCAGGGCGAATTCCAGGTTTTGTCTAACGGTCATATTCGGAAAGAGCGCGTAGTCCTGGAATACATAACCGATATTCCGTTGCTGGGGACGGAGGTTTATTTTCCGGTCTTTGTGGAACCAGGTGGTGCCGTTTACCGTGATGTGTCCTTGGTCCGGGTCCATTAAACCGCTAAGCATACGGAGGGCAGAGGTTTTTCCCGCTCCCGATTCCCCGAAGAGGGTGACGAACTGCCCCTGCCGTACGGTCATTTCCAGGTGCAGCGACATAGAGCCCTGTGCGGATTGCAGCGTTTTATGAAGGGCCAGTGTTATCATAGCGAAAAACGTTTCAGGTATCCGCCGTTGACCAGGTAAACGATCAGTAAGGTGACAAAAGAAAGTGCCAGTAAAATAAGGGAATACATATTGGCAGCCCCGTAATTCAGGGCTTCTACTTCGTCATATATGGCAATGGAAGCCACTTTGGTCTTCCCGGAGATATTACCGCCTATCATCAGCACCACCCCGAATTCGCCTATGGTATGCGCAAATGTCAGGACGATACCGGTAAGCAACGATGCCCGGATATTGGGCAGCAGTACTTTGCACAAGGTGGTCCAGCGTGACTTCCCAAGGACATAAGCCGCTTCGGAAAGACTGCCCGGAAGGGAGGACAAACCGGATTGTATGGGATGTACCATAAAAGGCAGGCTGTACAGTACGGAAGCGAGCACCAGCCCGGCAAAGGAAAATACGAGACGGATACCCAGCTGTTCGTCCAGCCAGCCACCGAAAATGTTATTGGGACTGAAAGCGAGCAGCATATAAAATCCGAGTACGGTAGGGGGAAGCACCAGCGGCATGCTTACCAGGGTCTCTATTACGGGTTTGATGCGCGATGTGGTACGGGAAAGCCAGTAGGCCAGGGGAACAGCCAGGAAAAAGAGGATAACCGTGGTTACCGCGGCGAGTTTCAGGGTCAGTATAAGGGGTCCCCATTCCATTATGGTGCAAGGATTATTTCGTTTAACTTTATCATGGCCGTTACCTCCGTACCTTCCCGTAATACCAATTGTCCCGCAGCATCGGTGCTGATGATGGAAACGATGTCCCCTATAGCCGTCCGTATAACGATCCTGCTCAGCAGTTCGCCTTTTTCTATAGCCGAAATATGCCCTTTTACCCTGTTCTGAAGGCTTACAGCTGGGTTTTCGCCGGTAGCGAGGACCACTTCGGTCTCTTTGAACTGTACTTGTACCGGGTGACCGCTTACCAGCCAGGTTGCTGTTTCCGGGCTGTCGATGACAATAGCTTTAAAGAGGACCGCGTTTATGTTGACGGTTATTACGGACAGGGCATCGCTGCTGCGGATATCGGTAATATGTCCCGTAAAACTATTCATCTACCAAATATCCGAAATCTTTCAGAACCTTTCTTCCTTCCGGGGAAAAAAGATAATCGTAGAATTTCCGGGCATTTTGTGTGTCCGCATCTTCATGCGGGATAATGACGACTCCCTGTCGGATAGGGGTATAAATTCCGGTGTCGGGCGCTGTCCACCGGCCCGTACCCTGCATTTCGGGAGAGCGTACTACGGACAAGGCGGTAAAGCCTGCTTCGGCAGCGCCGGAAGTAATAAAGTGATTGGTCTGGGAAATGCTTTCGCCATACACGATTTTATCCTGTATTTCGTCCCATATGCCGTAGTGTTTTAAAACCTCCACGGCAGCCGTGCCGTAAGGAGCGTTCCTGGGGTTGGCCAGGGCGATGTGCTTTATTCCCGGTTGGGTGAGCTGCGCTACGGAAGGCGGGGCTTTACCGGATACGGACCAGAGCACCAGCTTGCCGTAAGCGTATATTTCGGGTGGGGCGGGCGCCAGGCCTTCCCGGTACAGGGTTTCGGGGTATTTCATATCTGCAGACACAAAAACATCGTAAGGCGCTCCTTCGCGGATCTGGGCAGTGAGTTTACCCGAAGAGCTGACCACCATTTCGCATGCGATCCCTGTTTTTTCCGTGAAATCTTTGACCAGGGCCTGCATGGCAAATTTCATATTTGCAGCCGTGGCAACCGCAACTTTGGTCCTGGCTTCGGGCTTACAGGATATAAAGACCAGGAAAAAGAGGAAATACGGGAAGATTTTTCTAAAAAAGATCATTGTGGTGCGCCTGTAGTTTTAATTTTTTTCCATGTCTTTACCGCTTCGGCACCATTCGCTCCACGAACCGGGATATAGCTTGGGTACGGGAAGCCCGGCATAGTCCATAGCCAGGATAGTATGGCAGGCCGTTACCCCGGAGCCGCAATGCACGATAACATTGCCCGGGGTACGGTTATCAAAAACCTGTTGGTACATGGTTTTCAGGATTTCAGGAGCTTTGAATCTGCCGTTGGCATCCAGGTTATCCCGGAAAGGCATGTTTATCGCCCCCGGAATGTGCCCGGCCACCGGGTCCAGGGGTTCCGTGATACCGAGATAGCGCTCCTGGTCCCTCACGTCTATAATACGGAAATCCTTGTTCCCGGAAGCGGCTTCCACTTCCCCGATATCGGCTATGGGCCACTGCCATTTTTCTACGGGATAAACGCCGGTGTTTTGTGCGGATTCCGTCCCCGAACGCGTAGGAACCCCGGCTTTTTCAGCTTCCTGGAGTCCGCCGTTGAGCACCTGTACCTTTTCGTGGCCTATAGCACGGAGCATCCACCAGAATCTGGCCGCGGCATTAGAGCCGTTTTTATCGTCGTAGATGACTACATGGCTTTCGGGGGATATGCCGAGGGAGGTTAAGGTCTGCGAGAATTTTTTCGTACCGGGCAGTGGGTGGCGGCCTCCGTTTGATGCATCTTCGCCTATATCCGCAAGCCGGGTATTCAGGTCGGCAAAAAGAGCGCCTTGCAAATGCTTTTGATTGTAATTATCCCCGGCGGCTTTGCCGTTACCCGCATCTACCAGGACCAGGTCATCGTTATCCAGTAGCGGAATAAGCGCTTCAGGTTGTATTATAGGAGTCATTAAAGCGTGGTTTTACGAGTACATAGTCAAAGATAGGTTTTTTCTGTATGGGAATAAACACGTGCCGGGCGGCCACTCAGGGCAAACGTATTAAAAAAACTATAATTGCAATGTTTAAAATTCCAGGTTTCAAGTTGCAGGTTTCAAGTTGCAGGTTTGGGCATGCCTGAATATGGTTGCCTTTTTTCTGGTTAATAATTAATCTTAAATCTCGGTTTTTGTTCAGGGGTTAACCCCTGAACAAAGGTTTCAAATTCTACAGGTTTCATATTTTTTAGTGAACCATGTGGACGTTGATAATTGTACTTTTCTACGATTTTTTTTATCAATATTCTCCCTTGTTTTAAACTGATATGGGAGTGGTCAAAATCGATATATTCATTTTTTAATATGCCGTTTAAAGATTCTGCATGAGCATTCTCCCAGGCTTTACCGCCCATGCTAGGCTGTACCTGATTTTCTGTATGTAACTCAGCTAATCGCTTATAAACGTATTGGCTGCCTTTATCCGAATGAAATATGAGTTGTTTCCGTTCGGTTTTAGCAGTCGTGGCCAGGGCTTCCCTATAAGCTACAACTATAGTATCCTCTGCGGTCAGGGTGGCTGACAAACTCCAGCCTTTGATTTTCCTACTGTACACATCCAGGATCAAGGTCAGGTAATAAGGCTTCTTAGCCGATACAGCGATATAGGTAATATCACTCACCCAAAGCTGGTTGATCCCGGTTAGTTGTAAATCAGTGATCCGATTAGGATACCAATGCTTCCCCCCATAAGTGGTACGGTAACGGTTGCGCTTGCGCTTTAACCTAAAGCCATGACTCAGCAATAAGGCCTCGGTCTTGTCCCGACCCATCCCGGTAGGCTTGAGCTCCGCATAGAGCTTCCTACAACCCAGCCGAGGATGGCCCTTACGAAGCTCCCTTGCGCCTTCCAGAACACTATTCCTAACCCGGAGTTGTTCCTGGTGG
>NZ_JBRKIS010000069.1:0-131761 GCF_052983315.1 Sinomicrobium endophyticum
CCACCAGGAACAACTCCGGGTTAGGAATAGTGTTCTGGAAGGCGCAAGGGAGCTTCGTAAGGGCCATCCTCGGCTGGGTTGTAGGAAGCTCTATGCGGAGCTCAAGCCTACCGGGATGGGTCGGGACAAGACCGAGGCCTTATTGCTGAGTCATGGCTTTAGGTTAAAGCGCAAGCGCAACCGTTACCGTACCACTTATGGGGGGAAGCATTGGTATCCTAATCGGATCACTGATTTACAACTAACCGGGATCAACCAGCTTTGGGTGAGTGATATTACCTATATCGCTGTATCGGCTAAGAAGCCTTATTACCTGACCTTGATCCTGGATGTGTACAGTAGGAAAATCAAAGGCTGGAGTTTGTCAGCCACCCTGACCGCAGAGGATACTATAGTTGTAGCTTATAGGGAAGCCCTGGCCACGACTGCTAAAACCGAACGGAAACAACTCATATTTCATTCGGATAAAGGCAGCCAATACGTTTATAAGCGATTAGCTGAGTTACATACAGAAAATCAGGTACAGCCTAGCATGGGCGGTAAAGCCTGGGAGAATGCTCATGCAGAATCTTTAAACGGCATATTAAAAAATGAATATATCGATTTTGACCACTCCCATATCAGTTTAAAACAAGGGAGAATATTGATAAAAAAAATCGTAGAAAAGTACAATTATCAACGTCCACATGGTTCACTAAAAAATATGAAACCTGTAGAATTTGAAACCTTTGTTCAGGGGTTAACCCCTGAACAAAAACCGAGATTTAAGATTAATTATTAACCAGAAAAAAGGCAACCATATTCAGGCATGCCCAAACCTGCAACCTGCAACCTGTAACTTGAAACTTGGAGCCTGCAACTTGAAACCCGTAACCTGCCCCAACTATAAATAAAAAAAATGTACAAAATAGTAACTTTAATATGTTTATGGTGCTGCATTCCGGGAATGTCTGCCGGCCAGGAAAAATCCGTCCGCCGGGTCATTCCCCTGGATGCAGATTGGAGAACCACGATCAAAGAAAGCCGGGACACTATTGGAGAAACGTCTTTTATTCACAGTGATTTCCCTGACACCGCCTGGCAACAGGTAAACATTCCGCACAACTGGGACCGTTACGAGGGATACCGCCGGATGAAGCATGGTAATCGTCACGGTACCGCCTGGTATCGCCGGGAGTTGTCACTGGACAAAAAAGAAAAGAACAAACGTTATTTCCTGTTCTTCGAAGGTGTCGGGTCTTATGCGACCGTATGGGTCAACGGCCATAAACTCGGGGAGCACCAGGGCGGGCGAACCACCTTTACCATAGACATTACGGATGCCGTACATACCGGCAAACCCAACACCATAACCGTAAAAGCGGAACACCCTGCCTTTATAGCCGATCTTCCCTGGGTATGCGGCGGATGTTCCGGCGAATGGGGATTTTCCGAAGGATCACAACCTATGGGGATATTCCGTCCCGTATCCCTTGTGGTTACCGAAGATGTTCGTATAGAGCCATTCGGTGTGCATATCTGGAACAGCGACGAAGTATCCGAAGAAAAAGCCCTGTTATGGACAACAGCCGAAATACATAATTACCGTACAAAGCGGGCCGGGGTACAACTGGAATATACCTTACGGGATAGTACGAACAAGATTATCGCACAAGCCGTTCAGAACGTATCGCTGAAAAAGGGAGAAGTCCTGGAGACCGCAAAAGCAAAACTCGAAGTGGAGCGTCCGCATTTATGGTCGCCTGAAAACCCTTATTTGTACCAGTTGTCCACCGTCATCAAGGAGAACGGAAAAGTTGTGGACAGCATAGGTACTCCTTACGGTATACGCTGGATCAGCTGGCCGGCGGGTAGAGAAGGGGACAACGGACATTTTTACCTCAATGGCAAACCCTTGTTTATCAACGGAACCTGCGAATACGAACACCTTACCGGGAAAAGTCATGCCTTTAGCGCTACACAGGTAAAAGCACGGGTAGACCAGGTAAAGGCTGCCGGGTTCAATGCTTTCCGGGAAGCACACCAACCGCATAATCTGCGATACCAGGAACATCTCGATGAAGAAGGCCTGTTGTTCTGGAGCCAGTTTTCCGCACATATCTGGTACGATACCCCCCAATTTCGCGAAAACTTCAAAAAACTCTTAAAACAGTGGATACGTGAACGGCGGAACAGTCCTTCCGTAGTGCTCTGGGGATTACAGAACGAAAGTGTCATCCCCGAAGCCTTTGCACGGGAGTGTACCGAAATCATAAGACAAATGGACCCGACCGCATCCGCTCAAAGACTGGTGACAACCTGTAACGGCGGGGAAGGAACGGACTGGAATGTTGTACAAAACTGGTCGGGCACCTATGGAGGGGCCCCCTTTAACTACGGCGCCGAGCTCAGTAAAGAATGGCTCAACGGAGAGTATGGCGCCTGGCGTACTGCCGGGTTACACGGGGAAGGCCCTTTCCGTCAGAAGGGAGCCTACACCGAAGAGCGTTTTTCACAACTTATGGAGATCAAGGTAGCCCAGGCCGAATCCGTCAGGGATAAGGCGGCAGGCCAGTTCAACTGGCTGTTTGCATCGCATGAAAATCCAGGGCGAATACAGAACGGTGAAGCATGGCGCGATATGGACCGTGTAGGCCCGGTAAATTACAAGGGCCTGTTTACCGTATGGGGAGAACCTCTCGATGCCTATTATATGTATATGGCCAACTATGCCCCGGCCCATGAGGACCCTATGGTTTATATCGTATCCCATTCCTGGCCGGGCCGGTGGACAAAAGCCGGAACCAAAGACAGTATTGTTGTATATTCCAATTGCGAAGAAGTGGAATTGTTCAATGATACCGGTAAGATCTCGCTGGGCAAAAAGAAAAATCCCGGCAGGGGAAAGCATTTTCAATGGGATAACGTACCCGTACAGTACAACCTGCTTTATGCCGTAGGCTATGAGAACGGCAGGGAAGTAGCGAGAGATTATGTCGTACTGCACCATCTGCCCGAAGCCCCCGGGCTTAAACAATGGAAAGAGACTACAGAAGATATCCTGGAACCCGAAAAGGATAAAAATTACCTGTACCGGGTAAATGCCGGGGGAGCGGAATATACGGATACCTATGGCAATATCTGGGCCGCCGATGTGCATAAGAGCAGGGAAAATACCTGGGGTTCCCTTTCCTGGACCGATGATTTTGCTGGCCTTCCCGATTTTTATGCCAGCCAGGGCAGGACTTTCGACCCGGTTTCCGGTACCGCCAACTGGCCGCTGTTTCAGTATTACCGTTACGGTATGGACAGGCTTCGCTACGAATTCCCGGTACCCGACGGGGAATATACCGTAACCCTGTTTTTTACAGAACCCTGGTACGGAACCGGTGCGCATACCGATTGCAGCAACTGGCGTAATTTTGATATTGCGATCAATAATAAAACCGTACTTCACAATCTCGATATCTGGAAAGAAGCAGGACATGACAAAGCCTTAAAAAAAACATTTCAGGCAAGATCAGAACAAGGAAAGCTAAAAATATCCTTTCCCGAAGTAACCTCCGGGCAGGCTATTATATCAGGTATAGCTATTGCTGCGGATGATACCGGAGCTCGTCCGGCCCCGGCATCGCCTGCCAATATTACCCGGGTACAGACCGATGCCGCAATACAGGGGAAATATGAGGTGGTTTCCTGGTTAGATACAGGAGACCGGGTATGTACCGATAGTGAAGTCCGTTTTTCCACATTGCCCTATCAGCTTTTCGGGGCGGACCGTATACGTTTTGCGGAAGAGCTGGCAGGTAAAGACTTCCGGGGTAGTTTTATTCCCCTGCGCAACTCTGGTGTCTATGTACTTATGGATAGCGTGGTGACCGTTTTACCTGTGTGGCTTAAGGAATATGAAAAAACAGGAGACATAGCGGCGGACGGAGCCGGAAAAATATATACCGTTTACCACCGCAAAGCAACCCGGGGTGAACACGTAGCTTTCGGTAAAAACGGGGCAGGGGAAAATAAGAAGGCAGGTATGTACAGTATTGTGGTGGTGCCGGAATACGATATGGGAGAAGATGACGACTCACGTCCCGTATTTACACACGAAGCCGAGGATGCTGCCATATCCGGGAAAGAAGCGGAACGCGGACATTTTAAAAAAGAAGATTATATAACCTTTGTAAAAGAGGGGAACAACAGCATTACCTGGGAAGTAAACCCGGGCCTGGCCGGGGAATACCTGCTTCGTTTCCGGTATATGAATACCGGCACCGAAGCGGCAAAGGTCAGGCTGCAAATAGAATCTACCGACGGTATAATGCTTCGTGACGATGAGATAAACTTCCCGGTAGCGGATGTAAAATGGAAAATACTCAATACCACCACGGGAGGATATATCAATGCGGGGACTTATAAAATACGATTGTCCGCCCCCGATCTCAGCCGATTACGACTGGATAAAATGGAATTTCAATAGGGGAGGTATTAGATATTAGATGAGAGACTTTAGAACGCAGAATTTATATATAGAAACAAGAAAAAAGAAAAAGTCCGTCTTTTCGTGTGCGTTGCAAACGCACTTTACAATGGGTACTCGTTTCCGCTTTGCTCAAACGAGCACCAGTTTGGAATATTAGATTTTAGATGTAAGATGTTAGACTTTAGAGAAGAGAAGAAAAAAGCTTACCCCGGGCTTGTAAATACCCTCTGTGAACCTCTGAGTGTCTTTGAGTATCTCTGTGTAATAACCTGTAACCCGGTGGCTTCGATACACTCCTGGCTGCGCCGGAGCACTCAGCCACCTTTGTAGAGGCTTTGAAAAACCTGTAACCTGTAACCTGGAACCTGAAACCTGAAACCTGTAACTTGTAATGTAACCAATACTATGATAAAAACAACCAAGAACCTGTTTTACCTGGCCATAGCTGTGATCCTCTTTGGCTGTCATACCGAAGAAAAACCGGCACGGATCATTCAGGACTTCAACGAAAACTGGAAGTTCCTGTTGGGAGATAGTCTTAATGCTTCTGCTATGGAATATGACGACAGCTCCTGGCGCGTGCTTGACCTGCCCCACGATTGGAGCATAGAAGGAGAGTTCGGAAAAGACAACCCGGCAGGTACCGCTGGAGGTGCATTGCCCACGGGCATAGGTTGGTACCGTAAAACATTTAAAGTGCCGGATGAATGGCAGGGTAAGTCTATACGGGTAGAATTTGGCGGGGTATACCGTAACAGCGAAGTGTGGATCAACGGGCATAGCTTGGGCAAAAGGGCCAACGGTTATATCTCCTTCGGCTACGATATTGGCTCCTACCTTAATTTTAACGGAAAAGACAATGTACTGACCGTAAAGGCAGACAATTCCCCGCAACCCAATTCCCGCTGGTATACCGGTTCCGGGATCTATCGCGATGTACGATTGGTGACTACCGGGAAATTACATGTAGCCCCGCAGGGCACATACATCACTACTCCCGAAGTCTCCGGGACTTCTGCCAAAGCAACACTGGAGGTAGAGGTGACCAATGAAAATACGGAAGAAAGGCAACTGAAAGTCGTATCGGAAATCATAGACAGTAATGGCCGTAGTGTGGCAACGACGGAATCTTCTGAGCATATAGTTTCAGGGCAAACCATAACAGTACGGCAGCACCTGGCGGTACAAGATCCGCAGTTGTGGAGTGTGGACAGTCCCGCTATGTACAAAGTACTTACCCGGGTTTACGATGGAGAAGAAAAAACAGATGAGTACGAAACCCCGCTTGGTATCCGGTATTTTGACTTTGATGCTAAAAAAGGCTTTTCACTCAATGGCAAATCCATGAAAATACTCGGTGTATGCCTGCATCACGACTCCGGGGCCCTGGGATCGGCGGTGTATGAGGATGCGCTCCGCAGGAAACTCACCCTGATGAAAGAAATGGGGGCCAATGCCATTCGCACCGCGCACAACCCGCATTCAACGGAATTACTCCGGCTGTGCGACGAAATGGGACTTATTGTACAGGATGAGGCTTTTGATTCCTGGAAAAAGAAAAAGGTCAAGGAAGATTACCATACCGATTGGGACGCGTGGCACAAAAAAGACCTGGAAGATTTTATAAAGCGCGACCGGAACCACCCTTCCGTGATGATGTGGAGCATAGGCAACGAGATCCGCGAACAGTTCGACAGTACCGGTATAACCATTACACGGGAACTTACCGATATCGTAAAATCGCTGGATACCACCCGCCCCGTGACCTGTGCATTGACTGAAAACGAGCCCGGAAAGAACTTTATATACCAGTCCGGAGCCCTGGACCTGCTCGGGTTTAACTATAAGATAGATGCCTATAAAAACCTTCCCAACCGGTTCCCGGGGGCAAAATTTATCGCATCGGAAAATGTTTCGGGCCTTGCCACCAGGGGCTGTTACGACATGCCGTCGGACAGTATCATGCACTGGCCTGAAGCATTCGATGCGCCTTTTGAAGGACATGAAGATTATACCGTATCGGCTTACGACCAGGTTGCTGCCTACTGGGGATCTACCCATGAAGAAACCTGGAAGGTAGTTAAAGACCTTGATTTTATTTCCGGTATATTTGTATGGGCGGGAATTGATTTTCTCGGCGAACCCGTACCATATCCCGATTACCCCGCACGGAGTTCGTATTACGGTATTGTAGACCTCGCAGGTTTTCCAAAAGATGTATATTACATGTACCAAAGCGAGTGGACCGATAAACCCGTGCTACACGTATTCCCTCATTGGAACTGGGAAGAAGGGCAGGAGATAGATGTATGGGCCTATTACAACCAGGCCGATGAGTTAGAGCTCTTCCTTAATGGTGAATCGCTTGGCAGCAAGTCCAAAAAGGAAGATGTATTCCATGTCATGTGGCGTGTGCCTTATACTCCCGGAACGCTTAAAGCTGTATCCCGGAAAAACGGTAAAGTTATTTTGGAGCAAGAGGTCCGTACGGCAGGAAAAGCCGCTGCGCTGCAATTACAGCCCGACAGGGACGATCTGAAGAAAGATAAAAAAACGTTGTGCTTTGTAACCGTAAATGTAGTGGATAAAGATAAAAATATTGTTCCGAAAGCGAACAATAAAGTATTTTTTGAAGTAAGCGGGGGAGCCAAAATAGTAGGAGTGGACAACGGCTACCAGGCCGACACCACTTCCATGAAATCCCCGGAAAAGAACGCCTTTAACGGAAAATGCCTGGTTATCCTGCAATCCGATGGAAGCGGCGAAAAAGCTGTTCTCAAAGCCCGTTCGGAAGGACTGGAACCGGCCGAAATAGTATTAAATATAAAATGAATATGGAACCTGTAACCCGGTGGCTTCGATACATTCCGAACGCAGTTCGGAACACTCAGCCACCTCGTTTTGTGCTCAAACTGGAACCTATAACTTGGAACCTGCACCCCGTAACTTACAACCTGAAACTTTAAAAAAATGAAATATATAGTATGTGAGACCCCAGGCAAGTTTGTCCTGGAAGACAAACCCAAACCGGAAAAAAAAGAAGGGCACGCTTTGCTCAAAATACATAAAGTAGGCATATGCGGTACCGATTTGCATGCCTATGCCGGTAACCAGGCCTTTTTTCAGTATCCACGGATACTGGGGCACGAACTGGCCGCGGAAATACTGGAAATAGAAAAGAACGATAAAGGGCTGAAGACAGGAGATAAAGTCATTGTAATGCCTTACGTAAGCTGTGGAGACTGTATTGCCTGCCGGAAGGGAAAAACCAATTGCTGTACTGATATTCGTGTACTTGGCGTCCATGCCGATGGCGGGATGCAGGAAGAAATTGTTGTGCGAAATGATCTCCTGATCCCGGTAGACGGTTTGTCGCACGAGGAAATGGCCGTGGTAGAACCTTTGGCTATCGGGGCGCATGCCATACGCCGGGCAGGGTTGGAGTCTAACGAAACTGTGGTAGTGGTAGGTTGTGGCCCCATAGGGCTGGGGATCATAAAACTCGCCAAAATAGCCGGGGCCAGGGTTATAGCCATAGATGCCGTGAAAACACGGTTAGGTTTTGCCAGGGATATAGCCGGTGCCGATCACGTATTCCATATTTCCGAAGACCCCGTATCCGGTGTGAATAACATTACCGATGGCGACCTGGCTACGGTGGTTTTTGATGCTACGGGCAACAAAAGGGCACTCGAAAGCGGTACGGACTATATGGCGCACGGCGGAAGGTACGTTCTTGTGGGACTCTCCAAAGAAGACCTGGTATTCAATCACCCGAAAATACACGCCAAAGAAACCACCCTGATGTGTAGCCGGAATGCCACTTTAGAAGATTTTGAATACATTATAGCCCATATCCGGGAATTCCCGGTAGAAGCCTTTGTTACCCACAAAGCACATTATACCGAAATGATCCGCGATTTTGATAGCTGGCTCGATCCGGAAAACAATGTTATTAAAGCTATGGTAGACTTTAGCTGACAAGGAGGGGAGGGAACAAATTACAGGTTGCAGGTTCCATGTTTGATTCTATGTAGTTGTTACACAGAGATCCACAGAGTTTCCCGGAGATACGCAGAGCTTAAATATTGCTTTGTGCCAAACCTGAAACTTGTAACCCGGTGGCTTCGATACAACAGCCTGTGGCTGTCACTCAGCCACCTCGCTTTGTGCTAAACCTGTAACTTGCAACCTGTAACAACTTGTAACCTGCAACTAATTTACCCCCTGGACAGACTTCGCTTTTTAACAACATTCCTCAGGAAAAAGAGCAGGGACAGGATACACAGGGACAGGATAATATAACTCAAAGCCATTCCCGGTTGGTTCCGGATGTGTAATATACTTACTATGGCATAACTTGCCACGGAGGTCACCAGGTAGCTTGCCCCGCTGGTGAGTCCGTTGGTCACCCCCGCATATTCCGGGAACCTTGTCAGGCAGTAGGTAAAATATACGTTGTATAAAAACCCGCTGAAGAGGTGTAGGAGGTATATAAACCCTACAAAGATATAAATATTGGAAACATAGTTACCCGTGGCAAACATCAACACCGCAACAACGATTTCCATAGCCACACCAAAGAACAGTTTAGGTAAAAAAGGATAAGTGCTCAGGGAACGCCCCAGTATTCCGCCACTCATGATCCCCAATCCCGATAGCAGGGCACAATAGCCCGTTACCACAGGAGAAAAATTGAAATGGTTTTCTACGAGAAAGGGGGCAGACATGGCAAACACCATGACCATACCGTACGTTAGGCCCAGAATGACCAGTCCTGTGGAAAAATCCGGGACTTTGAGTACGGCTTTGTACGTGGAAACAATACTTTTCCGGTTAAACGTTTTGAATTCCGTAAACGCTTCCCCGGAGAAAAACCATTCTATAAACAGCATCACCAGGGCATAGCCCCCGAGGAAATAAAAGCTGGAGGTCCAGCCGAACCCTTTCTGAAGGTATCCACCTATAAAAGGAGCTGTAATCGGGGCCATAGACCAGATGATAGTCATTAAACTCGTGTAGTGCTGCAATTTCTTGCCCTTATAGATATCTACCAGGAAGGCCCTTTTTCCCACCACGATAAAAGCCGTAGTGATTCCCTGCAATATTCGCATGGCATAAATAAAATAGAGGTCGGGCACGATGGCGATGGCAAAACTGCTCAGGGAAAACAGCAACAAAGAAGCCAGGACCAGCTTATACCGCCCGAAACTGTCCACTAAGCTCCCGGCTACGAGAAGCGAGATCCCGTAACTGATAAGAAAACAGCTCAGTGTCATTTGTATGCCCTTATTGTCCGTCAAAAGCATTTCCTGCATTTCCGGGAAAGAAGGTATGAAAATATCTGTGGCCAGTCCCGATAATGGAATGAGTAAAAAGATCGAAATAGTACTGATCCGTTCGTGTTTTTTATCATATGTTCTCATAGCAGGTAAGTCAGCGTAATTTTACACAACAAAATTATCTGTACTTCCCCGATGAAAAAATAATCAATTCAAATCAAAAGTTAAACAAATCAAATGTTAGCCGGAACTCCCAGTTTGTATTGTTTGGGACTTATTCCTATATGCTTTTTA
This sequence comes from Sinomicrobium endophyticum, assembly GCF_052983315.1. Lineage (NCBI taxonomy): Bacteria > Pseudomonadati > Bacteroidota > Flavobacteriia > Flavobacteriales > Flavobacteriaceae > Sinomicrobium > Sinomicrobium endophyticum. Next base: position 10,036 of record NZ_JBRKIS010000069.1, read on the forward strand.
AAGAAGGAATTAAAGTGTTGCGGATACTCGAAACCGAGGCTGTTGCCTATTTCAAAGATGCGCCAGTCACTGTACCGGAGCAGGTTCATGGCTTCTGTGAGAATACGTTCGCGTATCAGTTCGGAAGTGGTTTTTCCGGTTTGTGCCTTTACGCTGTGGTTCAGGTGGTTTACATGGATATGTAGGAGGTCTGCATAATCTGCCGGAGTTTTTATTTTTAAGGAAGCCGCAGGCGATTCTATGGGGAACTGGTTGTCCAGGGTTTCCATGAACCGCGTTACCAGGTCCCGGTGGTGTATCCCCGGAAATTCTTTGTTATCGGATGTTTTTATTTTTATTCCCGTGTAAATAATAAGATTAAGCAGGTCGCGCAGCATGCGGTCTTTATAGGTGAAGTTACTGCAATACTCGTTCCGCATCAGCGTAAAGTACTGCTCTAACTGCCGGTATTGGGCATTGGTAAGGAATAAAAAAGGGTAGATGTCCTCCTGGAATAAAGAGAACAGTTTCCGGAAAGCTTTACGCAGTCCCGGTGTTGCAAAATATTCGTTGAACAAACAGGTAAAACCGTCCTGTCCGTCCCCGACATTCTGCCAGCCGTAGCGGATACTCCGGTCCGAAAAGAACAGGGCGGGTTTATCGATAATAACTTCTCCCTTTTCCGTATAAAGGACCGCATTCCCCCGGGTGAGTACTATTTTATAATAATCTCTCCGGGTAAAACTGAGTGCCGTAAAGCAGTTATCTCTTTTAAGGATATTAAAATGTGCCACAGCCCCCGAAGCAGATAACAGGTCGTCCGGTATCTGTTTGAAACTATGGGCGTAATATTCTTCAAGTGTCTCTTTTCCTTCCATGTAACAAAAGTACGAAAATCAAATATTAAGAGGGATAGGGAGGCAGGGCAAAATGCATTATATGCAGAAAGTTAAGGAGTTCTGAGTTTCGGAGTTGGGGGAGTGTATGTTTTTAAGTTTGAAAACCAGAATAAAACAGGTCATGGTACAAAGTGCAAATACCAGGGCACCGATGGCTTCAATACACCCATCGCTGCGCTCGGGTGCTCAGCCATCTTTGTTTTGGCTTTTATAAAGTTCAGTCTTAAAAAATAGGGAGAAAGGGATTGTGTATATTTGTGGCTATCGGCAAGCTGAAAAACAAATAAAAAATAGACAGATGAAAAACGCAATCTTCGCAATTATGATTTTAACCACAATCATATCTTGTAAAAATCAAAATGAAACTAAAAAGGTAGAAACTATTCAAGAAGAAAAAAATATGTCTGAAAAAATGATCTCTTTATCCGGAAAAACATTGGAGTATAATTATGGCGATAATGTTTATGAAGTAAATTTCAAACCAGAGAATCAACTGCATTGGAAGTGTGTAAAAGGAGAAGAAAAAGGGAGAGAAGCTGATGAAACCTATTCTATGCATAGACTGAATAGTTATACTTTTTTTATTTCGTGGATTGAACAAGACGGATTAGGTGTAAGCCAGGTTATTAACTTAAAAGACAATACTGTAAATTCCTTTTTGAGGATTGATAAAGAAATAATACCCCTGACGGGAACAATTCGTGAATTATAGAAATTGACCGAATAAAGCCAGCAGGCGATTTTACTGAAAATTCCGGTGGCTTCGATACACCAGCCTGCGGCCGGCACTCAGCCACCTTTGTTTTGGCATTTTGAGGGGAGAGTAAACATGTTTTACAACCCTGAGTAGTACCCCGTGCTCTTTAAAGTTTAGTCTTAAAAAATATGGAGACGGGGTAGCATTGGAGAATGTTTTATTTGACCTGTAAATATTGTTGTAAAAAATCAAGAAAAGGTTTCAATTCGTTTTCCCGTTCCGTTTTCCAGACCAGTTTCATATCCAGTTGTTTTCCTATTTTTTTGAGTTCGATTGTTTTAAGGTTCAGGTCAAAACCTTTGATGGTAGATTTTCCCATCATTGTAATGCCCAATCCTGCTGCTACCATACGAAGTACCGAGGAAGTGTTTGGAGAGCGATGCACAATATTGGGAGTATAACCATAGGCATTGAATATTTTGAGAATTTCTTCCATATATCCAAAGCCCTCCGTCTGTGGATGCAATATCCATTTTTCATTAGCACAATCCTTTAAATCCTTAAAGGTAGTTTTGTTGATAAAATGATCCTGGGGCAGGATTAACAGATAATTCTCTTTATAGACCGTATTGCCGGATAAGCCTTCGGGAACGAATGCATTGGGGACAAAACCAAAATCTACTTCATTATCGATCAGCTTGTTAAAAATAAGTTCATTGGTTCCTTCAACCAAACTGGCCTTTAAATTCGGAACTTCCCGTTCCATATATCGTAATAATTCCGGCAAAATGGAATGCATTGCGGAACTGGCGTGGCCGATATGTATTTCCCCTGCTGTTCCGCTGTGTACCTGAGCGGTTATTTTTATGGTTTGTTTAAGTTGATGAATTAGTTTGAAAACTTCCTTTTTGAAGTAAGTCCCGGCGGAAGTAAGCTTAATTTGTTTTTTGGTGCGGTCAAACAATTGTACTCCAATTTCTTCTTCAAGCTGCTGTATTTGCCTGCTTAATGCAGGTTGGGCTATATAGATGTGTTCGCAGGCCTTCCTGAAATTAAGGGTTTCGGTAAGCACCAAAAAATTTTCGAGCTGTGGAATGGTCATAATTATTGATTAAAATAAATGATTGATTAATCAAAATTAAGTATTTTTTTTAATCAATATTACCTTTTTACTTTGTTTTGATAAAATCAGATAATGAAAACAAAGCAGTACTTCCTGGTGTTAATTCTAATACAATGCTTTTGTTATGGACAAAACAAGGAAACAACCAGGACTAAAAAAAGTTTTAGCACCACTTTTACGGGCAATAAAATTAATATTGATGGATTGCTGGATGAACCTGATTGGGATATACCCAAGGAGGCAACTGATTTCACCCAGGTACAACCTCAAACCGGAAGCAAGGCCCATTTCATTACGAAAGTAAAAAGTTTATATACCGAAAACGCCCTGTATTTTGGGATTATCTGTTATGATTCCGTAGGTAAAAACAGATTTAAGGCTCCCGACCTCAAACGGGATTTTGACTTTCAGAACCATGACCTGGCAGGGATTACCATCGATGGTTTTAACGACGAGCGGAACAGCGTTACTTTTTTTGTAAACCCATATGGGGCGCAACGTGATTACCTATCCTTTGATGACACTTATTTTGATGTTGATTGGAATAGTCTGTGGAAGGTAAGGACAACCCGTACTGATACTCATTGGATCGCAGAAATTGAAATTCCCTGGAAAACCCTGCGGTATAAGCTTTCTAAAACCGGAACACCTGTTTTTGGTATCAATTTTCAAAGGGCACAACGGACCACTAATGAGCGTTCCGCCTGGTCGTTTTATCCACGTTCAGTAGGCTTTAACCGTATGGAATATACGGGTAAGATGTCCGGCTTTATACCTCCGAAACCAACAACCAATATTTTAGTAAACCCTTATGCTCTGGTCTCTGATAATCCTGATGGTGAAACCGAATTCAAGGCCGGAGGTGAAGCCAAATGGGTTATAAGCCCTAACCTTGTTCTGGATGCGACCGTCAATACAGATTTTGCACAGGCCGATGTTGACCAGCTTGTCAATAACACCACTCGATTCTCCGTTCTGTTTCCTGAAAAGAGACAGTTCTTTTTGGAAAATGCCTCCCTGTTCGGGGCGGGGATTTCCGATGGCAATATGAACGGTAATGTTGCCCTGATTCCTTTTTTTAGCAGACAAATAGGGCTGGATACCAATAGTAGGCCCATACCCATAGATTATGGGGGACGGGTAGTGTACCGTTCGGATAAAAGGAATTTTGGGGCAATGTTCCTTCAGCAACGGGAAACGGATAATATTCCCGGTCAGAAATATATGGTAGGCAGATACGCTGAAAATATAGGTAAAAACAATAGAATTGGCGCCATTGTTACGGGCAGAACATCCGGAGCTACAATGACCGCCAATTCCCAATTCGATTATACTACCGCTATCGATGGTTTTTTTCGGTTGAATGCGCATCACTCTATTAATACCATGGTTTCTCTGACAGGGGTTAAAGAAAGAAAAAACACGGGTTGGGCAGGGTATTTTCAGTATGAATATAATTCGGACAGAATCAAGGCTTGGTGGACCTCCACTTTGATCTCGGAAAATTTTGACCCCAAAAGCGGATTTATATCGAGAAGGGATGTTATAGCAACCACACCTGGAATTGAGTTCAGCTTAAGAGGTAAGTGGTTGCCTTTTAATAAAGTTATTCGCGATTACGAGCCGGGTTTACTTGCTGAACTCTACCATGAATCGTCCACAGGAAATATTCTGGAGCAAAAAATAAGTTTCACTCCTTTGTCCTTTAACTTTATAAAAGGGGGAAAAACCGGGGTGTCCTATTTCTACAATTACCAGAACATTGCCGAAGAATTTAGTCCGGTAGGGATAGGTATCGGGCTAGGAAAGTACACTTACAACAGGTACCGGGTTTTCTATGCGAGTGATGGTTCACGAAAAATTGCCTATGACCTTTCCTACGAAACCGGGGGGTATTTTAATGGTAAGTTGAATACTTTGGATGCTTCACTGGCCTACGCCCCGATTCCTTATATTTCATTGGGAGTGGGCGTTGGAGTGAATGATCTTAAACAGGTAGGAACTGCAAAAGAGAATAAAACGGCAAACGTATATTCCTTTGATAGTCGTTTTGCCCTTAATCCCCGATTGCAGTTTACATTTCTTTACCAAAGGAATTCATTGGACAAAAGCAACCTATACAATGCCCGTCTTTCCTGGGAATATAAACCCCTGTCTTTTGTGTATCTGGTCTTTAATAGTAGAGAATACGGACTTCTGGGGCGCACTAAGGAACAAAGTTCCATAATTAAGATTAACTTTTTAAAGCAGTTTTAATAAGAAAATCAACTATCTCGGGGCTTTTACACAGAGCCGAAGGGCCATAGCCGGACATACCCACATGATTTTACTGCCCTTAATAGTTATCAATAGCAAATTGAGATAAGGGATTGTGTATATTTTGGTGTTATCGACAAGTGCAAGACAACAGCTAAGCAAGGCGGAAACTGTGCAATGAATACAGATCTATTCTTTCAAAAAATCAGGACATATGTTGACCTTAGCATAGAGGCTGAACATGCTTGGCAGATATTACTTAAAGAAAAGAATTATCACAAAGGAGATGATTTTATTAGAATAGGGCAGGTTCCTAAAAAAGTGGCTTTTGTTATAAAGGGACTTTTTGCGCAATGTTATATTGCTGATAATGGCGATTCGGTTATAAAATACTTCTTCCCGGAGAGCAGAATTGCAGGGGTAATTCCTGCAACGTTAACAAAGTCAGAAAGCCCTTTTACCATTACAGCATTAGAAGATACTACTGTTCTCGAATATAATTTTCATGATTTTAAAAAATTGGTTTCAACGTACAGGGACGTTGCGGAATTTTATATTCGCTATATGGAGCGACATTGGGTTATAGATAAAGAACCGTATGAAATATCGTTACGAAATGACCTTGCAAAAATTCGTTATGATGAGTTTCTTAAAAAATACCCGGAACTTGTAAAGCGATTAAAAAAACATCACATAGCGGCCTATCTTGGTATTACTCCTACACAATTGAGCCGGATTTTTTTTGCTAATAAATAACTTTCCCCACTTCTCAACATATGTAAAAGTTTTTGACAAACCATCATTTTACTTTTATACTATTAGTAACAATTAAGACAGTTGATAATGGCAACAAAGGTTTTTATCAACCTTCCCGTGAGGAATTTGGACAAGTCAATGGATTTCTTCAAAGGCCTGGGGTTTTGTTTTAACCTACAGTTCACTGACGAAATAGCAGCATGTATAGAAGTAAGCGATAACATTTTTGTTATGCTACTTACCGACAGCTATTTTCAGACGTTTACGACCAAAAAGCTTTGCGATACTACACAAGCTGCCGAAGTACTTATTGCACTTGACGCGAATTCAAGAGATGAAGTAAAACAAATAGTGAGCAAAGCCCGGTCTTTAGGTGGACTTATCCACGCAGAGCCGCAAGACCATGACTGGATGTATCAGCATAGTTTCGCTGATCTTGACGGCCATCAATGGGAATTTGTTTACATGGACGAATCTCAATTACCAAATCAGGATTAGCATTAAAATACACAGAAATATGAAAAAGTATATAATCGAAATCAAATGGGCATTAATCTTTGCCGCAATGTATCTGCTTTGGATGGTCATGGAAAAACTGGCCGGTATGCACGACAAACATTTAGACAAGCAACAGTTTGTTACTGTGCTTGTTCTCATTCCTTCCATCATCATTTATGTACTTGCTCTAAAAGACAAGAAGAAAAAATATTATGCTGGAAGTATAACTTACAAACAAGGTTTTATCAGCGCACTTATGCTTACTGTTTTTGTGGTTTTACTGAGCCCGATAAACCAACTCATCACTTCTTATATTGTTACGCCCGACTACTTTACCAATATTATTGAGCATACGGTTAAATCCGGAATGTTTACGCAAGAACAAGCCGAAGCACAATTCAATATTAAAAGTTACATAATTACAAGTATTATTGGAGGTCTTGTAACCGGTGTAATTTTTAGCGCTGTCATTTCATTATTCATCAAATCAAAAAACAAATAGCCATGAGTAAAACAACTAAAATTGACGAGTTTATCAGCAAGCTCAATCATCCTTTAAAAGCTGAAATGGAAACGGTAATAAAAATAATCCGTGAAACCAGTTCTGAGATTGAGGAAGATGTAAAATGGGGAGGGCCAAGTTTTGATTATAAAGAGCCAATGGCAACATTTAACCCCAGGGTAACTGATTTTGTAGCTGTGATCTTTCACAAAGGCGAGTTGTTAAATGATAAGACAGGGCTTCTCGAACCCGGACCAAAGGGCAAGGCATATGCAAAATTTCATTCTATGGAAGAGATCAAAAAGCACAGGGAGAATCTTCAAAAGGTCATAAAAGATTGGATAGGACTAATGAATGATTAGGAGCGACTGCGATCGGCATTCGTTTGAGCTCACCGGTAACGAGCATCCACCGTCCAATCCCCGACAGCATTGATACACCAGCCTACGGCTGGCATTCTCGCACTTCCACTTTGGCTTTTTGAGGGTGCAGATGCAAACTTTAATAAGATGGGTTGTGATATTTTGAGAATAGAGGGTTCATTGTATATTTGTTATTGGCATGCCCCGTCCTATGAATAAAAAGGCATGTATAGAAAAAAAACGCCGAACCATGAGTGGAACAAACCCATTTAATTCTGTTGACGAATATTTTAACGCTCAACCCGAACAGACAAAACGAGCACTTTTGGAACTGAAAGAATGTATCCTTAAAGCTGAACCTGGCGCAACGGAACTGTTCAATTATAATATTCCTGCATATGCCCTGATTGAAGGGGGAAAAAGAGAACAGCAAATTATGATTGCAGGATATAAAAAACACGTGGGCCTTTATCCGCATCCCACAACCATGGAAAAGTTCGATGCCGAATTGGACGAATACAAAAAAGGCAAGGGGTCGGTCCAGTTTCCACTGAACAAACCTTTGCCAAAAGACCTTATTATCCGGATGATAAAATACCGGATGGAATTATTGAAAAAATAAAACTCCCGGGGCTTGGGTACACCAGCCTTCGGCTGGCACTCAGCCACCTTTGTTTTGGCTTTTTCGATGTAGCTTATAACAAACTTTCACAGCCTGGGCAAAGGCGGCTGAGTGCCCCGGTCTGCGATCGGGGTGTATCGAAGCCCCGAATTAGCACACAATCCAATTAATCTTTCCCTTATAAAATCAAATAAATCTATCAATGCTTTTTCTATAAGATGTAGGAAACCGTAAAATGATTGGATGTATTGGGTAAGGCTACGTTATGGTGCATTTTGCCATTCAAAGATGTAACTACTTCTAATAACAAGCGTCTAATAAATGAATATAAAGAAAAGACTATGTTTAGAAAAATTATTGTATTTGCTATTATTTCTTTAGTATGTTTTGCTTCCGAAGCACAACCAGATAAATTAAACTCTTTTATTGATGATTATGCTAAGAAAAACAATTTTAATGGAACAATTTTGGTGCAAAATGGGAACCAAATACTATTCCATAACAGTTTTGGAATAGCAGATAGACGATTTAACGTTCCCATAAATAACAATACTATTTATAAAACAGCTTCTATTACTAAAGCATTTACTTCAGTACTAATACTCCAACTTAAAGATAATGGGAAATTGGATATGAATAAAACCGTAGACGTATATCTTCCCGATTATAAAGGCGAAGCTGGATCAAAAGTCACTATACATCAACTGCTTAATCACACCTCAGGAATGAGGCAAATAGATACTATTTCAAGTTTACAAAATGCATTTAAGTATGGGCTGGGATATCTCCAAAAGCCACACACATCAGATGAACTTTTGAGCCTTTTTGAGAAGGATTCATTAGTAAATGTGCCGGGAAAACATTGGGACTACAATAATTTTGAATATATGGTATTGGGTAAAATTATTGAAAAAATATATGGTAAGCCTTACGAGGAGGTATTGAACGAAAAAATACTATTTCCTTTGAAAATGAAACATACAGGAGTTTTACATACCAATAATATCATAGAAAATCTTGCAAGCACTTATTTTACTGCGGATAATTCCCAGGAGTTAATTCCTGATTTACCGGTTTATATGGAAAACTGGTATGCTTCCGGGTCGCTCTATTCCTGTACTGATGATTTGATAAAATTTTCAAATGCGTTATTTTCAGGACAATTAATAACAAAAGTATCGTTAGATTTAATGCTAACACCGGGGTTAGATGATTATGGATATGGGGTTTGGGTCAGAGGCGAAGGAGATTTAAAGGTCATGGAACGTTTTGGAAGTATTATGGGAGCCAACGCCGTATGGACTCAGTTTCTAAACAAAAATATAACTGTTATACTTTTGAGCAATACAAACCTCATAGATCTAGGTGAATTTGCACTATCAATTGGGGAAAAAGTCATGGAATATGAATAAGAGCAGACCATAATAATCAAGTACTCATATGGTTGATAAGGCCAAACGTGAATTTGTACTGACTGAATCATAGCCTACTCCGGTGGCTTCGATACACCAGCCTTCGGCTGGCACTCAGCCACCTTTGTTTATATTATGGGAAAACCAACTTATACAAGCGCAATAGAGGATACTATCGGTAAGCCGTGTAAGGGAAAATGTCATGCCCGATTTGATGAGGGCTGCTATCCGAAATTTAATAACTTAGCAATTATATAGTAATTCTGGTAGTGGACCTACTTTACAGATTAAGACCAAACAAAAGAATGAGAAAAAAGAATTTATTTTTACTGCTAATCCTCTCAATATTACTCTCAAATTGTGCCTCGAAAATGAAAATTAAAGGGACAACATTAAATAGCTTACAACCATTAAAAAACACAGAAAGTGTTGTCATAATTGAGGAAAATGAAAATTTTGAACCTAACGATAAAAATATAAAAATAGGAGTTTTTGAAATTAAAGATGGTGGATTAAGTTTTGATTGTAGTTATGAAAGAGTCAAAAGTTTGGCAAAGCAAAAAGCAAGAAGTATTGGTGGCAATTCAGTTAAAATAGTTGAACACAAATTACCCGACATGTGGTCAACCTGTCATAGAATTAAATTTGAAGTTCATAAACTGGAAGATATTACGAGATTTGAGGAAGAACTAGTATGGAGTAGTACTAATAAGTTAAACTGGGGACATTTTAAAGGGGCACCAAAAATCGACAAGGCTTCTTATTTTTGTGGATATATAGACGTTCAATTTAATGATGTAAATTTCTTGAATGGAAAAGGCGAGGTAAATGTATCCCCCATATTTTTATTTGAGTGTTCTTATATACAGCCTTTGAAAAAAGATAAATATTTGTTGGAATATAATCAGGTTAAATTTGACCTGCTAGAGATTTATGCAAGAAAAATGAGAAATGAGTTTCAGAAATCTGAGATTAATACAAAAGAGAAATGGTCAAAATTTGCAAAAAGGATTTATGACAAAATATACTTAAAATACGATACAGATATATTTAATTTGGAAACTGAAACCAATTTTGGAGAAAACTATTCTGGTTTATTAAGTTGGAAATTTAAAACGGAAAACGGTTTAAAGGAATTGACCGAATTTTCATCAGAAAAATACTAATGCTTATAATGGTAACGTATGCTGGCTGGTTCTATTTCATTCTGTAATGCAAACATGACGTCGTTTTAACCCTGTTATAAAAACATAATGATCAAAAAAAATGTATTTAGTACCTTAGCAGGTATCATATTATTTTCTAATTGTGCCCGTCAGGAAAAATCAAGTTACGCTATTTTGAGTGGGGTAATTAAAAACGGAAAGCAAACAATAGAACTTAGGTCCCACTATAACACTACAGATAAAAGTAAAACGAAAATAATTCATTTAGATGAAGATGGGACTTTTCTTGACTCTCTTCATATTGAAAAAAGCGAATTGTATTTACTTTGGGACAAAACCAATATGGTTGAACTCTATTTAACCCCGTCTAAGAAATACAGTATCGATTATGATGCAAAAAAATTTAAAAGCGAAGGCGTTACTTTAAAAGGAGATGACATTGCTATCAATGAATATTATATTGATAAAACGCGAAATGAAGGTTTTTCTAATTATAACGGGGAAGGTAAGTCTGAAAAAGAACTCAGAAACTCTCTTAATAAGATTAAAGAAAAACAATTGGAAAGGCTTAATGCATCTAAATTACCTGACGTATTAAAAATGCATGAAAGCAGCAGTATTAATTATGAATATCTTAGAAATCTTTTTCTTCATCTTGGCTTAAATGACATTGACACCCCATCTGTTGCGTCTAAAAAAGAATTGAATATTGATTATTTAAACGAAGAAGACTACAAAAAATATGCATCATACAAATATTTAGTATCTGATTATTTTAATACACAAATAAGAAATAAAGAAAAAGAGTACAAAAAACAGGATTCATCATATTCCATAAATCAACATGCAATAAAGGAGTTGGCCTTACTTATTCCAAATGAACATATAAAGAATGATTTAATTGCTAGTGCTGCGTCATTTTATCTTTTAGGTTCAAAAGATATTGAAGCTTGTTATAACGACTTTAAAAAATACTACACAGGAAATGATTCCATTATAAAGGCGGAAATGCTTGATTCTTATAACCGGTTTACTTTACTAAAAAAAGGAACTCCTTCTCCAAAGTTTATAAATTACAAAAACTATAACGGAGGGGTAAATTCACTGGATGATTTTAAAGGCATGTTTGTATTTATTGACATTTGGGCGTCATGGTGTGGTAACTGTTTTTTCGAAATACCTGCCCTGAAAAAGTTAGAAAAAGATTATAAAGACAAAAACATTGTTTTTTTAAGTATTGCCTGGAAAGATGATGAAGATAAATGGCGAGAAACAGTAAAAAGAGAATCATTAACCGGAATACAACTATTTGCATCAAAAAAAGATAATACTTTCTTTGATGAATATAGAGTAAGTGGTATACCGAGATATATCTTAATTGATCCGGAAGGTAATATTGTAGATTACAGTACGCCAAGACCTTCAGAAGGCAAATTAACAGCTTTGTTTAAAAGCATTGGCATGGAATAACTTTTTATCCCATTAAATGGGTCTAATTCCCTGATGCTCTGCATCGAAATGGGCTAAGGTTTGTTCATTTAACTACCTCGCGTCCCGATAATTATCGGGATTGCCCCGAGGTAGTTGATTAAATAAATATAGGCAATATCGGTAGTCATTGCGCAAAAATTACTTGACTTAACTTTCCTCTCCGCTGGCGCTTGTAATGCCTATAAAAACCGGTGGCTTCGATACACCCGTTGCTGCGCTCGGGCACTCGGCCACCTTCGTTTTGGCTTTTATAGGATGTTTTTAAAGTTCAGTCTTAAAAAACATGGGAAAGGGGATTGTGTATATTTGTGTCTTAGCGGTTATTGCGAGATATTTCAATCGTCAAAGGACAGGTAACTAAATGGATATGACAATAATTAACAGACCAAAATAATCAGGACAATGGAATTTAACCCCAACAACAATGTCGTTAAACTCTGTGTTCAAGGTATGGGCATGGAAGAAAAGGACAAACCTGAGGAAGCAAGCAGATTATTTCTTCAAGCCTGGAACGAAGCGACAAACGACTTTGAAAAATTTACTGCCGCTTATTATGTGGCCCGACACCAAAAAAATGCTCCCGACAAATTAAAATGGCTCGAAACAGCTTTGCAGTTTGCATTAAAAATAAATAACGACAGTGTTAACGGGGTTTTTCCTTCTCTATATTTAAACATTGCCAAATGCTATGAGGCTTTAAGCGATCATGACAATGCAAAAAAGAATCGTGAATTGGCAACTTCGTTCACGGAAGAAATATCTGACAACGGCCCTTTTTATCACGGGACGAAAGCGGACTTACAGATTGGTGATTTGCTGACACCGAGGTTCAGGTCAAATTACAAATCCGAAGTTATAATGAATCACATTTACTTTACAGCCCTGGCTGACGGGGCGGGGCTTGCTGCGGCACTGGCCAAAGGAGATGGCCGCGAACGTGTTTATATTGTTGAACCTACAGGAAGCTTTGAAAATGACCCAAACGTTACGGATAAAAAATTCCCGGGTAATCCAACACGTTCCTATCGCAGCCAGGCACCATTAAAAATCGTTGGCGAAGTAACAGACTGGGCAAGGCAAACCCCAGAAGAACTCCGAAAATGGCGCGAAAACCTGGCAAATAACAAAGGAGAAATTATTAATTAATTCCTGTGATGTCCATATCTTGCATAACTATTGGAAATAAGAGAAAAATGACCATCGACAACAGCACAATTGACGATATAGACGAAATATTCCGACTGTATAAAATTGCTTCGGACTATCAAAAAGCCAAAAAAGAGGTCACCGTATGGCCAGATTTTGAACGGGCGCTTATTGAAAATGAAATTAGTGAAAAACGGCAGTGGAAAATGACAATCAATGGTGAAGTTGCCTGCATTTGGGCAATTACCTTTAGTGATGGACAGATCTGGCAAAAGAGAAATGAGGATAGCGCCGTTTATATTCATAGAATTGCGACTAACCCGGACTTCAGGGGGCATAACTTTGTCGCAAAAATTGTAGACTGGGCTAAGGAATACGCAATAGCTATCGGAAAACAGTATGTAAGACTGGATACCACCGGAAACAATGTGCGGTTGATAGAACATTATAAAAACTCGGGTTTTGATTTTTTAGGGATGTTTGAACTTGAGGATACGGCAGGACTGCCAGGACATTATAGCCGGGTGCCTGTATGTTTGTTTGAGATTAATTTGAAAGATAAAAACTGAAAAATAAGAGCGGCTACCGTCCAACTCCCGAGGGCTCGATACAACAGCCTGTGGCTGACACTCAGCCACCTCCGTCTGGGATTTTTTACGGAATTCCTTATAATTTTACTTACTTTAGTCATACGGAATAATTATTCCGGGTAATACAAAAGAAAAATGGTAGCCATAATAGCACAAGTATTGACCGCTTTGGTCGCACTGGAACATCTGTATATTTTGTGGATGGAAATGTTTGCCTGGGAAACAGCGGGGAAGAAAACATTTAAAACGATTCCCGCAGAATTGTTTAAACCCACAAAAGCTCTGGCGGCCAACCAGGGGCTATACAACGGTTTTCTCTCGGCCGGATTGATCTGGTCGTTTTTAATCTCAGACCCGGAGTGGACTGTAAACATTCGTTTATTTTTTCTCGGTTGTGTAATCGTCGCAGGAATATACGGAGCCATAACAGCTTCCCGGAAAATATTTATCATCCAGGCTTTACCGGCAATTATCGCATTTGTTTTTGCGTTGTTTTCTTAAGGGAATAATGGATTTATTCAGGCTTGTTTAAGTGTAGTGAAAAAAGTACCTGTAATATCAGAGAACCAAAAATGGCAACCAAAGATCTTTTGGATCACATCCTGGTAATTAACTCCAATTAAAACAAAAAAATCAAAACTATTAAAATGAAAGTCATCCTATGGTGTTGCATGTTATCGTTCCTTACCGTTAATGAAATTTATGCTCAGGATAGTCTCTTGAAAGAAGTGGAGTATACCATTATCGCGGAAGGTACGGACTCACCTGTTCCGAACTTGCAAATTGTTTGCTTCAATAAATTTTTTAACAAAGACTATCTGCCGGCAGATTTTCGGGAAAAATATAAACTTAACGATAAAGGACTTTATAAAAAGAAAATGCTGATCGAGGTTTTCCATTCCGATGAAGACAAAAACGGACTTGATGCTATTGAATTGATTGGAATTAAAGAAAATAAGGAAAGTTTGGTTGTGGAATATAACCTTGTGAATTCTAATCATGAAAATGACGATAAAGCATTAGCTCCCTTTCTTATTGTCCAGGTGCCAAAATCACAAAAACAAATCAGGTTTATTGTTAATGGAACGGAATTGGGGAAAGGTACCAAACTTTATATAGATTAAAAAAACACGGATTTACGGGAATCCATACATTTCTGCATAAGGAATAAAACCGGTGTTATTCCTTAGGGAACATTTGTCCGTCTTTTCAATTCATCATGAACAGCTTTGTATTTGGGATTGACATAAGGATTTTTTTTGTCCCGATGCATACCCAATAACATGGTATGGAGTATCCGGATGTCATGCGTTTTTATATACTGATCAATAAATGTGTTAAACGCTTTGTAATCCTTATTATCGAGGATTTCTCTTAGCATGAAAAAGATTTGATCATATGTGTCGGTATTTTTTTGTTCTACAGACATTATACGGGGTAATTTATAGTTGGTATACGTTGTACATCTTTGGTTATCCCGGTACGGATATGTTATTCAACATATCTGCGAGTTTGTCTTTACTGCTTCTGCCGAGGGGCAGGGGCGTGCCATGGACTTCTACAGTACGGCAACTATACCGGTCTACCTTATCGAGATTAATGATAAAAGATTTATGAATCCGCATAAAGCGATCTGCCGGTAATTCCTGTACGAGGGCCTTCATGGAGGAAAGTATAATGATATTTTTGTCGTCCGTGACCAGCTTCATATAATCTCCCAGGGCTTCGATCCATCGGATCTTGTGGAGAAAAACCTTGTGTTTTTCCTGATTGCACCTTGCGACTATATAATCGTCATCTTCCCGGACCCCGGCCTTGAGTTTGTGTATTTCCAGTACTCTTTTTACTGCTATTTCAAAGCGTTCCGAAGAAATAGGTTTGTGCAGATAGTCCGTTACGTTATAGTCAAAAGCTCTCAGGGCATATTCTGCCTTTCCGGAGATAAGGATAACCTGGGGCGGGGTCCGCAAAGATTCCAGGAGATCAAATCCGGTGATGACGGGCATCTCTATGTCGAGAAAAATAAGATCTGTTTTTTTTCGTTTTAACCCGCTTTTGGCTTCTATAGCGTTACCGTATTCTGCAATGAGCCGGAGGGAAGCGGTGTTCCGGATAAGCCGGGCCACGGCCATTCGTTGTATGCTGGAATCATCGACAATAACACAGTTTATTTTCATGATTAATTACAATTTTGAGCTAAACCTTTCTTTTTAAAAACTCGTCTTCCATTTCGCGTAGTTCCATAAAAGGAGTATGCCACGGGGTGATGTGAAACCAACAAACTTTGTTAGAAATATTCCGGGCATACTCTCAAATATGGATAGAAGGGAGGAAAAGGTGGAACTTTATTTGTTCCACATCCGGCTCATGGAGAAAAATTACCTGATCAAATTATGTAATACAGGTTTTAATTAGCTAGTTTGGCAATTTACTGCATGACCCCTCTATAGTATAAATACACGTGAGCTTACCAAAAGTCCCTCTTTAAAGGTGAGAAAAATGAAAAAAGATTTCTCTTTTACCTGTTTGTAACTTGTTTTTCTGTTCAAATAGACGGGGAAAAGCCGGGGTAATCCCGTAATTACCGGGACGAGGAGTTGCAGAAATTCACTTCTCGTTAGGGATAGTGTTTATTATCGGGTTGAAGGTTAAAACCCGTCAATGATAATATTGAAATTGTCAGTGTATAAAGCATCATATTCTGTATTTCTTTTTCTTCTGTATTAATTTCCAGACGACGACAACACTGATCAGGATGGTAAGGGCACAGAACAGGAACAGGTATTCCATACCGAATACCTTAATAACCGCGCCTTCCAGGGGGCCGGTTACTCCAAGGGAGATATCAATAAACAAACCGTAGCAGGCCAGTGCGGCACCGGCATTGGAGGCCGGGGCCAGTCTTACGGCTTCTACTCCCAAAGCCGGGAAAACCAGGGAGAACCCCAGTCCCGTTATGGCAGCGCCTGCCAGCGCAACGTTTGGGTGGGTTGCGAGAAACAGGATAGTGAGGCCTATCATTTCTGTTACCAGGCAAACAAACGCCACTTTTAACCCTCCTTTGGAGTTGATCTGGTTGGCAAAGAAGAGCCTGCCCAGAACAAACAAAACACTGAATACACTAAGGCATAGCACGGCATTGGGCCAGTTGAAATAATCGTAATACAGGGTGATGAAGTTGGACAACCCGCCAAAGCCGAGTCCGGCCAGTCCCAGGCAAATTCCGAACGGGGCTACCAGCCGGAAAACTTTAAAAAACGAAATCGGTTTTGCTTTAAACCGTCCTACGACCGCTTTTTTGGAGAGAGCGTATACCAATCCCAGTGCGGGGACAATAAACAGGCAGATGGCAATGTAGGAAAGGCCCCAGTGTTTGTCGATCAATACGCCGAGGGGGGCTCCCAGGGCTAAAGCGCCATAGCTGGCAATGCCGTTATAAGATATGGCTGTCGCGGTATGTTTGTCCCCGGCCACCAACATGGCCCAGTTGACGGGGCTGGCTCCTATCATACCTTCGGCGCAACCGGTTATAAGCCTGGCAACTGCCAATAGTATTAAGGTAAGCATCCCGCTTTCCCGGCTTTCAAATGCAACATACATTAATACAGCACTGAGCAGGAAACCGATCATGCTGATTACAACGGCTATCTTGGGACCTTTGGTATCCACGACCTTTCCGGATATGGCGCGAACTATTAAAGTGGCCACATATTGCAGGCTGATAACCACCCCGGCAACGATTTCGCTAAAACCTAAAGTCTTATGAATAAAAATAGGGAGTACCGCCAATGGCAATCCAATACACAGATATCCGAAAAAAGTAAAAGATACGAAGCCGGTAATTTGTAATTTGGAATTACGCCGGCCGGCAGATAAAGCGGTATCAAAAGACATATAGCAGAAAGTATTTACCAGTATAGTTTTCTGCTGCAAAGGTATAGAGGAATATAGTAATGCATACGATTGCACTATACTTTTTTTACGAACTTGACGAGATTTGAAATGCTTTGCTATTTGCCTGCCTGCTCCGGAGGGCGGATGCTGTGATTTTTTATGTTTTTTGAAAAGGAAGGAGCGTTATAAAGGCTTTGTAGGAGGGGGAAGGGGTTAATATTCGTATTCCAGTCTGTCTTTTATATTAGTAAATTCCTTCTCTTTATCGGGAAACCTTAGGAATAAGTTATCTAAAATCTCTTTTGCCTTTGTACAATTTTTGAATTCACGTTCACATTGCAAACTGTACAAATTAACAATTCTGTAGTTTACATCATAATTTTCCGGAAAAAGTTCTTTTGCTTTTTTGTAATAGAAGACGGCATTATTCCATTTAGCTTTCTCAAACCATTCATCCCCGTTTTGTATAAGGGCCAGGAATTCTTCGTTTTTTTCCTTAAGCAGTAATACCTTTTGTTTTTCCTGTGGTATATAGTTTTGTTTAACGAGTTTAAAAGTAAAATAAGAGGCTATGGTAATCGATATGGTGGCAATCGTAATTAGGGCCTGTTAACACTACACACTCAAAGCGGCTTTTTGGCCTATTTTCTGCCTCTCTTCGTTATTTTTTCCTTATTTGGCGCTACCAAACTCGTCAAACATGCCTCGATAGACAAAAAATATACTCAAAAATCCATCTTTTCTGGTAGTGTTAACAGGCCCTAGTATAATATTATCTTTTTTCCTTTCCTTAAGGACACTTTTTCTAATTCTGGTAATATCTTCTTTCGAAGCTTTTTTGAAATCCAAGTTTCCGCCGGCAGCTTTCAGATATTCCTTTTTTATGTTGAGAAAAGTCTTTTCTTTGGAGAATAAGCTTTTTGACCTGAGTAACTTTTTGTTGTTCTTCAGGCTGTTGATCATTCCCTGAATACTTCCGCCTCCTGACATTTTTTGATGTTTGTTAATTTATCTGTAAATGCAATAACGCATATACTTTATCTAAAATAAGGAATTCAAACGGATTAATTGGTTTTAAGGGGAAGACGTTCACGGCAAACACACTAAAGAATAATAAGCAGTTCAACATCTCCGTGAAATCTCTGTGCATCTCTGCGTTATAGCTATTACACAACCCTGCCTGCCGGCAAAGGCAGGGTTTCACGGAGAAGCACAGAGAGTTACACAGAGCAAAAAAACGATATTAAATAGTATTGATTATCAGGAATTTAATTTTTAATGCGGTTGCCCCGGGAAGACGTTATAAATGTTTTGGTATGATGACTCCCGTTGCAAACGAACATGAGGGAGGATTTATAAAAGCAGTATAAAAAACTTGTTCTTTTGCCAAATGACAAATCCTGTCCAATGAGCTTTAATTAACTTGCCACGATGAAAGAATTTATAGATTTCGTATTACGGTTCGGAAATTTAAATCAACAACGGATAGACCTGATTTCCAAAAAGGCAGAGGAGTCCTTACTTCGTAAAGAAGAATATTTTGTCGAAGCAGGCAAAGTTCTGAAACAGGTAGGTTTTGTTATAGATGGTATTATTCGTGTCTGTTACTATAATAATAGGGGTGAGGAGATCACCAAGATCTTCATCTAAGAAAACCATTTGCTTTTTAACCTGGATAACGCCCTTATAGACAAAAACGGCCCTACCGGAAAGTTTTTTAGTGAAGAATATAACCCGGAGACCGGGGAAATTCCGTGGTAGTACCTGGAATAATGGGGCCAAGGATATACGAATTATTTTTTTAATCCCATTAAATGGGGCTAATTCCCCGATGCTCTGCATCGAAATGGGTTAAGGTTTGTTCGTTTGAATACCTCGCGTCCCGATAATTATCGGGATTGCCCCGAGGTAGTTGATTGTTGTGTTACTCCTCAAACAAAGTGTTGAAAAACAATAAATTAATTTAGGATTTGCTGTTTTTTTCGTATTTTAATAGTGGATTCTAAAGAACGGAACCATGGGAACAGTAAAAACATTGAACAAATGGGCCAATGCGCATACGTATTATCCGCTGGACCTCTTACGGGTGGCTCTGGGAGTATTTCTCTTCCTGAAAGGTACTTCCTTTGTCGTAAACAGCCAGTACCTGATCGACATCATTAAGCCGATACAGAACTGGTGGGGAGCCATGCTGACCATTCACTATGTAGCCCCTGCACATATGCTTGGGGGGATACTGATTATTTTCGGACTGCTTACCAGGTTGTCCGTTGCGGTACAAATTCCTGTACTATTGGGTGCTATTGCCATTAATTTTATAGGAGAAATGCATACGGGGAACCTTATTGCTTCTCTTGTAGCTTTTTTGCTGTGTATTTTTTTCCTGGTCTACGGCTCGGGGAAGCATTCGGCAGATTATTATTTTAAGATGCAGCAATAAATAAAATTCAAAACGGGGCCCGGAGCCTCACCAGGTACTTGTTTGGTGTCGTGCAAACAAGTACCTGTTTTTAATACATCGCAAATGCTTTGTACGATAGAAAACAATTATTCAATACTTTTTAATATTTCCTCAATCTTTTCATTATCCGGGTTGAGTTCCAGGGCTTTTCGATATGCTATAACGGCATTTTCCGAATCCCCGGTTTTTAAGAGACACTCTCCGTAACTTTCATAATGCTTAAATCCTTCGGGGAAAAGTTCGGTATTCAGTTTGAATATTTTTAAGGCTTCCGCGTCCTTTCCCTGACCCATTAAATAATGACCTAAGCCGTTGATTTCATTTTCCGAAACGCTGTTTTTTGCTTCCGATGGAGATTTCTTTTTCACAAGTTTTATAATTTGGTCTGCACTGTTTCCGGAATCATAGAGTTCAAATACATTTACCCGGTTCATGGTTTTGACCTTTTCTTTTAGTTGAGCTAAAGTTCCGACACTAAATTTTATTCGCTCTTCATCGGTAATAACAGTGGTGTCTATTTCCGAGAGTTTCCAGGGGGTATCTCCTTCCTTATAATATTGCGTTCCGAATATCTGAGGTTTTCCCTTACTAAGTAAATACCTGTCGGTAGCAGCGGCCAGTAACCATTTGTTGGTGGTGGAGTCCAGGGCAATGGCTTTTTTCATAAGCTTGACTGCCATGCCATAATCTGCAGAATCCCTGCCATGCTGAAAAATCATTGCAGCATTTTTGTAGTCCCCGGAAGTCTTTACTTTATTGGAATCCAGAAGCTGAAGTACCCGGATACGCCTGAGGCTGTCATTCCTCATAATTATCAACGGGTCCGGATCTATTGTTTTCCGGTCGATCTGGTCCGCGGTATAGATTTCTTTGAGTTCCGGGTTGTCTTCTGTTTTTTCTACAATTACTTTATTTTCGTTCTTATGGTTCCGGCAGGAACAGAAGAATGCTATAAAGGTAAACAGTATAATATTTTTCATAACGGTCGGTTTTTTGGTAATTAGGAGAAGAGTTGTTTTATCTGTTCACTTTTCTCCACTGTAATTTGTTCGTTTGTCGGGATCATGTTTTTCCATACCCAGTTGTAATGTTCAATGATCTTTTCCGCTTTTAAATGTGGCCTTTCGCTAGTGGTATGTCCGTCTTCGACAACGGTGATATGGTAATCTTTTACCAGGGCGGATTGGATGGTGGATTCCACGCAGAAGTCCGTTGCGCTGCCCGTAATAAACAGTTTGTTTACCCGAAGCATGGATAATTTGGTTTGCAGTTCCGATTTGTAAAAGCTATCATTGGCATATTTATCTATGAGAATGTCAGAAGGAGCCACATTTAACGCATCCAGGATTTCCCAATCCGGAACGTTCTTTTCAAATTCCCCGGTTCCGGTGCCGTCGTGTTGAATATGAACTACCGGGTAGTTATGTCTACGAAAGAGATCGGCAAGTTCATTTATCCGCTGTACTACACCATTGGTATCAAAACTGAGCGTTTGCGGGGTAAAAGAGCCTTTTTGCATATCAATGATCAATAAAGCTTTTCTGTTTTTCATTGGACTATATGTGTTTTTTAAATATGTATCCTTTTTTAAAAGGAAGCTGCCTTATCCGAAGACTCTTAACCACAAAGTTCGCAAAGAATATGCAAAGTTCACAAGAAATAAGCAGGCAATTACGATGTATCTTACCCGGGCCCCTAACTCTGCGAATGTCCCTGATTTCGCAGCCCCTGAACTTCAATGACGGGCGAGTACGTTAAGCCCCTTTCCCGAGGGGTATCCAGGACTATATTTTATAACTTTTATCTGAAACTAACAAGCCTACGGCAAGGTTATTTCACTTGCGCTAGGTAAAACAAAGCAGAAACAAGTGCCTGTCTTTTAACTGTTAGTAACGCAGGAAAAAAAGATATACTATGGATATCCGTAAACAGAACATTTACGTTTTAATAACGGTTAATTTATAAATGAACGGAACAAACTTTTGTTTTTTTTATGAAAAATATCTAATATTACAACCCAAATGTTATCCTGGTTGCAGCACTTGAGCTGTTTTTATTTACCAGAACAAATTATAAACGAAATTCAAAGGCCGGTGAAATAAAATTACTTATTATTTATCCCCCTAAATGAAGTCTGTGTAATAACAGGCTTCACCCCCCTAATAATTAAAAGAAACCTTTACCCGGATTAAAGGCTGGGTGTGTATTGTCATATTTTCTGTTCATGCCATATACATGATTAGCTTTTGATTTTCCGGTTTGGAAATATTGTAACAGAATAGTTCCTGTTACCCGCAAACTTTTAGCAGCGCTGTTCGATAGTTGACCGTGTTGTGCTGAATAGTTTGCGGTAACTATGATTATGTATTTTGACTGTTAACATTAAAAACCTATAGAATCATGAAAAAGATATTGTTATTGCTTTTACTGGCTCCTTTGCTGTCCATAGGACAGACCAATACATTCCCGGCATCCGGGAACGTGGGAATAGGAATAGCGGCACCCGAAGGAAAACTGGATGTAGGAGGGTTTACCTATTTGAGAGGAGCTCCTGGTCATTCAACCATTTCCGAGCAACTTAGAATAGGGAGAAGAGACAGGGATATTCGCTATCACTCCATTTATTCCAATCATACAAGTTCACCATCCGCAAATTATCTTCAAATACGTGTACATGCCGGCGGCGATTCGGATTTGGCAGGACAGGTATCTGTAATGACATTAAACGGCGCCGGAAACGTAGGTATAGGTACCGGGGCCCCTGGTGACTGGCGCCTGGCGGTGAAAGGGAAAATACGGGCAGAAGAGATAAAGGTGGATACCGGCTGGAGTGATTTTGTATTTGATAAAGAATATAACCTGCCGACCCTCTCCGAAGTAGAAGCCCATATAAAAGAAAAGGGACATTTGAAAGATATCCCCAGTGCCAAAGAAGTAGAAGAGAACGGTGTTTTTCTCGGGGAAATGGATTCGAAATTGTTGCAGAAGATCGAAGAGCTGACTTTGTACACAATACAACAACAAAAAATTATAAACTCCCAGGGGAAAATGATAGAAGAGTTGAAAGGTGAAATGGAAAAAATGAAAAAATATTAATAATGAAAAAACTATACTTTCTTTTTATACTGTTTGTTTTGTGTTATTCAGGTTTTTCTCAAAACCAGTTTCCGGCTGCAAAAGGTTCCCATGTATTAATTGACGGAGGACAAATAAATATGATAAGACCGGGTACTACCGGCGGCTGGGCCCGAGGGCTGAATTATATTAAACCGGATAATATCAGGTATGCAGGAATAGGTATTTTAGGGGGTGGTGACGAAATCAAGCACCTGTATATTGCTCATGGAAGTGCGCCTTGGGACAGTAAAAAAGGGATTTATATTTTGCCTGATGGGAATGTAGGTATAGGAACTTCTAACCCGACTCGTAAATTAGATGTTGTGGGAGATATTAAATCTGACACTCGTATTATAGTGAGCAATCCGGAATCCCCGGCTTCAAGCGTACACTTGGGCTGGTTGAATAATGTGGCTCGTATCCGGATAGGAGGAAGTGGTAATGGGGCAGGTAACGGGGTAGATATTCAAACCCAGGGAGATAAAAGCCTGATGCGCTTGTTGCACAATGGTAATGTAGGTATAGGGACCACTTCCCCGGATTCCAGACTTTCCGTTAACGGTGTCGTGCACAGTAAGGAAGTAAAAGTAGATTTAAACGGGTGGAGTGATTTTGTTTTTGCAGAAGGATACGAGCTTCCTGCTCTGGAAGAAGTAGAGCAGCATATCCGGGAAAAAGGTCATTTAAAAGATATTCCCAGTGCCAAGCAAGTAGAAGAGAACGGGATATTCCTGGGGGAGATGGATGCCAAATTGTTGCAAAAGATTGAAGAACTGACTTTATATGCTATTCAGCAGCAAAAACAAATAGAATTAATCCTGGAAGAAAACCAACAACTTCGTAAAGAAATCGATGAACTCAAAAAGCCGTAATATGAGAAAGACACTCCAAAAAATATCAGAGCATGTCCCCTCCCCTTGGGGGAGGGCCAGGGTGGGGGTATTGTTCCTGCTGCTCCCTTTTACTTTTTATGCCCAGATCAATACATTCCCGGCTTCGGGGAATGTGGGCATAGGGACAGACACTCCATCGGCTAAACTACATATTGTCGGTGATCTGTACATGAATCAGGGAGAAGGATTTAAGATTTTTGGGGACAGTAATTATTTTGGTCAATATCTGGATGGTATTATTTTTCAAATGGAAGACGGTAATGCAAGTAATGGAAATACCGATGGTGGGTTTGTTTTTAGGGGGTATAGCAGGACGGATGCCCTTTACAAAAACTGGATGGTCATTAAAGCACCGGGAAGAGTAGGTATTGGAACTTTGAACCCGGACGCCGAACTCACCGTAAAAGGAAAAATCCACACTCAGGAAGTCAAAGTAGACCTGGCAGGAGCCGTAGCCCCGGATTATGTATTTAAGGAAGACTACCATTTGCGTTCCCTGGAAGAAGTACAGGCTCATATTAAAGAAAAAGGGCATTTGCCGGGGATTCCTTCTGCTGAAGAAATGGAAGAAGAAGGAGTAAATCTTAAGGAGATGAACCTGAAATTGCTGGAGAAGGTAGAGGAGTTGACACTGTATACACTACAACAACAAACCGATCTTAGCCGTAAAGATAAAAGAATAAACGACCTGGAAAGCAGGTTGGAAACTTTGGAAAAATTAATACTTAATAAAAACTAATACTTGTTCTGTTGATGAAAAAATTACTACTTCCCCTTTCGGTTTTAGCTATTATCCTAAGCGTTTGTTCCTTTGGCTGGTCCGTACTTTCCGTACCCGACCTGGTTTATGTAGATGTCAATAAATTACTGGACGGATATAAACGATCTAAGGTAGAACGCGAAAAATTCAATCAAAAAGCAACCGCTTTAAAAGCCAATGTAGACAGCCTGGTCACAGATTGGCAAAAGGAACTGAAAAAATATGAAAAAGAGCGAGCTTCCATGAGTAAGAAGGAGCTGGAACTGCAACAGGAACTCCTGTCCGGTAAACAGCAGCAGGTTAACAATTACCAGCAGGCCATACAGCGGCAGATACAGGAAGAAGACCAGAAAATGACACAAACCGTCATCAATGATATTAACGATTACGTAAAAGAATTCGGAAAGAAAAAAGGCTACCGTATTATTTTTGGCGCCAGCGGAGGGGGAAATATTATGTATGCCGATGATGCAGCAGATCTCACCGAGGAAGTTCTGGACGGATTAAACGGAGAATATGGTAAAAAGTAAGCTTGGTCTGTTTTGTGGGGTCTTTCTTTGCTTGTTTGCGGCATGTCAAACCCGGGAGTTTGATACGGAAGAAGAACTGCTGACCTACATACGGGATGCCGAAAATGGTTTCTTACAGCAAAAAAGTGTGAATAATGTGGAGTTTTCACTTTTGTATAAACCTACGGATCTGATGGTAAAACAGGAGTTAATACAGAAGAGTACACAGGGTGTAATAGACTCTCTGCGTGAAAAATACGGACGGTATATGTATTTTGTTTTATCCATGTCCAGGAATAAGCAGGAATTGCTCAGCCACGCTGCGGGAAACCGGAGCCGGTTCGGAGCTATGGTCAACGAACTTTCGTTTCATATAGACCGGAAAGTTCATTGCTATACCCCGGAAAAAGACACATTGCCCATGGCAGATTTTATTTATCCCCGGATGTACGGTATGAGCCGGAGCACGGATATACTGCTGGTATATCCCAGGGACAAAAAGTACCTGGCAGGAGAATACCTGGATATAACTGTCGAAGACCTTGGGTTTTATACCGGGGAGGTAAAGTTCAGGATGTTGACCAATACTATTATTAGTGATCCTAAACTAAAATATAAATTATGAAAGTTGTTTCCCTATTGATATGTGTGTTTTTAGTGACTGGTCTGAATGCCCAGATCAGACCTTCCAGGATATTCCTGAAAAGCGGGGAAGAGTTGATCGCGAAGGGGAAAATAAAAGGAGATCACTATAGATACAAGCTGTATAGTAAGGGCAAGAGAATAGATACACATTTCGACGATATTGACCATATAGATGTATTTGTTACCAAAGACAGTATTGTAACATACAGGGGCATTAAGGTTAAAACTTCGGTAAAGCCCGAGATTGTCCGGGAAGTCCGGACCGGGGAGGTAAACCTGTATATTGCTTCAGCCGGTGGCTCTACATCGATGCCCATGTCCTCCGGAGGTTTCGGAGGGTTTTCGGTCCCGGTTACCTACACCATAGAGAATTATTATTTACGGCGAAAGGGAGAGGAAGAAGCTACACACCTGGGGTCTAACCAGTTGTTTACAAAGAATTTTATGGAGGCTGCTTCCGATTATTTTAAAGATTGCCCGCTATTGGTTGAAAAAATAGAGAACAAAGAGTATAAAAAGCGGCATCTGGAGGAAGTTGTCACCTTTTACAATACCAGGTGCAACTAAATTACTCACTATAAAGAAATGACAGGCAACAGGCTTTCGCCTAAGATAATAGCTGAGCATTGTTGTAGATCTGTTTAAAGTAAAAATCAAAAGTGATAATATCACCAAATAAGTCCGACTGTCTTTGGACGGCAATGGAAAAGAATAAAGTAAAGAAATACTGTTTTTATGAAATGCTCATTAACAAAACGGCAACCTAATCGAATAATGTTTTTAGGGCATTCCATACTAACCGCTAAAAAAATAATAAATATTAACAGATGAAAAGATCTAAACGCTCACACCGTGTAATCGCACTTTTTCTGGTCTTTAGTATGTTACCTTCCCTGGTGCCTTATAATATGTTACAGGCTTCCGGTAATGGCCCTACAGCCCCCGAAGCTACCGGTTTTGAACCGGTGGATGCCACGGATATGGTAAACCTGGTGACGGGAGATTTTTCTTATGTATTACCGCTGCTAAACGTACCCTCACCGGAGGGAGGATACCCGCTTGCTTTGGCTTATCATGCTGGCATAGCCATGGATCAGGAAGCATCCTGGGTAGGATTGGGATGGAGTTTGAATCCCGGTGCAATTAACAGGAACATAAATAACCAACCTGATGATTGGAAGGATGGTATGAAGGCTACGGTAGTCCGGGATGCAGGCGGAGAGCAGACTACAAATTCGCTCTATGTTGGAGTCGGTTGGGGGGATGAAAATAAGAGCTCTGTAGGATTGGCTCTAAATTGGTCTGCGAACAGGGCTTTTGGAGGAGAAACTACTTATAATTATTCTGCTTCGGGAAGTTTTCGGAGTCAAGGGTATAATGTGGGAATTTCCAGTAATGGTTTTAATGCAGGAGTGGGACCAATATCTTATAATTCATCCGCTAATGGTTTTAATGTTGGGGTGGGACCAATATCTTATAATTCATCCGCAGGTCTTGGTATTGATTTATCCATGGCGATTACTCAGGCAACAAATGATAAAATATATGGAAACTTTAGTTTATATACTAAAGAAGGGATAGGAATATCCTTACATTCTGCCAGTGGAGCGAGTATTTCTCTTGTAGGAGATAGCCAGTCAGCAAGTAATTCTATGGGGCTAATAAGTTATAGCCGGGGCCCTAAGTTTTCTGTTAATGCCAATTTCGGGATATTTAGGCTTGCCTTTACCAGGCAAAAAATACGTTATTGGACATTTGACGAAAAAAGATATGGAAATACAGGGACTTTGTATGCAGGTGGATTAAACGATATACTTAATGACCGTATATTACCATATTTACATTCTTTTGATGCCAGTGAGTCCTTGTATAGGACAGACTATGCCCAGGAAGCAGCGGAAAACAATCCGGGATATTTATCTTATGATCAGTACAATGTTGCGGCGCAGGGGATTATGGGAAGTATTTCTCCTTACCTTTTGGATTCCGGCTACATACATCAGCCTCTCCGGTCCTTCAATAATGAGAATGTTACAGTTGGAAGTAACAACTTTAAACTTCGCGATGTTTATAGTTATGTTCCGGAACCATTTTCCAAAAGTGTGGATGCTACAGCACCCGGAAACAGAGTCCATTTCTATTTTGATGGAGAATATTCCTCTTTTTATACTACGGAACCAGGTAATACATGGAGTTATCCTAGTATCTTTAGAGGGATGCAGGACTTTTATAGCAATACCAGTATTTCTCATGAAAATGTTTACGGTGAAGGGTATGTGTCCTCTAAAAACAGGCTGAAGAAAGGGAGTTTTATTGAATCTTATACAAATAAAGAGATACAGGAAAACCCTTCATTGGTATTTGATAATGTAAACCGGCAAAATATGCCGCCTGATGGTATAGGGGCTTTTAAAATAACTGTGGCGGATGGAAAAACTTATCACTATGCTTTGCCAGTTTATCAAAAGGAAAAATTTAATAGAAATACAAAGAGCGAGCTGAATATTGATGAAAAATACATCGAGGAACAAGCCTTAACACCATATGCAACCCATTGGCTTGTGACTGCTGTTACCGGACCCGATTATGTTGATACTAACGGCGATGATAAAATCGATGAAGGCGATTATGGATACTGGGTAAAGTTTGAATATGGAAAATGGTCTGACGGATATGGATGGCGAAATCCTACACAAGGATTTGCCTACGGTGAAAACAGTAAAGGATATGCGTGGGGGGTAAAGGAAATATATTATCTGGATAAAATTAAAACACGGACCCATACAGCATTATTTGTCAAAGAAGCAAGGGCTGACAATAAAGCCAGACCTGTTAAAGTCGGACAGGACAGAAATAATCTTGCATGGTATGATGCCGTATATTATAGTTGGCAGTTAGGGATTCCAAGGTATAAAGGTACGGATGGAAATATATATTACCCGGGCGCTTATTCTTTGGCTCCTATAAATACTTTATCGGGGGCACCAGGTGAATCTGCAACACTTGTTATTGACAATGGATTTTATGCTGAGGCTAAACCTCATAAAACACTAAGGTTAAAAGAAATCATACTTCTAACAAACAATAAAGTGCCTTCAGTCCTGAATAAAGTAAATGGAACAGAAGGAAATCCTGCTCTGGTTTCGGACTTTTTATTTAAGGAAAGAGTTCGTGCGGAAGTTAGCGGACCCGGAGGGGAAAATTTTGATACAGGATATATTTCTTATGAGGATATTTCCTATAAAGGAGAATATTACAAAAATATTTTAGATGAAAAGGACATCTCCGTATTGACTCCGAACCTTAAGAATGACGCTATTAAAGTAATTACTTTTTATCAGGATTATTCCCTTGCCGGAGATTCTCCTAATTCGGAAGCTTCTACAAAAGGACGATTAACCTTGAGAGGAGTAGGATTTAAGGGAAAGAGAGAAGAGCAAATAATTCCTTCATATAAATTTGATTATTATAATTCGGGCAATTTTAATCCGGATGGAAAAGATAGTTGGGGATTTAACGCCAGTAATCCTGCAAACTGGAGTCTTAAAGAAATTACTACTCCGGTTGGAGGTAAAATAAGAGTAGAGTATGAAAGTGATGACTACAATATGGAGGTTGCAGTCAAAGGAGCCACTGCTGCCAGGAGTATTTCCGGGGGAGGAATACGTGTACGTAAAATTAAATTGCTTGATGGAAACAATAATAGTTATGAAAAAGACTATTTGTACAATATACCGGAATCCATAGGAGATCCTAGATTTAGCGGTAGCGGATATATTTCTTCCGGTGTTACCACATTTGCCCCGTCCCAAGAGGAAAAAGAAATTCCCTTTGCAAATTATCTTCCGGCACCTAATGTTTTATACGAATATGTAACGGTAAAAGATAACGACAAATTTACCCGATACCATTTTAAGGTATATAAACCATATCAATTTAATAATGGAAATTATAGTTTAGGGGATGCTATGGTTATAAATACGATACAGAAAAAAGAAGAAAGTATTCCCGGAGCGAATAGTTATTCGGGAAAGAATATAACGATTAACACAAGAAAGTTTGATATCAAAGATAATTTGGCATCTATAGGAACTTTATTGGAAAAGGAAGTGTTTAACAATGAATCTCAATTGTTATCAAAAACGGAGAATTTTTTCTCAAATCCTGAAAATGCGGATCAGGGAGTAGTTAAAGAATCTTATAATAATATTAAAGGCCTTCTGGGCGAATATAGTTCAGGGGTGGGGATATTTAAAGTGAATATTGACAATACCTCGAAAACCAAGTATACCAGTGCAGTGACCGAAACAGTTACTTCCATAGGAGGACATGTCAATACTACATATGTAGATAAGTATGATTTTATTACCGGGCAACCATTGGAGACTCGGAATGTTGGTAGTGACGGGACTACTTATTTAACTAAAATAGTCCCGGCCTATACAAAATATTCTGCAATGAGGAGTATGGTTGATAATCCGGGGAATAAAAATATGCTGACCCAACAGGCTGCTCATTTTAAATACAAATTGGATACTCAGACCCGTACTCCCGTGGGGGTAGGGATTACTACATGGAAAAGCTGGAACAATAGTGTGTGGCGAAAACACAAGACTTATACCTGGAAAGGGGAGATCAATGCTGATGGAACTTTCAAAAATTTTTCAGATAATTTTAACTGGACTACGACGGGAGATTCCCAGGCGGAAGAATGGCAATTACTCACGGAAATCACCAAGTATAATGTATATTCCAATACGCTGGAAGTTAAGGATGCAAATAATAATCACCTCTCAACCAAAATGGGAGATAATAACACTAAAGTTATAGCTACCGCTAATACTGCCTACAATAATTTCTTCTTTTCCGGAGCAGAATACAGCAGCGGAAACACACTTAGTGGAGGAGTCACTAAGGATGCCTCAGCTGTCATAACAACCTCAAGGGCTCATACCGGGAAGAAGACGATACAGGTTGCATCTAACGTCAAAGCATTTAAGGCTACACCAGGAAGTACAGGCACCTATCGTCTGTCAGTTTGGGCACATAAATCTAATTATGCAAATACCAGTGTTACTTCAAATGAACAAAACTTTAATTTTAATCAGGAGGAAACCATAATAGCGGGAGATTGGGTACAACTTAATTTTACTATAGATGTGGCTTCCGGAAAGGAAGTGTCCTTGACCACAACTTCGGGAACAGCTTATTATGATGATTTTCGTTTACATCCCGTATCTTCTTCCATGACTTCCTATGTGTATAATGAATATGATGAACTCACATGTATTTTAGGAACCAATAACATGGGGACAAGATATGAATATGATGCCGGAGGAAGATTGATAAAGACCTATGCGGAAGCCGCTAATTATGAAAGTAAATCCGGGGGGTATAAATTGATCAAAGAAATAAATTATCAATATAAGGAAGATGCTGATACTCCTTATACTCAATTAGTATTACTCCCTCAGATAAGAGGAACATTTAATGAGTCACCGGAGTTTAGTGCTATAACTAATGGGGGCAGTGGTTACATCGAATACCGTTGGGCCCTTAGCGAAGGGGATTATTCCAACACCTACGATGCGTGGACGCTTCACAGCAGTCGAAGATATATAATGACCTGCCCTGATGACAATGGCAGCACAGTTTATTATCGTTGCCAGGTAAGGGATAAAGTGACGGGGGAGATCAAGACAAAATCCGGGAATTTTGTATGGGAATGCAGTGAAGATATCGAAGGGGAGAACTGATAAAAAGGATATCTATTGCAATGTAAAATATGGATAGTTTATAAGACAAAGTATAAAATTAGAAACGAATGAAGAATATAATTTTTACATTCACGCTGTTACTCGTTGGTGTATCGGTATTTTCCCAGGAGGGTCCCATTACAACCATCCAAAAAAGTGTTACCAACAGTACCTACTATACTGAAGGCACATCCGGTTCTTTTAGCAGTATTTTTAGTCAAAAAATAAAACTGGACGTCCGGTATTCCTATGTGGGTGATCCTTTGGAGGACAATGAAGGGGAAGATCACAGAATAACTTTTCAATTGTGGAATAAGACCAGCAACAGTGCGGTCACGCCCCTGCAAACTATGGAATACAACCCGCTATCCGGGCCTCATACCTATTATAACGAAGTACAGATCAGTGCAAATACCAATTACGAATTACGCTACTCGCTGAGTGGGATAGGTTCCACCATAACGTACAAAATAATTTATATCAAAGAAGGATATCCCATTCCTTCCAGGCCGAATAACCCGGAGATAAGCGCTCTTGGATGTAATGAAGTAACCCTGCGGAGAGTAGGAACTCCACCGGAACCAACTACCTGGTACTGGCAAGGGAAAGATGCCAACGGAATGAGTACGACAAAAGGATCGGGCACTACATTCAAAGCTAATGAGGGTAGCGGAACCTATTACATACGGGCCCGTAACAGTAGCGGATGGAGTACGAGTTCCGGGTTTGTTTATGTGAACATTCCCTCCCCCCCGGCGAGGCCGGATCCCCCCACCATTACCAATAACGATGGCAGTACAATTTTAACCCGGGGGACGCCACCGGAAGGAGTAACCTGGTACTGGCAGGAAACGGAAGGAGGAGAAAGTATTTCCAATAGTGACTCCAGTATAGAATTAACCAGCGGAACAGTGTATTACCTGAAAGCCCGGCTGGATAATGTAAACTGTTGGAGCCCGGCAAGAATCATAAACTATACGGTAAATGACTCTAATCTCCCGCCATTCACGGTTACGGACCAGGACAGGAACTGGATTTCTACGGTGACGTATGACATTGATGGAAATATGAAGGCTAATAGTGTTTCTTATGCCAATGCTTTAGGGAAGCCTGTCCAGGTACAGAGTGTGGATGTAAAAACCGGGAAAATATGGGCTGCTCAAACCTTGTATGATGGGCAGGGAAGAGCTGCTTTCCAGACTGCGCAGTCGGCAATTGATGCGATAACCCCCAATACCTTTAAATACAGAGGAGATTTTATAAAGAAAAGCAACGGCAGCAATTATACTGCTGCCGATTTTGAAACCAACCCGGATAATCCTGCTGCTGTAGGCAATCAGGCCGGAACCGTGGGATGGTATTACAGCGAAAGCAATACTTCGGAGCCCTACCAGGACGTAACCGCTTACCCTTTTTCCAGGCAAATATTCAGTGAGCTTAGCCCTGGTAGCGTACTGAAGAGCATAGGTGGGAATAAGATCGACGGGGCATGGCCGCAGGCTTATGCGTTTACCATGCAGGCTTCCGGCGAACTGGCACAAAGTATGGCATTCGGAGAAAGTAAGTACACCGCCATTAAAACAGTAAAAACGGTAGGCAGGGACGCGCATGGTGTGGAAAATGTCGTTTTTACCGATACGGATGGCAGGACCCTGGCAGCCGCAAGAAGCGGGGGAGGAAGTGTACGAAGTATGACTTTGAACATCGGGCAACAGGGATATGCGGATATCCACGTTCCTGCCGGGACAACGGGTTTTACGGTAAACAAACCATCCGGGGTACAGACCTCGGTATATAATCTTATCACAGAAAAAAAAGTAACTACAGCTACCACGTCACTGCCCAACGGGTTTTATCGCGTTGCAGTTACCGATGTGGATAATTATAATCCCGGTAACCCGGTAAAGGTTACATACAAAGAAAATTATTACGATTATGCGTTAAATGAATACGATAAAGCAGGACATTTGATCGCCTCCTATCAGCCCTTTGGTAATACGAAATCTGTCAAACCTAAGACCACTTTCAAATATGATGCCCTGGGGCAATTGATATATACGAATAGTCCGGATGAGGGAGAGGCCTGGTTTAAATACCGTAAGGACGGGCAGATACGTTATTCGCAAAACAGTAAGCAGAAAGCGGCAGGCGAATTTTCCTACACCAATTATGACAACCGGGC
The DNA here is from genome assembly GCF_052983315.1 of Sinomicrobium endophyticum. Classification (NCBI taxonomy): domain Bacteria; kingdom Pseudomonadati; phylum Bacteroidota; class Flavobacteriia; order Flavobacteriales; family Flavobacteriaceae; genus Sinomicrobium; species Sinomicrobium endophyticum. Next base: position 43,752 of record NZ_JBRKIS010000069.1, read on the forward strand.
CCGGCCGGTAGAAAGTGGTGTCGTGGTAAGCACGGCCTTTAATACGGCCAACCCAGATACGAACACCCTGCCCTCCGGTACCAAAAAGGAACAGCAGTTTACGGTTTATGATACCGGTGAAAACATAGCTATAGGAGGAAGTACCCGGACACCAAGTTTTGTGGCCGGCAATGTAGCCAAAACTCGTAATGCTTATACGACCACTTGGTATAGCTATGATGTTTACGGCAGGGTAAGCTGGATGGTACAGGATATCGCGGGAATAGGCAAAAAGACCATAGACTACGAATACCACCCGGTAAACGGGCAGGTAAGCCGTGTGGTTTACCAGAAGGATGTGACTGCGGAACGCTTTATACACCGGTATACGTATGATAAGACGGATCAGCTGGTAAAAGTGGAAACTTCTGTGGACGGCGTCAACTATGCTCCCCGGGCCACGTATAGTTATTATGAAAACGGGGGACTGAAACGTACCGAACTGGGAAATGAGTTGCAGGGAATAGATTATGTGTACAACATTTCCGGGCAGTTGAAAAGTATCAACCACCCGGCCTTAAGCGCCGCCAAAGATCCGGGGGCGGACGGCAATGATATTTTCGGGATGACATTGGATTACCACCGGAACGACTATATGCGCAACGTTGGTAATGTAAGCCCTGCCACCTACGGGCAGGATCGCCTGGACGGCAATATAAAAGGAATACGCTGGAATAACAGGCACCAGCCGCTTGCCGGTGCGGAAAATGCATACAGCTATACGTATGACCGGAATAACTGGCTGTCGGAAGCTACTTATGGACAGTATGCCGAATCTTCCGGCTCGGATATAGACGCGGATATTACTTCTACGGCAGTGACCGAGAGCGGAAGCACGCTTCCCCTGGAAGCGACCAACAGTATTGTTTTAAAACCCGGTTTTCATGCCAAGGCAGGGAGCATTTTTACTGCAAGGATCGTCAAGGTAAACGGTTTTGAAGAAAATGCCAAAGGCGATTACAATGTAGCTTTAACCTATGACGCCAATGGTAATATCCAAACCCTGAATCGAAATAAAAATACCGCAGGGAACAGCAATGCGATGGACAAGCTAACCTATAATTATAGTAATGGTAAACCTAACCGTCTGGATCATGTAAAAGATGCCGTAACCACTGCTACCGGGGCAGATGACATCAAAGGGCAGGCTACAGGGAATTATGTATATAATGCTATCGGGCAGCTTGTGGAAAACAAAAAAGAAGGAGTAAAATACGTCTATAATGCTGCCGGGTTGGTTACCCAGGTGCAAAAAAATAACGTACCTTTGGTTAAGTTCTTTTACAATGATCGTGATCAAAGGGTCAAAAAAGAAAGTTACACCAATGGCAGCCTGGCTAAGACGGAATATTATGTAAGGGATGCTTCGGGTAGTATAATGGCTATTTACCAGGGTATTTCGGCCAAGGAATATCCCATTTACGGGGGTAGCCGTCTGGGTGTTTATTTCAAAACCAGCAATACGGCTATCTACCAGTTAACGGACCATTTAGGAAATGTACGGGCGTTGATACAGGAAAATGGTGAACTGGCAGGGGCTACGGATTATTATCCCGGTGGGATGTCCATGCCCACAAGAAAGTTAACGGATGCTGAGGGCTACAGATATGGTTACCAGGGAGAATTTGCCGAGACCGATGTTGAAACTGGAAAACCTGCGTTTAAATTAAGATTATATGACCCGAGGATAAATAGATGGGTATCTCCGGATCCTGCCAACCAATATGTGTCACCGTATCTTTCTATGGGGAACAATTGGATAGGTAGGGTAGACCCGGATGGAGGGTTTGATTCCTGGCTTGGTGCGTTTTTCTATAAAATATTCAATGGAGGAGGAGAAATATATAAAACTGAAAATGGAGGATTCCACATAGGAAGAAATACAAATGATGGAGGAGTGGAGATAATTACAGGATATCAATGGGAAAAAGACAATTTACATAAATTTGCTATCGGATATGAAACCCAGGCAACTTTGACATTTGCAGCTTTTATAGGAACAGATACTAATGGAGGTATACAACAAGTATATTTTCCTAAGTATCCCGACCAAATGTCTGTTTATGGTTCTATAGATAGCGGCCCCAAGATTACTACCGAATTGGATGCCTCTGTAGGTGTGGGACAAAACTATTTTGTTTCCTATTACGATGGAGATACTAAAGATATAACACCCGAAGAGTATGCAGGGAGATATTGGGCCATAGAAGGAGCAATTGGGGCGTCGGTGGGACTAAACCCTGAAGGACGAGTAGGATATTCTCGGACTTATCCTGATGAAGCCGGAGGAAAATGGCACACAGTTTATTTAGGAAAGAGTGTAAGCATTGGCCCTCAATTAGGAACTACTTTTGGAGTTTCGGGCTCCATAGCACATCAGCAGGGAGTATCTAAACATCTTATCAATTACCCATTTCCCGTGAATAGACTTATTCGTCAATTAAAAAATTGAAAATATGAATAAAAAAGTAAAATTGTGGTTTATTTTTTTAGGAATGCCTGTTTTTGCTGTTGTTGCAGGAATATTAATATATGTAAGTAACAAGAAAGATCAACAAGACAGAGAAACTTATATTCAACAATATTGGGAACAATGTGATATAGAATTTTGCGGTATAGTAAGCGATAAAAAAATAGTAGATCGTGGATTTGGTTATGTTTGTATGGACTTGAGATATTCCAATAAACCAGAGGGATATACATTATATATTAATAATGAATCTTTCGTATGTCAAATAAAAAATGATAAAATTCTTTTTATCACGGAGGCAGTGCAATTAGAGATTGGAGATAGTATTTGTTATAATATGAATGGTAGTAAAAATGAGGTAAGATATAGAAACGGTAAAAAATTTCTAATGTTTGAAAATCGTGTTATTGGGATGGGGCATGTAAGTAGAAATCACACTGTAGATAAGTATGAATGTGAATAAAAATTAACTAATGTATATATATGAAAAAACTATACCCGCTCACCATCCTGTTTATTTTAACCATAAACATCAACACCGCCCAGGAAAATGTAGAATTGGGTCTTAAAGCCGGTTTAAATTATTCGAGCTTTATTAATAACAATGACAGGAGTATTCCTGCAGATTACAAAGGCAAGGCAGGCTTTCACGCCGGGGGTTTTGTCAATTTTAGACTGACAGAAAAGCTTTACATAAGGCCGGAGGTATTGTTCTCTCAACAGGGAAGTGAGTTTGAAATAGATCCGGAGGATACAAATGTCAACGATCCGGAAGATCCCATCTTTATATCCGATGGTATTTCCGGAAAGATCAAAGAATCGGTGATCCTGGTCCCGGTGATGGCGGGTGTTTTTGTAACAGATAAGCTGGATGTGGAATTAGGGCCGCAACTGGCCTGGGTGGTAAACAGGGATGTTACCTATGAAAATAATCCGTACCCTCTTGCCCTGATACGCAATGACGATTCAGGAGATTTTGAGTTCGGTGTAAACGCGGGATTGGGATATCATTTTGGAGCGCATTATCGTATCGGGCTTCGGTATACTTACGGTATTACCGAAAGACAAAACCTGCACAGTTCCGTTTTTCAACTGGGCTTGTATTACACACTATAGCATAGAAACAGGATAAAGAAAACCTGCTTCAGTCAAAATTCCGTACCAGCAAATTCCCTTGCAGGAATTCTTTCCCGGTACGGAAGTTTTTCTTTTTTTCCAGGTTGAGGCTTACCACTTCCCCGTAGCCTGTTCGCTGTTCCAGGCGGTAGGTAAAGGCCAGGATATCGTTATAACCACCTTCTACCGTAAGGTCATAAGTGTGAATTTTAAGCCCTTCTTTTTCGAAAATATGAGGCTCGTGAAAGGCGATGACCTTGAGGTTCAGTTCACCCGCATTTTCGTTTACTGCTTTCAGGAGGTTGTGCTGCATGGAGGTACCGCCTATCTTGTATTTGCGCAGCAGCGAGTCGTAATAAGCATTTTTTTCATTGAGGATAGATAATTGCCTGGGAATATCATTAAACAGGGATTCCTCGGCCTTCAGGGCATTGTATTCGCCTTTGGTACGGACCGTATTGGAAATAGCCAGGGTATAGCAGAGGAATAAGGCCAGTAGAAATACGGCAACGGCGGCTATGTTTTTGTTCCGGGAAGTCATGGATTGTTTTTTATGGCTAACATAATGGAGAACGAAGCGCCGGAGACGGAGGAACCGTAATCTCTTATAGAGACGTTTTCCGTCCAGTTCATAGCTTCCAGTTCCTCTATCCATTCGGAGAAGCGGTTACTGTCCGCGGATTCCCCGGAGATCATAATCCGGTCTTCCTGTAACAGCACTTCCTGCCCTTCCTTGACCTGTTTCCGCAAAGGCTGGTAGCGGATCTCTTTCAGCAGGATGGAAGCGGGGAGGGCCTGTGTAATCCGGTCGGTGTAATAGGAACTCCTGGAGCCGGAGGAGGACCGGATATCCCCGACAACCTTTTCTTTTTTATCCACTTCCTCTTTCAGTTTCATAAAATTCTCCCGGTTAAGCCGGTTTACTTCCGAGGCTTGCTTTATGACTTCGGTTTTCTGAAAATAATGGTTAAAGACCATAAAGTTAACAAGCAACAGGGCAAGAAGGAAAACCAGGGCGCTGCGGACGAATATCCGGAAAAAACGCCGGTGGTAAAACTCCTGCCGGAAGTAAGCGTTCCGGTCCGAAAAGTTGGAGACGGAACCGGTATTTCCCGTAATAAGCCCCAGTACGGCAGCAAATCCTGGCAGGTGAAGCCCGGGGATTTCCAGGCCGTTTACCGTATATGTGATACCCGGCACAGTCTCTTCTTTCCGGATATCCGCAAGCAGCCCGTCTGCAAATGTCACCCCGGCGTTGGAAACCCCGGTTTCCCCGTTCCCGGTAAATGCGGCCAGGTGCTGCATACACAATAGGCCGAGGGAGAACCCGGAAGGGGTATACCCTTTGGCTTTCAGCTCCCCGAGTATACGGTCTACATATGCTTTCCGGCAGATGGCGATAAAAGCACGTTCCCCGGAAGCGACTACCTCGTAGTAAAAATCCTCTATTTTAATATTCGGAAAAGCTTTGTTCACTATAGCGATATCCGCATTCCCGGTGGTCTCCGTAATCCTGGTGAGTATGTTATTGGTATTGATAACAACCAGGATATGATGATGGGCGGACAGGGTACCGGGAAGATCTTCCGGTGCACCGGTGACGCCGCTTTCTGTTAAGATGATCTCGTCTTTCTGTCTTTTTACGACGGTGTTAATCCACCCGGTAACCCCGGAGGTTTCCGTGAGTTCCAGCGCCTGGAATATATGGCCTTCCCTGAGGGATGTAAGCAGGTTTCGGATCATATTTAATAGATAACCGTAGGTTTGATCAGTACCGTAAGCTTCTTTTTGGAATCTTCCCGTTTTCTGCTGCTGAACAACCATTTTAAAATGGGGATCCTCGATAGCAGCGGTACACCGCTCCCGGAATCGTTCTTCATTTTTTCCTCCAGTCCGCCGAGCACTACCAGGTCCTGGTCCTGTACACGGATAATGGAGCTGAATTCCCGCGAGGTAAGCCCGGGAGGGGCGTCTTCCTCGATCCGCTCTCCACTGAAATCGGACTGTATGACGTTGATATCCAGGGTAATTTGTCCGTCTCCCGAAACCAGGGGTTTGATGCTTACGGCCAGTTCCGCGTCTATAGGCATGTAGTTGCGTATTTCGGAAGACTGCGGTATCTGCGACCCGTAATAATTCTGGTTGGTGACAACATAGTAGGTCGTTTCCCCGATGGAGAGGTGCGCCCTGTGGCCGTTGAGGGTGGATAACTTAGGTGTAGACCGGATCTTTACATTGCCGTTGGCTTCCATGGCTTTGATAGTAGCAAAAAACTCGGGGACCACTTTACCTACGTTCAGCGAACCGAACCCGTCAAATCCGCCGATGACCCTGTTTACGGTTTCGGCACCCAGGGTGAGATCGGTATTGGGAAAAATACCTCCTTTGGTCTTTGTAGGCTTGTCGCCTATACCCCAGCTTATACCGGTTTCTACGGTGGCCGTACGGCTTACTTCAAGAAGCATGACTTCTATGAGGATTACCGGTACCGGTTTGTCCATCTGTTTGATAAACGATTTAAAGCGGTTGATATTGGCTGCCGGGCCGCTGACCAGGAAACTGTTCAGTTCGAAGTCTATTTTAATATCCAGGTCGGCAATGATCTCATCCGGAAGGATATTGACCAGGGCTTCGGCCTTGCTGTTATAAGAGCTGAAATTATCGGAATTGGAGGTATTCAGTGACGAAGTAGGGCGGTTGAGGTTGTTGCTGCCGTAGGTATTGCTGTTCCCATACATATTTTGCCCGCTGTTAAACCCGCCGCCGAGATAGTTGATGCCCCCGGGCACCGTTCTTCCGGAAGAACGTGTGGAGCCGCTGTTTCCGGACGGGTCGCCCAACAGTTCCACGGAGCGGTGCATGAGTTGTACGATCTCTACTTTACGTACACTAAGCTGGTTGGCCATGCCGAAAAAGTAGATATTACCTTCTTTCTTAAAAGTAAAATGATTACCCGGCGAAGCGCTTCCTTGTCGTCCGCCGTTAATATCATTAATATCGTTATTCCCCGGATTCCGGTTATTACTACGTGCAGCAAGGGGCTGGCCGCTTTCGAATATCTTTTCCAGTAACTCGTCAAAAGTTATGCTTTTGGCCTTGAATGTAACGTTACCCGCATTTTCCAGCGGCGTGGCCGTGTAAATATCCAGTTTAAGGTCATAGCCTATTTCGTTGATAATGTTGGCAACCGGTGTATTGTTGAAATCCACTTTTAGGGTCATGGTGGTGGTATCCAATACTTCGTAATAAAAATTAGCACCCCTGGGAGCCCGCATGGGCCTGTTTTGAGGCGGGATGTTTCCCCCCGGGTTTCCTTCCGGCCCGGCAGATAAATATGCCGCATCGAACAGGTAAAAACCGTCCCTCGATTTGCTGTAGATCAGGTTATTGGTAGCGGCAAGGTTTTCCATGGCCTTGTCAAATTCAACATCCTTCAGGTACATCCGTAAAGGGGTGTTTTCCAGTTCGGAACTGTACAGCAGGTTATGACCCGATATATCGATGATCCTGCGGAAAACCTTCCCCAGGGGATCATTGTCCAGGTCCATGGAAATAAGGTCGTCCGCAGGGTTGTATTGCACCCGTACCGGCTTCTCTTCCGGAATTTCCTCCGGGGGTGTATACTGATGTATGGAGAGAATGTTCCCCGTGAAATCGATATCCAGCTGGTACTCCTTGCACAGGAATACCAACAGGTCCGCTACGGTAACATCCGAAAAGTTATTGACTATAGTGATGTTTTGCAGTTCGGGCGATACGTTGATATTTACTTTGTGTACCCGGGATACGGCCATAAGAAAACCGGAAAGGGGGACATTGTTTACATTAATATCCGTTTTGAAACTCTCGGTAAGCCCCGGATTGTCCACGGAGAGGGATTCCAGGTGATTGCGGATGCTCTCTATGCGCCGGGAGTCATTGTCCTGGGCAAGGAGAGAGGTTGCAATACATAAAAACAGGTACAGCGTAATTTTTTTTATCATAAGCTATCAGTCCATCAGCAAGGCATATACTTCCTCGACGGACGTTATCCCGTCCCGTACCAGTTGTATGGCATTGCTTTTTAAGGTGTTAATATTATTCTCCCCGAGATAGGTATCTATTTCTAGTATGTTGTTTTTGATATGTTCTGCAAGACCGCCGGTTATGGGGATGATCTCGTAAATGGCTTTTCTGCCGCTGTAACCGGTATGGTAGCAGGCGTTACAGCCAACGGCCCGGTAATGGGTTTGCAGGGAAGCGGGTACGCGGAAATTTTCGGGGAAAATACTCTTTTCTACGGGGACTTCCTCTTTACAATGATCGCATAATTTCCGAACCAGCCGCTGGGCCACGCTGACATTGAGCGTACTTGCAATTAAAAACGGCGGTACTCCCATATCTACCAGGCGGGATACCGTTGCCCAGGCAGAATTGGTGTGAATGGTGGAAAGCACCAGGTGGCCGGTAAGAGCTGCCCGGATAGCCATATTGGCCGTTTTCACGTCCCTGATCTCACCTACCATGATCACATCCGGGTCCTGCCGTAAAAAAGTACGCATGGCCGAAGCGAAATCCAGGCCTATGTTCTCTTTGAGTTGTACCTGGTTAACCCCTTCGAGGGTGTATTCTATAGGATCTTCTATAGTGAGTATATTGGTCTTGGGATCATTGAGCAGTTTCAGCGTGGCATAGAGGGTTGTCGTTTTCCCGGAACCGGTGGGTCCGGATATGAGTATGATACCGTTAGGTTTGCGGATACTCTCTTTAAACATTTTCAATTCCCTTTCCGTAAAGCCCAACCCGCTTAAATTAAACCTGCTCGCGTCTTTACTCAGGATACGAAGTACTATTTTTTCACCGTGCAGGGTAGGCAGGGAGGAGACCCGGATGTCGAACTCGCCGGTATCGGAATTCACCGTAATACGCCCGTCCTGCGGCAATCTTTTTTCGCTGATATCCAGGTTGGCCCTTATTTTTATCTTATTGATGATCACCGGGTATTCTTCTATGGGAATATGGAATTGCTCTATAAGTTTTCCGTCCAGGCGATAGCGTACCCTGCACTTTTCTTCATAAGGTTCGAAATGAATATCGCTGCTACCTATTTCTTTGGCGGTAATGAGTATTTTCTCCAGGAAATCCGGTGTGTAGCGAAGGTTCTCCCCGGGGGTTTGTTCCGCCTTCCTGTAATTGGTGGCGAGGTACCTGTTTAGCTCTTCTTCGGTGTCGCCCTGCAGTTCTATCTTACTTCCGAGGATGATCTCCAGTTCCTCTTTCAGCCCGGGCATGGCCCGCCGGTCCGTTTTAAAGGTAATATGTCCGTTTTGCCTGCCTATGGGAACAATGCGGTAATGGAAGGCCTGCTCCGCACTGATAAGCTGTTGTAAACCGGTTTCTATATGATATGAGGTCAGTTCCATAGGTCTAGGTCAAATATAGGGAAGGGAAATCAGAAAAGAGGGAATATATAAAAACTACTATAAAAAAAAGCGCCATATATCCCGCCAGGGGAACGGTCTGTTGCGGCTCACCGGGATTCTTTCCGGAAATATGTTCTCCGGTTTTTACCGGGACCGGTTTAAAAAGGTTTCGCGGAACCGGAAAGATATGCAGCAGCAGGGAAAACACTATGGAAAAAGTAAACAATACGACAAAGGTTACGGGAGGAAAGCCGAGGGCGATGGCCACAAAAAAGAACAAATCGCCGGCGCCGAAACTGCCGTTTATAAAAGCGGACCGGAGTTTAAAACGGGAATAGAGATACAGTATACCCGATATTATACTTATGAACCCGAGGTTTATACCGATGGAAATCCAGAACACATACCTGTCCGCCCGGAAAAAATGCAAACCGGCAAACAGGAGAATGGCCAGGATAAACAAGGGAAGCGATACCATTCGAGACCTGTAATCCTGGTAAAAAATAATTCCCAGTACTGCTATAAGGCATATTTTTACGAAAAGCATGATACTAAGCTTTTGGCAGATCAAATCTGTATTTGAAATTATAGTTTTATTGACCTGTTGCTTCAAAGCCGAAAAAGGGGGGAAGTAGCGACTTTTATACCACAGGATTTTGTATTCTTATATTATTTATCTGTCAGGTGTTACAACTAATCTTTTACCGTTTGTTTAGGCACCCCGTTTTCATCGATTTCCCAGACATTAAACACGCCGTTGCCATTAAAGTCTGTTACCGCTTCCGCCCTGGCTTTGAAAGAGGAGTTGGAAGCTTCGATAATTTCATATTTATAATTGGCCGTACCGTTATCATTAACCGTTTTCGGCGGCTCGAAATCCAGTTCGTTAAAATCCGCAGAGAATTTGGAATACATGTACCTGTAGGTATTCTGCGCATTGTATATGGCCTTGAGCTGGGTCTGGGCTTCCACACTTTTGGCCTTGGTGATCAGGGGCATGAGGTTGGGCAGCGCTATAAGCAATAAAATACCTATAATGGCCAGGACAATCAACATTTCCTGGAGGTTGAAAGCGGGAATCTTTTTGGTCAGCCTGGATGTATACATAACAATACAAAGTGTTTGGGGATAAAAATACTAAAATTTAAATAGTAGCAACAGGAAAGGATATAAAAAGTAAAAAATAGTTCCGTTCATTTATAAATGCGGACTTCCGTAAAGAGCAACGGGACGATAGCTATGGGGATAATACAAGAGATACGGAACATGTATTATTGTTTTTTTGTATGCCATATTTTACCGGGATAACCTGTGTTTTGATGTGGTATTTTTTATGTTTAATGTATTTATTTATAGTATTTTATGTTTTATTATGATGTAGTTGAATTGTAAAGTTATCAAACCCTTGATTTATAAATCGGGGGAATAAGTTGTTGTGTTTTTTTATTTTTTATATTATTATTGTATGGTATAAAATCTTGATAAAGATATAATTTTTGCCTATGATTGATGTGTAATCGTTGGTGACATAAATAAAAAGATAAAATATATTATATGATGTGAAATTACCTCTTTTCTTTCCCCGAAGAACAATAACCTGCTTGGTAAAATAATCAGATTACTTTCCCCTCCCCTCAGGGATTTTTAACAGACAACGAATCCGGAATACCGGATTGCGTACAGGACATTTGCGCTCTGATTGTGGCGTAATATCCATGAGCTATACTGTTTGTAGTAATACATACAGATATTAAACCGTATAACTACCTTAAACAGGTCCCGGGAAGACAATACATAAAATATTTAGTGCATGACAATCTTGTTTTTCAGTCGATTATAGGGAGAATCCGTTTGACTCTTTCCTCTTTTTACCAAAGAAATAGAGGAAAATTTATGCAGATGAAATTTTATTATGTACTAAGACTAATTATATACCATCAATAATCTTCAATATAATATCACATATGAAAAAAACGCTACTTATTCTTTTCGCCTCTCCCTTATTTTCTATCGCGCAGAGCAATACGTTCCCGGCATCGGGGAATGTAGGCATTGGGGTTTCCTCTCCTTCGGAAAAACTTGAAGTTCGGGGCAATATAAAATTTATCCGGGGCACTGGAGGGAGTAATTTTATCGGTATTCACCAAGATGCTTCCGGGAACTACATTACCAGTGATGATCCCGGGACGAATCATAAAAACATGATCATACAAGTATCTCCTACAGCACCCGGAAAGACGGACAGGCATTTGTATTTCCGTACCGGAAAAAATTCTGAAGGAAATTTTCTGACAAGGATGATAGTGAGGGGAAATGGCAATGTAGGTATAGGAACCGTAACACCGGATTCCGAACTTTCCGTAAACGGGGTAATCCACAGTAAAGAAGTAAAAGTGGACCTGAACGGCTGGAGCGATTTTGTATTTGATAAAGAATATGAGCTCCCTACTTTGGAAGAGGTAGAACAGCACATTGAAGAAAAGGGCCATTTAAAAGATATTCCCAGTGCGGCGGAAGTGGTAAAAAACGGTATCCTGCTAGGAGAGATGAATGCCAGGTTGTTGCAGAAGATAGAGGAGTTGACCTTATACACGATTCATTTACAAAAACAGGTAAAGGTATTAATCAAGCAAAATGAAAGACAACAACAGGAAATAGATGAATTCAAAAAACAATAAGTGATGAAAAGATATATACTTACCTTTTGCTTAATTCCAATAACCGTTTTGCTTGCCGAAGCACAGACTGTAGATGTGCAATATTTGAATCCAAAATTTGGAATAGGAGATCCGCATAAATATCTTCGATTCGGAACTTCAACAGAATACTATGCTGGTTTTATGTGGAATAATACCAGTGATATATACGGAAACGGCAATGATTTTACCATTTTTACCTATGGTAACCGAGACATAAATATCCGAACCGGAACGGGAAATTTTGTTGTATTTCCAACGGCAGGAGGAAATATGGGAATAGGGACGACTTCACCCAATGAAAAATTACATGTACAGGGGAGAATGTATATGGGGAAGCACTCTTCGGGAGCCGGAGCTTGGTATGAAACCTCTATGGGCTCTAATTGGTTTGCAGGGCTTAGCAGCAATAATGAATGGCGAATATACAAAGATGGAAACAGATTTCTTATTAACTCTAACGGTAATGTTGGTATAGGGACATCTAATCCCGGAAGTTGGAAACTTGCCGTAAACGGTAACATCCGTGCTAAGGAAATTAAAGTAGAAACCGGCTGGAGCGATTTTGTCTTTGAAGAAGGGTACAATCTGCCGACTTTAGAAGAAGTAGAACAGCATATCAAGGAAAAAGGGCATTTAAAGGATGTTCCCAGTGCCAGAGAAGTGGAAGAGAACGGGGTCTTCCTGGGGGAAATGGATGCCAGGTTATTACAGAAGATTGAGGAACTGACTTTATATATCCTGGAACAGAACAAACAAATAAAAAAGTTGGAAGAAGAAAACGGCAGGATTAAAGTATTGGAAGACAAAATGGACACATTACTAAACAGACTATAGATATAAAACATTGAGGAAAAACAAAAAAGGAACCAGGAAGAAAATACAATTACTCTTTTTTATCGGTAGTGCACTGTGCTTTGGAATGGAAGCACATGCACAGCAATATACCGGGATCTTTAAGACGGTAACCGGAAATACGGACTATCACCACTTAACAAGGGATAATGCCAACGGGGCGGCAGTGTATATAAACCAGGTGGGGAGCGGTCCCGTTTTACGGTTGTCCAGCGGAACGGCTACAGCCAACCAGAATGTGAACTTTACCGTGGAAAACAATGGAAATGTGGGAATAGGGGCTACTTCGCCGACAGCAAAACTGGAAATACAAAGATCCGGAACCATTGGTGCGAAATGGGTGCCGGAAAAAAGCTATCTCACCATCACTGACGGAAACAGTTCTATGATAGTAGACCCAAATGAAATATATAGTTCGGGGGTATTGCATATAGGTTCGGCTAACGGGGATATAGTGAAATTCAGAACTGTCAGCGATACCGGAGTAGAGGATAAAATGGTTGTAAAAGGTAGTGGCAATGTAGGTATAGGAACCACGACTCCGGATGCCAAACTTACCGTTAAAGGAAAAATCCATACTCAAGAAGTTAAAGTAGACCTGGCGGGAGCCGTGGCCCCGGATTATGTATTTAAAGAAGAGTACCATTTACGTTCCCTGGAAGAAGTACAGGCCCATATTAAAGAAAAGGGGCATTTGCCGGGAATACCTTCGGCAAAGGAAATGGAGGAAGAGGGAATTAATCTCAAGGAGATGAATTTAAAACTGTTGGAGAAGGTAGAGGAACTGACACTGTATACCATTAAACTACAGGAAGAGATCAAAGTATTGCAACAGGAGATAAGACAAACAGACTATTGGAAGAATACAAATACCGCTATAAAAACTAACAGGAGATGAAAAAACTATATCTGCTTTTTGTATTTCTGGGATCAGGATATTTAGGCATATCCCAGAATCAATATCCTACGGCAAAGGGTTCCAATATATTACTGGACGGAGGAGGAGTGAATATGATAAAACCCGTGGCCACCGGGGGCTGGGCCAGGGGGATCAATTACTTTAGAGAACTTGGAGGTCCCCGTTTTGGGGGGATAGGAATGCTTGGCAGTGGCGAAGAATCCCGGAAAATATATATCGCCTACGGCCAAACCCCCTGGAATGGGGATGGAATTTTTCTATTGTCCAACGGCAATGTAGGTGTAGGAACTGCCGAACCAACGGCTAAGTTTCATGTAGATGGGCTGATCAGAACAACCGGATCCGTTCAGGCTATTAACCCGGAAAATTCCGGGCTCAATATGTCTGTGGGCTGGTCTAACGGCGTTGCCAGGGTTCGTATGGGAGGTAGTGGTATTGCCGCTTCCGGAGGTTTTGATATCCAGACTGCCGGAGATAAAAGCCTGATGCGCTTACTGCACAACGGCAATGTGGGCATAGGGACCATTACACCCGATGCCAGGTTGGCGGTAAACGGGATAATACACGGCAAAGAGGTCAAAGTTGACCTTAACGGCTGGAGCGACTTTGTCTTTGAAGAGAATTATGTCCTACCGACTTTAGAAGAAGTAGAACAACACATTAAAGAAAAAGGGCATTTAAAGGACATTCCCAGTACTAAGGAAGTAGAGAAAAATGGAATATTCCTGGGGGAGATGGATGCTAAATTGTTGCAGAAGATTGAAGAACTGACTTTGTATGCTATTCAGCAGCAAAAAAGAATGGATATACAACAAAAACAAATAGAAACGATCCTGGAAGAAAACCAACAGCTCCGTAAAGAAATCGATGCACTTAAAAAGCCGTAATATGAGAAATATATTCAAAAAAATATCAGAATATGTTCCCTCCCCCCGGGAGAGGGCCAGGGTGGGGGTATTATTCCTTTTACTCCCTTTTACTTTTTATGCCCAGACCAACACATTTCCCGCTTCGGGGAATGCAGGGATAGGAACAACGAACCCGCAGGGAGGATTACATATAAAGGATGAGAACGGACTGTTGATTGAAACATCAGGCTTCCCTGCCAGAATTCGTATGACGGATGGTTTTACCAATACTAATACAAAGGATGATCTTCTGTTTGAATCTGACGGGGCTTTTTTGTTTAAGCTGGATCAAAATGGTAACGGAATAAGCAATATTCCCGGCTTCGGAATTTTTGACAAGGATAATAAGATCATATTCTTTGCCAGGGATAATGGTAATGTAGGTATAGGCACGGTTACTCCGGATGCCAAATTCACCGTAAAAGGCAATATCCATACCCGGGAGGTCAAAGTAGACCTGGCAGGAGCCGTGGCCCCGGATTATGTATTTAAAGAAGAGTACCATTTACGTTCCCTGGAAGAAGTACAGGCCCATATTAAAGAAAAGGGGCATTTGCCGGGAATACCTTCGGCAAAAGAAATGGAGGAAGAGGGGATTAATCTCAAGGAGATGAATTTGAGGTTGCTGGAGAAGGTGGAGGAGTTGACGTTGTATGTGATAGAGTTAAAAGAAGAAATAAATTACTTGAAAGGAAAAGTAAAATGAAAGAATGTATTGCTTTAATCCTTATTAATGCGAGTCAAGAGCTGAATTTTTATTTTAATTAAAAATCAGGGGGTTCTGGTTTTTTTGAACTAAAACGAAGTCGATTTTATCTCTTATAAATCATTGATAATCAATAGTTTTTTTCAACCCTTGATTCGTATAAATCACGAACAAATTACTCATAAACAAATAATATGGAAACTAAATTAGTAAGTCAAAATATTTTTCTGTTGGCATTGTTTATTTTTTTTGAAATTGGTAATGCTCAAAACTATGAAAGTCAAAAATTTGTGCCAATAAGTCCGGAGGCGGCAGCGTTATCTAAAATGGTAAACTATCCGATAAACTACAATACAGGAATTCCTAATATTAATATCTCTTTTCATGAGATTTCAGTTGGGAACTTAAAACTGCCCATTGTATTGAATTATCATGCAGGAGGATTTAAAATTAATGAGAAGGCGACTAGGGTTGGTTTGGGGTGGTCTTTAAGTTGTGATCTACAAATCACAAGGTCGATTAACGGAAAGGATGACTTAGATCCACAGGGAGGGTATATTAATAATAATCTTGTAAAATCGCATAAAACAGATGGTTCCAATGCGTATCCTTTTTATAGTAGTTTAACGAATTATGACAATGCATATGATTTGGCTATAGGAGAAAAGGACGCCATGCCAGATAAGTTTAATTATAAACTCTTAAATAAGTCTGGATCCTTTTATTTTCAAAAAAATAATAGTGGAAACAATTATACTATTGTTCCTGTTCCTTATGACAATATAAAAATAACATGGAATGAGTCCAGTAGTACATTTACAATTGTAGATACCGATGGAACTGTTTACTCTTTTGGAGTACCGGGTGCGGTTTATTATAATGATTTGACCCATAGTCTGGATAATTTGGAAGCTGTTAAAAGGGAATATACAAATAATGCAGTAACATCTTGGAAGTGCGATAAAATTGTAAGTACGAACAATACAGATGTTATTGAGTTTAAGTATACGAGTAAATTAGCAGATGATATTATTGGTTATAATGATAAAGTGGAGTTTTTTAACAACACCTTCCCATGTTCTACCGGTAAACCTGTTTATGGATCGAACGAGTATCCTTTGAATTCTACTTCTGATTATAATGCTGGAAGTAACATGGTTGCAAATATTCCTTTTTATCAAATATCTTCGCCAAAATATATCAAATACTTTTGGAATAAAACAGAGCTACATGTACCTTATATAGATAATCAAGGGGTTGTCGATGAGATTTTTAGTTCTAATACGCCTTTAAGCAAATCAAGAAGTACAGTGTATGGACTTTCTTTATCGGAAATTATATTTAGAGGGGGGAAAGTTACTTTTAGTGGATCTGATCAATTGAATTTTATTAGAGTTTTAAATGATAAAAACATAGAAGTAAAATCATTAAGCTTATTTCAAAGTAAGAAAACCACTTATATAGATGGCACACCTACCGATGGGACACGATATCTGGATTCTTTGCACGTTAAGAATGGTATTGATGCTTTTCAAAGGTATAGCCTTTTATATACTTCAAAGTTTGATTATGGAAACCATTTAAAAGGGCATGATGCTTGGGGATATCTCAATCATAAAACCAGAGTGGTTAACCGGTATGTTAATGATTATTTAAGTATTCCAGAAAAAACAATTATTCAGAATAAGTTTTATAACCCTGATGAATCTTGCGCTGTCATTACACCGAACGTTGAAATTGAGATCGGAGGGCATGACAATTGGGCAGAAATGCCTAATGAAAATAATATAAAACAAGGTCTTTTAAAGCAAATAATATACCCAACAGGCGGGGTTGTAGATTTTGATTTTGAATCAAATAAATATCAAGAACATTTTTCTAGTAATAAATCAACGACATATAGCCAAAAACTTCCACAAATCGGAGGAGGGCTCCGCATCCGTAGTATAAATTATTTGGATGAAGAATCAAATTTTATAAAACAAAAGTATTATCGTTATGGGGACCTTGAAGAAGGTACCGGAATTTTAATGACCCATCCGGAACAGACAAGTAAGGTTAATTCCTATTATTTTGGTGTAGAGAGTTATGAGCAAAAAATATATTATTTAGAGGCGTGGAATGGACAATCCTCTTGTTCTGATCCAAACTGTCTTGACGAACTAGCAATAGAAACTAAAACGACATATCAGCCTTCATCTGCATTGAATTATACTTACCCTAATGGAGCGCCTATTTACTATACCAAAGTTACGGAATATCAACAAGATTTAGGAGACCAGACAGGTAAAACAGTTTATAGTTTTTATGATCCTACTTATTTTGAACCATTTCAAAATGACAGGAACCTTATTCCCAATACTAATATTCCTTACCTGAAAACTGATTGGTTTATGGGAGTACAAAAATCAATAGAATCTTATAAATACGATTCCGAAGATGGATATAGTCCCGTTAATAAAAAATCCTTTGAGTATACGAGGTATAACTTACAAAATCAATTAAAAGTAGCTTATGTTTTCCCAAAAAGTACATTCAAAATAGTTGGGGGAAATAGTACGGTTAGTCAAAGAGAATTATATAGCCACTATTACTATGATATTATTTCAGGGCAATATGGTATACCAATAGGAAAGTTACTATTGTCGAAGGAAACCGATACTATTTTTGAAGATACAGGAGTAATTACAATTGTTAAAGATTATCAGTACAATAAATTACCTTATTTGAACCCTACAAGTATAACCACTACAAATTCAAAAGACGAACCAATAAAAACTAATTATAAATACGCCTATGATTTTGATGGGGTTTATGACCAGATGGAAAATGCTAATATGGTAACCCAATTAGTTGAAGAAACCAGTATCAATACATCGAAAAACAGAGAGTTGTCTTGGAGAAAAATACACTATGAATATATAAATGAGGGTTCGGGATTTTTTGCTCCTAAAACAATACAAAGTTCTTTTAAAGGACAGTCATTGACAACTGATTTAATATATAATAAATATGATCTGTATGGCAATGTGCTGGAAATCATTGATAAAGTAGGTGCATCTACGTCCTATTTATGGGGGTATAAAGGGATGTATCCTGTGGCGGAACTTAAAAATGTACCGTATCAAAATATTTCTAGCTCGTTTACCTCCAATAATACTTTAGAAAACCCTTCAAGCGAAGCCTCCATTTTATCTGTTTTAGAGAGTTTAAGAAATACCTACAACAGCTCCAATCAAATGATAAATACTTACACTTACAAGAGGCAAGTCGGAGTTACAAGTATAACGGGACCAAACGGGGATGCTATGTATTATAAGTATGACCCAATTGGTAGATTGGTAAAACAAATTGATAACGATGGAAATATACTTAATACATATAAGTATCATACAGCTGATTATTTAGTAAACCAACCCCTGTTTTACTATAATTATCCAATAATGCGTACAATTAATAACGCTCATATTTGTAACGCAGATTTATCTTATAATAATATAGTGCCTGGAGGTACGTATGCCTATAGTTCAGATGTTATTGCAAATAACAATGCAGAATATTACCTAGATACTTTAGAGGATAGTTCGTCTGATTGTACTGGGGAAACTAATGGGGTGGTTTCTATTGAACTGTCATATGGCTACTTGGATTATTCAGGATATTATAATGAACCTGTATACAATACTCATCCAACAAAGGTGGAGTTAGATCTTATAAAAGATAATTCTATTGTAGCTACTCAAAAATTAACTCCTTATCATACGTACAACGATGTAGAAACCACTTCCAATTTACTTGTGAAAGAAGGGGAGTATCAATTAAGTTTTAGGATCAATGCTAACGTGAAATACGACTTGGGTTTTATTACAGATTTTTCAATAACTAACATTGAGATGGGTACAACTGAGTATATTAGTTCAGGTGATAGTTTTTATTTTGAGAATGGGAAACATTATAAAATTAATGTGGCCAACTTCAGATAAATTTTCAATATGCTAAAAATAATAAAATGAAAAAAATATTTATACTCTTGTTTTTATTGCCATTAACTATAATGTCGCAATCTGATGATAAAAACTATATAAAACAGACAGCCTATCAAGTAAAAACTACCGATGGAATTCATAAAGCGGGGACAACAACAGATTTACTACCCGATGACATAGTAGAAACAGTCAATTATTTTGATGGATTAGGCAGAGCTGTTCAGTCTGTTAATCAGAGAGCTGGAGGGCAGAATCAAGATGTTATTACTCATATTGAGTATGACGAATATGGAAGACAAATAAAAGAGTTTTTACCTTATGTTTCGTCTGCTAATGGAGGGATGTTTAGAACAGATGCTTTAAACAATACAAATAGTTTTTATAATACTTCAAAGTACGGAAATACATCAAACCCGTTTTCCGAAAAGGTATTTGAAACCTCTCCTGTCAATAGAATAATAGCACAAGCAGCACCAGGGAATGACTGGGAAAAAAAGACAGGTGGAAATAGTTGTTTTGATTCAAGTTCAAGTTATTATAACTCAACAGTATGTGTAGAATATAGAAATTCAGTTTATAATAATGTACCTTCAGGTTATGGAGGATGTTATGATCCAGATTATTGGGGTTATGATGAACCCGGATGTGTTGGTATAAGAGTGTCTTATCCTTTACCCCCTTCGCCCATAGAAAGTGATAATTATGGTCATACCATTCAGTTTGATAATCAGGTGAATTTAGGAAATGTGGTCCGCCGTTTTGAGGTCAATTTAAGTTTAGAGAATAATATATATATTCCCACGCTTACCGGAGGAAACATTTATTATAATGCAGAAACTCTTTATAAAACCATAATCAAAGATGAGAATTGGATAGGTGGCACTAACCATACGATCGAAGAGTTTAAGGACAAACAGGGGCATGTAGTACTAAAACGTACCTATGCCGATGTCTCGGGAGTGTCAACGCCGCATGATACTTACTATATATACGACGATTATGGAAACTTAACCTACGTGTTACCTCCTAACGCCATGGAGGTAATAGCCCCAGGCAATATACAGAGTTCCATCAATTCATCAGCCACGGTAGAAAACGGAAGTAGTCTTACGTTAACAGCTTCTAATTCTATTATTTTGTCAGATGGTTTTCATGCCCAATCAGGAAGTATTTTTACAGCTGCAATTGATAATACCCAATCGAAAATTTTAGATGAGCTCTGTTACCAATACATATATGATAGCAGAAACAGATTGGTAGAGAAGAAGTTGCCGGGAAAAGGTTGGGAGTATATTGTGTACAATATGCTGGACCGGCCTGTACTAACGCAGGATACCAAACTACAAGTCCAGAACAAATGGCTGTTTACCAAATACGATGTTTTTGGCAGGGTGGCCTATACAGGCACGCTAAACCATACGGGGAGCAGGACAGCCTTGCAAAACTCGGCCAATAACATTACCACATACGACCAATACGAGGTCAGGACACCTACGGCGAACACCTATGCGGGCACCCCGGTTTATTACAGCAATGAGGCGATCCCAAAGGGGCTTAATGATGAGATTCTTACGATCAACTACTATGACAACTACACTTTTGACCTTGCCGGGTTAACGGTACCCACTACGGTATTGGGACAAACCGTAGATACGCGGACCAAAACCCTGGCTACAGGGAGTAAGACAAGAGTATTGGGTACTAACCATTGGATCACCACGATCAGCGCCTATGATAAAAAAGGGAGGCTGATCTACACCGCTACCAAAAACCCTTACCTGAACACAACCGATATTGTAGAAAGCAAACTGGACTTTGCCGGGAAGGTATTGGAGACCAGAACCACCCATACCAAAGGAAGCAATGCTGCCATAGTTACGATAGACAAGTTCGAATACGACCATATGGGCAGGTTGCTTGTCCAAACCCAAAAAATAAACAACCAGTCGGAGGAGCTTATTGCAGAAAATGTGTATGATGAGTTGGGGCAGTTGGAGCAGAAAAAGGTAGGAAACACCCAAAGTAATCCCCTACAGACTACAGATTACAAGTATAATGTAAGAGGTTGGCTTACGGACATTAACGACGTGGACAATCCTGGAGACCGGCTGTTCAACTTCCAGATCAACTATAACATCAGCCGAAGCGGAACAGTCGCCCCATTGTTTAACGGTAACATAGCAGAAACGTATTGGAAAACGGCCAATGACAATACCATGCGGCGTTATGCTTATACCTATGATGCCTTGAACCGAATTACTTCCGGGAAGTTTAACGGCGGCGGGCAAACAGATCGTTATACGGTAAAGGATATTGCCTATGATAAGAACGGGAACATCATGAAGTTACAGCGAACCGGAGCTATTGTAGCAACCCCGGTACAAAGTAATGCTGCCAACTTCGGTCCAATGGATAACCTGACCTACGAGTATAATGCAGGTAACATAGGGAACAAATTACTCAAGGTAACGGATAGTGCCAACAAGACCTATGGATTTAAAGACGGGACCAATACCAATAACGATTATACCTATGATACCAACGGCAATTTGCTGACGGATGCCAACAAGGGAATCACCGGGGTTACTTATAACTATTTAAACTTGCCGACTCAGATCAGTTTCGGAAGCAATAAAATTGCTTATATTTACGATGCTTTGGGGATCAAATTGAAGAAGGAAGTTACCCAGGGAAGTTCTGTGACACGGACGGAGTATGCCGGGAATTACATTTATGAGAACGGTTCTTTGGCATTTTTTAGTCATCCGGAGGGATATGTAACTAAGGAGAACAATACCTATAAGTATGTGTACCAGTATAAAGATCACTTAGGTAACGCACGACTGTCCTATGCTAACATTGGAACAACAAGCTCCCCGCAACTGGAAATCATCGAGGAGAATAACTATTACCCATTCGGGCTTGAGCACAAAGGGTACAATAATGTCGTGAATGGACCGGAAAATAACTACAAAACATTCCAAGATCAAGAATTTACAGAAAACCTTGGTTTAAATATGCACGAATTTACTTTTAGGATGTATGACCCAGTGATTGGTAGATTTGCTGCAATTGACCCTATTGCTGATAGCTATCCTCATAACGGAACTTATAATTTCTCTGAAAATAGACCAATTGATGGAATTGAATTAGAAGGATTAGAATATGTTTCGCGCATCCATCTTATGGATGGAGATAAACATATCGCAACATTGGATATTAATTACTATCAAATGACAGAAGAACAAATTGAAGCGGCAGGAGGCACTTATCAAGGAGTGTATAATGCGGCTTCATATGGACCAGAGGGAAAAGGAGTAAAACATACATACTTTAATGTCGGTGAAACAGAGAACGAGTTGTATCAAAATGGCAATATAAGATGGGATTTTGGTGATGATAAAACTCGACACGGTTTATATTCTGGAGCGGGTTCAATAACAGATTATAGAGGTGGTGATAATTATGATTTTTCTTTCCAACCTATTGATTTAGCAGATGCAATAGCTAAAGAACACGATATAAACTATGCAAATGTTGCAGGGTCTAATTATAAAGGGTTTGCAGAAGATACAAGGACTTTAGGAGCAGATAACATAATGGTTAATAAAGTCAATGGTGTTTTAGGTTCTTCTGCACCATTAGCACGACAATTTGGCTTGGAAACCCCTTTTCGAGGTGGGTTTTCAGGAGAAATGTATAGTGCATTAGCCGGGCAAAGTGGGTTTATAGGAACTTTAGCGAATTATAAAGGATGGAAAACCAGTAGAATGCAAAGCTTAGGCTTAAGTCCTGACAAACCTCAGGATATGGCGAAAGTATCTATCTTAAAAACAGGAGATTTTTTACGTTATTCTGCTAATAGAGGTTTTGGAAGAGCAGCTATTATTAGAGCTGCGGAGAAAAGCCGCCTTAAAAATCAACAATAATGAAGAAGATATTATTTATATTGTTGCTAACTGTTTTATTTGGCAGTTGTAAGGACATAGAAATTACAAAAGAATATATTAAGAATGATTATTGGGACGATCATAATAATGCTATACAAATCAATAAAATGAAGGTAATAGATAGTACATTAAATGTTCTTGATCCTGATTTTGAAATAGAGCCAAATCATTCAAATATTGTTAATAAAATAGAAATGGACAGTTCTTTTTACGCTTCTTACGCAGGGTTGAATGCTTTTGCCTTAAATAAACCAAAGTTAAAAGGGAAAATTTATTTTAATAAAGATAATGGTTGGAAATGGTCATTCAATGGGCAAAAAAAAGAAATCATAGGTGAGTTGGAAAATGATACTTGGTACAAATTTTCAAGATTAACCAACGATGCTTATTATCTCTACGTTTATATTGACAGCACAGGAATAGCACATAAATATGGTGTTAATCTTGCAAATTATTAAAGAGAAGTAAAATCAAAGACCACTCTTCGGGGTGGTTTTTTTATGCAATAGATTTAAGTTTTACGTTTTTGATAAGGGCATCGAGGGTATAGAGAATATCCCGCTCTCCGAAGTGTCATATGCTATGCATTCTATGTTAAAAACCAAATAAAATATAATTAATTTTATGATGTAAATTTATATGTATCCACATATGGGGTTCCTTTATTGACAACAGGATGCTGAAAGCTTTCCAAGACGCTGGTGTAGATATAAAATATGAAAAAGTCGATTATAATAGTCTTTCAAAAGAAGATTTAGAAAAATTTACAACTACTAACGGAGGAACAAGTATTAGAGTAAGAGGACAGTAAAAAACAAAAAATATTATTATTATGGATGTTCACGAAATATCAGAAAAAATAGAAACAAAAAAGGACTTTGAAGAGTTTTTAAAGTTTTTAAAATTAGATTTTGAAACTAATAAGGCTGAATGGGAAAACGCTACTTTAAAAGATTTTTTAGAATCGTTACAAGCTTATACAGAAGATGTAGAGGGTTATTTTAATAATATGAATATACCTTTTGATGAAAAAAAGCCTACTTGGAAAATCTTCGCTCAACTGCTTTTAGGAGCCAAGGTTTATGAATAATGAAATTAAATTAGAGAAAGAGCCACAGCGAAAGTTGTGGTTTTTTTATTCGTAACCCACTCAACGAAGTGTTCCGGGCTCTGAATGTCTCTGACTCCCGCTCTTCGAAGTGTTGTATGCTTGCGAAGTTTGCAACTTCGCAGCCCACTGCACATCCATGACAGGCCAAATGCGTTGCGCTCCTCTCTGAGGGGCTTCCAAAACGGTGTTTCATAAGGTTGAACCACATTTTTGTAACTTGTTTAAAGCCTTTTGATTGACCAGGTCATTGCGGAAATAAATGAAGTAAGACTTGTGAGAAATTGGGATACACCTCAGAGAGGCGTTTTTCGTTTTTTTCTTTTTATCGAAGGTTTGAGCTGCGAAGTTGCAAACTTCGCAGAGCAGGTCTCCAGCATCATTCAATCCTAGGTTTCCAGTTGCAGGTGGTGGTATTTCTAGTTTTTCTGAAGCCTCTACATATGGGATTAAATCATATAAAGATCTTATACAGCTTGTCAAAGGTAAAGGATTACAGGCTCACCATTTAATTGAACAGAGATTTGCTAGTCTTCTTGGTCGTACACCTGGAAGTATGGAAGCTATTGCACTCACTAAAGTTGAGCATCAAGTTTTTACGAATGCTTGGAGAGCTAGAATTGGCTATAATGGGTCTAATGCCGCAGTAACCACTAGTACAGCAACTAGAGCACAAGTTGAAGGAGCTGCACGAGAAATTTATAAGAATTATCCTGAAATATAAAAAGCATTAGGTTTATGAAAATAATGTATCATTTAGCCCTAGATTGGACAGATGAAAGAATTAGAGTAATGAATTCGTTTAATCTCTATCCAAAAAAGGGGTTTACAGCAATTCAGATAGAAGAAGATAAATATCTAAAACTGAAATCCCATTTGAAAAAATGGGGAGATATAGGTGTTAGATACCCTGAATTTACAAATAAAGAGTTAAAAGAGTCTTTAGTTTCTGCAAAGATTAACGCTCATACACATGGATATCCAATGCCAGATATGGATTTTGGATATTTAGATTTAACTTATGATTTAAGTGATTATTGCGAAATCTGTGGAATAGGAAAAAAACAAAAAGATGCTTTTAGGTTAAAGAATATACCCAAAAAAGGTAAAAAAAAGCTTTTTAGCATTGGTTGGGTTTTTGATGAATATTTTGTTGAGAGAGAGCTTTATAATGAGGTGTTCAGGCCATTAGGCATTAAAAGTCGAGAAGTACTGAAATACACAGAAGATATTCCTTTTGAAGATACTGTACAATTAGTTTTAGAAGAAACAGAAGAACTATTAAATTTAGAAGACAACCCTATAGAGCGATGTGGTAAATGTGGTAGATGGAAGTATCAACCTATGCCTCAAGGCTTTTATCCCAAGTATAAAAATATTATTGCGCCAATGTTTAAGAGTAAAGATTATTTTGGCACAGGGACAGAAGCACGTAAAAGAATATTTGTGTCTCAAGAATTGAGAGAAATACTCATAGAAAAGAAAATCGATAGTCCAAAATGGTATACCCCAACCAAATAGAGTTATAAGAATTCTTAAACTACCTCCGCTCTACTAAGTGTAATCGGTTCTGCGAACGTCTCCGACCCGTTGGCCGAGGATTATGTTTATAACTCAACGTATGCCTTCCAGGAAAACAGACTCGGTATAGGAATTGTACTTGAAGGGTTAGAGGTAAGTAGGCATGAATGGTTAGACCCGTTCAACGAAGTGTCGCGTGCTCTGAATGTCTCCGACTTCGCAGCCCACCGCACATCTATGAGAGGTCAATCCGTTGTGTTCCTCTCTGAGGGCTTCCAAAATGGTGTTTCATAATATTGAACCATATTTTTGTAATTTGTTTAAAGCTTTTTCATTGACCAGGTCATTGCAGCAATAAATGAAGTAAGACTTGCGAGAAACTGGGATACACCTCAGAGAGGCGTTTTTCGTTTTTTTCATTTTATTGAAGGCTTAGGCAGCGAAGTTGCAAACTTGTGAGATATCCCTAATGTCCGCTAAAAATAAGTATACGTTCTTTGAACTCCTTGTACCCCATAGAGCTTACCACATTTTTTTATGACGTGGCGATCTGAATGGTATGAATGGCACCTTCCTTACTACTTCACCAGGTACGGACAGGTTTTTAAAGTTCTGCCTGTTTTCAAAAGACCGGGGTAGTCATTCTAAGCGTGTTTCTTTTCTATACACTCCTGTACCGGGGCCCACAGAAAAACGCTCCGTTTCTTTCCGTTTTTAAGCCCGGAAAACGGTCATTTAAGGGATTGCGTATACGCCGAACCGGACCCGGTATGCGGCTAACCTGTTTCCTTTAGCCGCTAACCGGGTTGCTTATGATATCCTACTTAACTACTTAAGCGGCTAACCGGGCTACGTTTACCGCTTAAGGGAACGGGTATGAAATCCTAAGGGATCCTGTTTGCCGCATACACAGTTCCTTTAACCGCTAAAGCAATTGCTTGTGAATTCCTGTGCAATTGCTTAAGCGGCTAACCAGTTTACGTTTGCCGCTTAAGGGGTTCAGTTGACCGCTTACCGGGTTGCTTGTGAAATCACACGCAATTGCTTTAGCCGCTAACCGGGTTACGTTGACCGCTTAAGGGAATGGGTACGAAATCGTAAGGGATCCTGTTTGCCGCATACGCAGTTCCGTTGACCGCTTACCGGGTTGCTTATGAAATCACACGCAACTGCTTAAGCGGCAAACCTGGTTACGTTTACGACTTAAGGGGATGGGTATGCGGCTAACCCAACCCGGTTCGGCGTATATGCAATCCCTTAAATGGCAAAAACCGGCCCCGGATCATCCGGCCGGGAATACGATATGCCGGTCCGGCGGCAAAGACAGGTGTACCTTTTCAGGGCGGCTGTCCATCCTGAATTTGCCTCAAGACTTGCGGTGATACCATCTGCCGAACGGTGCTATTACTGCCGGCACCTGGTTAGCAGAGATGCTTTTGGTTATAGCCCGGGGGTTTTACCGAACGCGGACAGCGAGGTCAGCGATATCCGGGCACACTTCCCTGCCGGATAAAACACCCGTAAAGAGCTGTTTCCGAATACAAATTACAATAATTTCAAAGAGCATGAATATACACAAGTGAAACCGACATGATGGAAACAATCTTTAAAGCACAGGCGGGAAATAGAGATTTTTGTTCTAAATTTTGGTTTTTTTGCTCCCGAATTATCGGGATGGAAAAAATTTAAACGAGTTCATTTATAAATGGAGGGTATAACTATGAACTCGTCTTGAGTTGTTGTATTTGAGCGAAAAGTCATGCTTTTGTTCACTAATGAAGTAATTTTGGAGAAGCATAGCAGCGCTACGGTTCGAGAGAATTACGAAATTAGGGGACAAAATGATGATTTTGTAGGTAATAGAACAACTCAAGACGAGTTCTATTTGTACAAAGCATTTTTTTACCTTATTATTGTGTGGTCAAAATTTATTTCGCAGGAATACGGAACTTCGCAAACTATATGATCTTTTATGATAGGAGAGGGTTCCTTTTTCCGGTATCGGGATAAATAATATAATCTTCCCCACCCCCCGGGATTACGATCGCATCGCCAGCCTGATACAGGAATTATGGTGAAAAATTGTTGTTGCCATTAAAATGCTTGCCGGAGTATTCCGGTATTTGATAAAAACCGGGGATATGATATCCGTATATAAATAACAACCAATGAAGAAATCTTTACTTTTTCTTATAATTACACCTGATTATTTTCAATATAGGTTCCGCAAGCGGAGATACCATTAAGTTCTGCACGGCCGGAGATACCGGTTATTGAAAAATTCCTATTTTTACCGGGGGAGTTCCGGACTTATTAAAAACCGTATTTATGAAATGCCCATGGCTAAATTTCCGGACGCCAACCGATATGATCATTAGGGCATTACATCTGACCTATGAAAAACAAATAAAAAAGAACAGATGAATAAAATATACTACTCTTTTTTACTTCTCGCATTATTTATAAGCTGCAAAAGTGTTTCTGTGAACAACCAGTTGCAGCGAACAACGGTGGAGCCTGTAGAACTGGGAACTATCGGTTTGCATGAAGATCACTACCCGTACGATCGCTTTTCCATTACCACGGTTCCTGCCCTGGACGGGAAGATCCGGGTGAAGGCGGTGAAGCATGTATTCAACAAAAGAAAATTCAATGCTTACGAAAAAGCTTCCCCGGAAAACAGGATGCAGTTGCAATATATAGATTCCCTGCCGGATAAGCCCGGGTATATATCATTGCAACTTATAGACAACGTAACCCATACGGAAATACTGAACCGGGATGCCGCCCTCCTGGATTATCTGAAGCCCCGGACCGATGCCTTTATGGTCACTTCCGTTGCGGCTGCACTGCACGGTACGCATATACAGGCGATCCACAATGCGGAAAGCGTTTTCCTGGTTTATGATACGGATATGAAAAAGTATTATCTGGAAATTAACAACAGGGATAAAACCACTTTAAAGATCCGGATGGAAGATATGGATATCTTTGCTTATGGCCTGTCTTTTTTCTGCTGGGGTGAGGATGCAAGACACCGTATAGAGATCAAAGATATTATAGAGGAGCATAACTCCTGCCCGGACGGAACGTATAAAAAGGCTTCCAAAGTAAAAAAAAAGGTCAACTATTTTAAGCTGTAGGCTATGGAAAGATTATGGAAAAACAGAAAGAAGAAGGTAACTATCCCCGGAATACTGCTGGTAACGGCGCTGGTCTTTACCACATGCGATGATATCGCGGAAGTGCCGGATATATCGGGTAAAGAAGTTGTTCTTATTGCTCCGGCCGATAGTGTCATAGTACAGGGAAACGCGGTGACATTTACCTGGCAGCCCCTGGAAGATGCGGAAGCTTATGTATTGCAGGTAGCCACGCCAAACTTTCCGAATGCCTCGCAGGTGGTGATAGACCATACGATAAAAAAAGATACCCTGGGAAATCCGCTGGCCACAACCTATGCGAAAGAAATGTTACCCAATACTTATGAATGGCGGGTAAAAGCGGTAAACAGCGGTTATGAGACCCCTTTTTCCACCAATAGGTTCGTGCTGACGGAAAGTGACGGTTTTTCCGGTAATACGGTTATTCTGAGTGCTCCCGAGGATGGTTTTGTGACGAACCAGGAAGAAGTAAGTCTATCCTGGAGCGCCATAGCGGAAGCTACCGGGTATCGTGTGCGGATACGAAATGAAGACGATAGTGTGGTACAGGAAGAAGAAGTTACCGAAACCGCGCTGGAAGTCACTTTTGAAGAGGGTAATTTCACCTGGCAGGTACGGGCGGAGAAAGATGCGGAGAGCACCCTGTACAGTTCCCGGGAAATACTGGTAGACCTTACGGCTCCCAATACGCCCGAACTCACATCGCCTGCAGATCAGAGCACGACCACAAATACCGAAATTACATTTACCTGGAGCAGGGGCAATATTGCAGGAAGTGCGGAGTATGACAAAATATTTATCTATAGTGACGAAAGCCTGCAAAACCTGGTTGAAGAGGAAGAAGTAAATAACAAAACGTATACCACCACATTGGACGAAGGGGTGTATTACTGGAATGTGAAAGGATTTGACAGGGCGGGTAACGAAGGGGGATCATCCGAAACTTTCAGCTTTACCATAAACTGAGGAAATGGGGAATAAACGCAATACCTATATATTGTTAATTGCTGTCCTGGCTATCTGGGGGATTATCGGGTACCGGGTACTGAAAACCCTGAACCCCGTGCAGGAAGAATCCGCCGTTATGGAAAAAGGAGTGTCCTTTCAGCCCGAAAAAATAAAAAAGCAGGAATCTTTTACTATTGCGGTCCGGGAACGCGATCCTTTTTTGGGGACCATAACAAGGCCCAAAAAGAAAACGGTAGCCAAATCGGCAGTACGCGAGGAAATGCCCCCGGAAATGGAGGTGCCTGTCTATTATTTCGGCGTGGTGAAGGATGGCAAATCCAGGGAAAAGATCTATTTTGTCCAGATTGACGGTATGCAGCAGTTAATGCGTATCCACGATGAAGTAAAAGGAGTAAAGCTATTAAAGGGCAGCGAACAGGAGATCACCGTTCTGTATAACGGAAAGCGTAAAGTTATTCCGATTAACGGGTAATCACCACACATAAGCCTCCCGGCTTTTAAAAGAACACTAAAAACAACGAAGTATGTATGTATGGCGAAAAAAAATACCTTCCGGCGCCCTGCAATTTGTTGTTTTTATCGGGGTGGTCATTGCCATTTTACTCGCGGCATTCATCATGCTGATCCACACCCGTACCCTTTTCAGGAAGCAATCCGGTTTTACCATAGAAACCGTAATAAACGCCAATTACGGCATAGACTACGCATTGTCCGGAGCAGTACCTTTACAGGATTCGGTAAAGGTTAACCTCTTTGATGAACCGTATAAGACCTTGTCCGTCCATAAAACGTACTGGGGAGTCCTGGAAAAAACCACGGCGGTCTCCCGGGTAAAAAACAAAGAATTTGTCCGCCTGGCACTATTGGGAGGCTATACCCCCCCGAAAGAAAGGGCTACGCTTTATGTAAAGGATAATAATCGTCCGCTGGTTGTCGTAGGCGATACCCGGATAGAGGGTATGGCATTTTTACCGGAAGCAGGCATAAAAGCCGGAAATATATCCGGTCATGCCTATTACGGGAGTGCCCTGGTCTATGGGAAAACTGCACAAAGCAGGACGGACCTGCCCGGATTGCCGGAAACCTTGTCCGGTTACCTGGAATCTGTTACCCGGGGGGATCTTCCCGTAAGTGAAGACCAGGTTTTATCCCCCGAAGAAGGCGGAGTATATAAAAATTCGTTTCTCGAAACGACAAAGTATTTATACACTCCCGGAGAACTTCGTCTGCAGGGGGTGAGCCTTATAGGGAATATTATAGTTTACAGCAGCACCAGGATCATTGCCGACAGGAGTGCCGTACTGAAAGATGTAGTGCTTATAGCCCCGGAAATAGTCATTGAAGACGGGACCAAAGGTGTTTTCCAGGCCGTAGCCACAAAAAAAATACGGACAGGGAAAAATTGTGCATTCGGATACCCTTCCGCGCTCGTCGTATGGGAGGAGGAAAAAGAGAATGCTGCGGAAAATATTTCCGGATCGGAACAAGGTACCGGAGATAGTGAAAACGGTATACGAATAGGGGAGGGAACCGTAGTTAAAGGCATTGTGATGTTCCACGGTGTCGAAAAGGAAAATAACTATACGCCCCAGATCGTCATGGAGGAGGGGACCAATGTATATGGTGAGGTCTACTGTAACCAGAATACCGAACTGATGGGCAGGGTGACCGGGTCTGTTTTTACCGGAAATTTCATTGCCAGTCAGTCCGGCTCCATTTACCAGAACCATTTGTACAATGCCGTGATAAGCGAAGCGGAACTCCCCGAAGAATATGTAGGGCTTATTATGGAGACCAAACAGAAAGGAGTGGTAAAGTGGCTGTATTAAAAAAGAAATACCGGAAGGTAAAGGCCTCTACCCTGATGGAGACCCTGGTGGCTACGGTGCTTATCGTAGTGATCTTTATGGTGACCAGCCTGGTGCTGAACAACCTTTTTTCCGGTAGTGTAAGTCAGGATACAAGGAAAATAGAAAACCGTTTAAGGGTATTGGGGTATATGGTACAGCGCAATAAAATAGAACTTCCCTATT
This sequence comes from Sinomicrobium endophyticum, assembly GCF_052983315.1. Lineage (NCBI taxonomy): Bacteria > Pseudomonadati > Bacteroidota > Flavobacteriia > Flavobacteriales > Flavobacteriaceae > Sinomicrobium > Sinomicrobium endophyticum. Next base: position 75,594 of record NZ_JBRKIS010000069.1, read on the forward strand.
CCGAAGATTTCGGGGAATGGAATATATCCGTCCTGGCAGAGGCACGGTCGGGGATGTACGGGGTCTCACCATCCGCGGTCAGCGGCTATAGGGAGGTCGTTGTAGAAGCAAAACAAAAGAACACAGACAAAAAGATAGTACAAAAGATCATCTGCCGAAATGAACCCAGACAAAGGTAAAATACCGTCTTTTACGTTGAGTGAGATGATGGTGGTTATAGCCATAACTGCTATTGTGGTAGCCATGGCATTTACTGTTTTGGGGCTGGTGCAGCGGCAGATGAAAGGAATTGAGATCAATTTTTCCGGGGATACCAGGCTGGAACTGCTCGAGCAATCCCTTTGGATCGATTTTAACCGTTACCAGACCGTAACGTTTAATGCTGCTATGGACGAAATCGTATGTAAAACAGCGCTGGATTCCGTATATTATGAACTCTATGAGGACAAGGTTATCAAATACCCGGATACGTTCCGGATCGCTTTTCCGGTAAAAACTTTTTATATGGATGGCAATGCGGTGGAGAACGGACGTATAGATGCCATACTACTGGAAACCTCATTGGATACCCTGAAAAATAAAAAATTGTTTGTCTGTAAAAAGAATGATGCCGCCCAATATATGGATTAGCCGGGCTGCTCATAAGAAATCCTGATAATATATTATGGCCTTTAAACTGGATAATACCCGAAAGAATAATACAGCTCCGACATCGCCGGAAGCTTTTAAGCAGGGAAACGGAAAGGCTTTCCGTGAAAAAGACCAGGGTGGTATATCCGGATTATTGCAAAAGGAGATCACCTTTTTCGGGAATACTTTTTCCAATAAGAAAAAGGAAGATTTTTATACGGAGGTCAGTGTTTTGCTCAAGGCGGGCATAACGCTTAAGGAAGCACTTACGCTTATAAAGGAAAATCAGAAAAAGAAAAGCCTGCGGGAATTTCATGCGGACCTGATAGAACAGCTTATCTCCGGTAAGAATTTTTCCGATAGCATACAGGGCAAAAAAGAGTTTTCGGAATATGAGTACCATTCCCTCAAAATAGGAGAGGAAACCGGTACCCTGGAGAGAGTTACCGAAGAACTGGGGAATTTCTTTTCCAGGAAAAACGAACAGCGCAGAAACCTGATCAGCGCGCTGATGTACCCGGTTATTATACTGGCTACCGCCGTACTCGTCGTGGTTTTTATGCTCCGGTTTGTAGTGCCGATGTTCCAGGATATTTTTACCCAGAATAATGTGGAGCTACCGGGAGTTACCCGGTTTATTATAAGCCTTTCCGGGTTCAGCCAGGGAAAAGGCTGGATGTTTTTGGCATTGGTGCTGATTTTTCTCGTATTGCGTAAAGCCTTGTCTGAAAAAGAATGGTATAAAAAGATCAAAGACAATGTTCTTTTGAAGTTACCTTTTATAGGGCCGTTCGTTAAAAATGTATACCTGGCCCAGTTCACACAGGCGGTGTCCCTGCTTACGGCATCAAAAGTCCCCGTAGTAAACAGTATTCGCCTGGTAAAAAAGATGATAAGCTTCTATCCTTTACAACAAGCGCTGGAAGAAGTCGAAGCCAGTATTTTACAGGGAAAAAGCCTCAGTGAAAGTTTGAAACAGGCCCGGATCTTCGACCATAAAATGGTAGCCCTGGTAAAGGTGGCCGAAGAGACAAACCAGACCGAGTTTATCTTTGACAGGCTTAACCGGCAATACAATATGGAAGTACAACAAAAATCCAAAATGCTGTCCACGATGATGGAACCGTTTATTATACTTTTCGTAGGGATTATCGTAGGTGTTATTCTTATAGCCATGTATTTGCCGATGTTTAAATTGAGCAGCGTATTGGGCGGATAGCCTTAACCGGTTGGTTCCGGGATAAAGGATTTTTCATTTTTACGGATTTCCATAAGGATTTTTGAATTTCGTTTATTTATTTTGTAATGCGGCCCTTCCCGGATGATGTACTCATGATAGATGTATGAGTTTGGTATTCAGTGTTTTTTGATTTTTTTGATGTACTGCATAAGAGATAAGGTACAACCGTGTATTTATAAATGGAGGGAACAAGTTTTTGTTTTTTATGTTACCTTTTTATAATATTACTTTAGTGTTCGGGTATACGAGTGTCGGGTATACGGGGATATGGATAGATGTTGATAACTCGTACACCCGGCCACAGGCATACTCTTATGACGAAATTAATTTTTGTCACGTACTAAAAAATCAAAGACTTAACCGAATATAGCATTCCGGATTGGGAATAAAGTTAAGAATAGCATACATTAGAAACGATTTAACAGATAGATAGCCAGTGAAATAAAAATTACGCTTCCCCCGAAAGCAGGCCGGAATACCGGTTTTCAAAAAATCAAATCCCCATTCTTAATTTCCTTCCCGTTTTCCGGGAAACAGGCGGGGCATGTCTTACTTATAATTAAAACAGAATAATTAAAATATCGCAACAGTTTATGAAACGAGTACTATTGGGCTTTATGTTCGTTCCTCTTATCGGTTTTAGCCAGAATAATACATTTCCGGCTTCCGGTAATGTGGGTATAGGAACAACTTCACCATGGACTACATTGAGTATTTATACTCCTGGCGGAGAGCCGGGCTACCCCACACTAACCAGTAAAGGAGATGCACAATTTATCCTCAGATCTTCCAATAACGACCTGGAAATAGGGACCTCCAGGAAATTAAATGACCGCACCACATGGTTCCTGGCCCGCCATTCCAGTATAACTACTTACGGGCAGTACTATTCCACATTACACCTGCAACCCGATACCGGGGACAAAAGCAGGTTCAAGGGAGTGGCAATAGGTTACCCTGCACAAACGTCCGTGCCTTTTGGTACGCATCTTGCCATTGCCGGTAACGTGGGAATAGGAACCGTGAATCCGGGGGACTGGAAACTGGCGGTTAATGGTAATATCCGAGCCAAAGAGGTTAAAGTGGAGACCGGCTGGAGTGATTTTGTCTTTGAAAAGACCTATAAACTGCCAACATTAAAGGAGGTAGAACAATACATTGAAGAACACGGGCATCTGAAAGATATTCCCAGTGCCGGGGAAGTAGAAAAAAACGGTATACTGGTAGGAGAGATGCACGCCCGGCTTTTACAGAAAATAGAAGAGCTGACCTTGTATACCATTCAACAGCAAAAGATCATGGAGGAACAAGGCAAAATGATAAACGGATTAAAAGAACAAATAGAAAAATTAACCGACTAACCTTAAATTACTTGTTTTTATGAAAAGACTGATTCTGATACCCGTATTTGTATTGGTGATGCACTTCGGGTTTGCCCAGGTGCCCAATGCCAATGAAGGAACTTTTCCCGTGGAAGGGAGCATATTAGAAGGCTCCTGGGGAACATATTTATTACAAGGACTTGCCTCGGAAAGAACTTTGCGATTTGGAGTTTCTAATGACGGTTATACCCGGGCGGAAATAGAGCTGGAAAATAATAATACCGCCTTGGGAAAGATCATTTTTAAAACTACGGCAAGTAACGGAGGGGCACAGGAAAGAATGGCTGTTTTAAGTAATGGCAATGTAGGAATCGGTACCATGACGCCGGAGGAAAAACTGGATATTGATGGAAATATCCGTTTGGGAGGATCCGGGGGAACAGTGATTGCTCCGCAACTTGATGTCAGTGACCTGAATCCGGGGGCAACTGCGGCAGCTGTAGGTATAAAAGGAAGAAAATGGGGACATTTTGTAGTGGATATTTACGGTAACGACAGTAAAGATGCTTTTGCGGTAAGGACAGACAGCAATAATGACGGGGTACTGGACAATATTCCTTTCCTGGTAAACAATGCCGGCAGGGTTGGTATAGGGACCATAACACCGGATTCCAGACTTTCCGTAAACGGGGTAATCCACAGCAAAGAAGTTAAGGTAGACCTGAACGGCTGGAGTGATTTTGTGTTTAAAGAGGACTATGATCTCCCCACCCTGGAGGAAGTAGAGGAACATATCCGGGAAAAAGGACATTTACAGGATATTCCCGGCGCCAAGGAAGTTGAAGAGAATGGTATACTGGTAGGGGAGATGAATGCTAAATTGTTGCAGAAGATAGAGGAGTTGATGTTGTATACTATAGAACAGGAAAAACGAATTAAAAAGCTGGAAGCGGAGATCGCCCACCTTAAAACATCTGAAAAATGAAAAAACTTTTACTTTTGTTATTTGTAGTTCCCCTCGTCTTTTATGGGCAAACAGTGACAAATTTAGCTTCCGGAAATCATGTGTCTGTTAACATACCGGCTACAGGACACACTGCATATACACGAGCTGTAATTTTATTGCATGCAATCTATGATGGAGAATTAATATCAAAAAACTATACTGTTGGTTCCCTGGTAGCTATCCGTGGATCCGGAAATGACCGTACTAATGTAGCCCATATTAATACCAGTTCGGGCCACAATGGAACACATGGTAGCGTGACCTCAGTAAACAATTATATAAGCTCATATTCCACAGAGCAATGGAAGTTGAAAAAAGTGAGGTATAATGGCGTATTATATCTCGCCCTTGAAGTGCCTTATAGAAATTACCAGCACAATGCCGGATTTCGTTTTACCGGTTGGATGACTTCAACCGCTCCCGAACAGATGAAACTGGTCTCTTATTATCATACCCAACAAAACACCGTACTCCATGAAGAAGTGTACAACAGCCTGGAGGATTTTATACCTAATAACGCGGAATACCACCAATACCAAAAATCCGTTTTTTCCGGGAAGGTAGCCATAGGTACGGATATGCCGGATGCAGAACTGACCGTCAACGGAAAGATCCACACCAAAGAAGTTAAAGTGGACCTGGATGGCTTTGCCGCTCCCGATTACGTTTTTGATGACAACTACGACCTGCGCTCCCTGGACGACGTAGAGAAGTACATCAAAGAAAACCGGCACCTGCCCGGTATTCCCTCTGCCGTAGAAATGGAGGAAGAAGGGGTGAACCTTAAGGGAATGAATATGAAACTGCTGGAGAAGGTGGAGGAGTTGACGTTGTATGTGCTTGAACTAAAAAATGAAAACCGGCAACAACAAAAGTTGTTAGAAGCTTTAATACGGAAAGATAAAATAAACGAAGGAGAAATCGATTCAAAAAAAGACTGGAGATGAGAAGAATAATTAAATTGTTTTTTGGCGTTTTTTGTTTAAGCGGTTACGGGCAGGACCTTCCGGAATCCGAACAATATTATATAAACTATAATAATATAGAACTTCCTCAAAGCCCTAATGCATCAGGGTTTACCGTTTACGGGGATATCCCGGTGAATATTTCGACGGGAGTTCCGGATATAACAATCCCCGTTTACACACTGGTAGAAGACGGGGTGGAACTTCCTATTGCACTGTCTTATCATGCCTCCGGTGTAAAAGTGGATGAATTGGCCACTACGGTAGGGTTAAAATGGACCCTGAATGCGGGAGGAGGATTTTTCCGGACGATAAAAAATAAGGCAGACGAAGATAATGGGTGGCTGCACCCCAATTATACTTCCATACCGGAAAGCTGGTATGCAGCCGATCAGCACCAGGTGAGCTGGCAGCACCAGACCGGGGTTAAGGCAGAGAATAACGATCACAACCCGGACGATTTCAGTTATTCCTTTCTGGGATATTCCGGGGATTTTGTATTCAAAAAAGACAGTACGGCTTTAATGAACAGGAAGGATCAGCTCGAACTTATTCCGCAATTCGGACCTCAAGGACTCGGTTTTATTGCCAAAGATATCCACGGGAATACTTTTTCCTTTGGCGGGGACAAGGAATTTGGCAGCAACTCTATTTCCTATTCCAGTGTCATAGAGGGTGGTAGTTATGATTATGACGGGTATGAATATGAAGATCACCCTACCGGGTGGATGTTGTCTCAGATTACGACCAAAAACAATAAAACCATACATTTCGAATACGAGCCATATAACCTCAGCTATGAACTTTTACAGACTGCACATCACCTGACCCTGGTCAGATCCTGTGATACGGGAAGTAATTCCAAAGGAAAAAAAAGCGCCACCTCCAATCACTATAATTACACCACCCAACTGGTCAAAAAGATTTATACCGACCAGATAGAGATCGTATTCGATTATTCCACGGACAACAGTGTATCTCATTGGAAGAAGAAACTGACCAGGATAACAGTAAACGACCGGCTGAAAGGAAGCAAACGGACATTTAATTTCACCTACGACAAATTTGGCGGGGACCCGCGGCTGAAACTTACCGGAGTTTACGAAACGGGTAGTAATAACAGTACCAAACCGGGATATACATTTCATTACGATACCAGACCATTACCGCAAAAAGCATCATTTTCAAAAGATTTTTTCGGTTATTATAACGGTATCACCAACAATCCGACTTTAGTGCACAGGAGCCCTGCCCTGGAATCCTTGTTCAGCAATAATCTGCAATACCTGGACAACAATGCCGGGGACCGTTCATTGAGTGAAGGGCATATCCAGGCCGGAATTTTAAAGAAAATAGAATATCCCACGGGAGGTAGTACCGAATTCACTTATGAACCCAATAAAGAAGGGGATAAATATTCGGGCGGATTGCGAATAAAAAGCATAGAAGACAAGGATACGGACGGAAAGAGCTACAACCGGAAACAATATACCTATTCCGGCCTTGCCGGTAATGACATGACATCGATGATCCACTTTACGCGAAAAGAAATCGGCGAATCGGTCTCCTACTATTCCCATTTTGTCGCGGCACCCCATCTGGCCCCTAGCGGGTATTATTATGAAAAAGTGATCGTGCGCAGCACCGACGGACAAACCTGGTTCGATGAAGAGCACAACTATATACCGGAACCCTATTACGGCCATCGTAATGCGGTTGCGAAAACAGTAAAAGCCTATAAAGGGACACAGACATTGCTGAAGATAACAGAACACGAATATGCAGCAGCCGGAACGGCGGGAACGATAAACTGGAGTGTGCTTGCAGATAAGATATGCATGAATATACCCGGGAGTGGTCCGGGTTTGCGTTTAGGGCATACCACTGGCTTGAATCAAACACGTACGGGAAATACAGCCTATCTTCCGGTGCGGACGGCCACCACGGAATTTTTAGATCACGAATCCGCATCTCTCCATCCCGTTACTTCCGTAACTACCTACGAATATAATGACATGTTGTTACCGAAAACCGAAATTGTAGATATGCGGTTGAGACGCTCCGTATCCGGTAACTCCGTAGATTATATTACCAATGACACGAATGCAGACAAAATCACGGTCAATTATACCTATCCCCGGGATTACCCGGATGAACAGAGCCTGCAAAACCTGCCCGCAGCTCTACCGGTGAGTAAACAGGTGTTCAGCGATAACCAGGGAAGCCTTGTCTACGGCCAGTATTTTGTCTATGATACCAACGGGAACATCAGTACATCTTATCATTACAACAAGGGACTGGGGAGCAATGACAATGCTCCCGGTTATGTTCCGGGTAATTATGAAAAAGAGGCTTCTTTCATCTATATGGAAGGTAAACCCGTAGAGGTTTCCAGGTCAGGTAATAGCGGGACCCCTGTTTCCAGTATATCGTATATATACGGCTATGGAAACCGATACCTCATTGCCAAAATAGAGAACAAGGCCTATGCCGCTCTCCCTTCCGGTCTTATAACTGCTGCAAGGAATGCATCCGATACCGGTACGGAATCCCAGCTTAGTGCGGCACTGGACAATATCCGTAATGCCTTGCCCGATGCACAGGTCACAGCATATATCCATAAGCCTTTGATTGGGGTCAGCATTATTATGGACCCGAGAGGGGAGAAGACCACCTATACATACGATCCCTTTTACCGCCTTGAATTTGTCCGCGATGGGGCCGGTAAATTGCTGGAAGAATTCCAATACCATTATAAAAACTGATGCTTCCCCGGCGTTTAAAAACAAGAATCATGCAAAAAGGAATATATGTCTTTATAGTATTGCTCGCCGCTTTACAGGCGGGTGCCCAAAACTACCAGATTTCCGGAGCCTCTACAGTGAATAACGGGAGTTCGCATTCCTACCTGATCTCCCCGGACGGCAGTAATTTCCCTACAGATGATATTACCAACACCACCTGGTATATTGAGGGGGGAACCATACAATCATCCGATAATATAATCGCTGACGTTACCTGGAACGGTCAGCAGTATAACAGTTCCATACGGGCGGAGTTCAGGGTCAACGGCCAGGGGCCTTATCTGGCGTTCTTACAGGTTACGGTAAACGGCGCTCCGCCTTCCGCACCTCCCGATCCTACGATAAGCAGCACGGGTTGTGAGGAAGTGGTTCTGCAACGTGTGGGGACACCTCCCGGCGGGGTAACCTGGTACTGGCAGGGAAAGGATGCCAATGGTACAAGTACGAGCAAAGGCTCCGGTGCGGGTTTTACCGCGAACGAAGGGAGCGGTACATATTATATACGGGCACGCGCAGGCACAACCTGGAGCACCGCTTCCGGTTCCGTCTATGTGGAAATACCGGATAATGCCCCGGCCATTCCCCCGGTGCCCACGATAACCAATAACTGCGATTCCACGGTGCTGACCCGGGGGATCCCCCCGGATGGGATAACCTGGTACTGGCAGAACAGTGCGGGGGGAACCGCCACTTCCAATGACTCCGGGAGCATAACCCGAACCACCGGTACGGTATACTACCTCAGGGGCCGGCACGATGCTTCCGGTTGCTGGGGTATTGCCAGAACGGTAAATTATACGGTTTCCGGAAAGGAAACCTGGTATGCGGACGTGGATAATGACGGTTTCGGCGACCCGGATGCCAGTGTGGAATCCTGTGATCAACCCCCTGGTTATGTAGACAATGCCGGCGACCTGTGCCCGGATGTCCCTGGAACTGACAATGGGTGCCCCGGGGAAGAGTATACCCCCGTAACCCTGAGCAATGAAAACTATGTCTATACCCGGACTTACCAGAAGGAGATGTCCGGCCCGGATGATATAGCGTATAACCGGGATATCATAGAACAAGTAACCTATTACGACGGTTTGGGCCGCCCGAAACAAGAGGTGGCCATACGACAATCTCCCTGGGGTATGCAGGATATGGTGACCCACATAAACTATGACGGATTTGGCCGGCGGGAGAAGGAATACCTGCCTTTTATCCCGGTGGATATACACCAGGGAGCCTTTCGTACGGGCGATGTGGAACGATTGACCCGGCAATACTATAAATCCCGGTATTCCGGGGACTTCAGCGGCATGGCAGAGCCGGAGGTCAATGCCTACACTCAAAAGAAGTTTGAAACATCGTCCCTGAACCGGGTAGAGCAACAGGCTGCCCCGGGTGAGGACTGGCGGCTTGGCGGCGGCCATGAGATCGGGTTTGATTATCAAACCAACGATGCCGGCGAGGTACGGTTGTTTAAGGTGAGTTTTACCAACGGTAACACGGAGCTGCCCCAACTGGTTTCCGGTACCGGTGATTATCACAGTGCCGGGCAGCTGTATAAAACCGTTACCCGGAACGAAAACCACAGCGGCACTACAAAAAACCATACGGTCGAAGAGTTTAAAGACAAGCGGGGGCGGGTGGTGCTGAGAAGAACATACAACGAAGGTACGGCCCACGATACCTATTATGTATACGACAACTTCGGCAACCTGACCTATGTGTTGCCACCCAAGGCGGAAGCCCATTTAGCCAAACCCAATGCTGCCGGGCTCAACGAGCTATGCTACCAGTATATTTATGACCGCAGAAATCGCCTGGTGGAGAAAAAGCTTCCCGGAAAGGGTTGGGAATATATTGTGTACAATGCCCTGGACCAACCGGTAATGAGCCGGGATTCTATACTTGCTGCAAATAACAAATGGCTGTTTACCAAGTACGACGCTTTTGGCAGGGTAACCTATACGGGTACCATAAACCACCAGGGAAGCAGGGTGGCCTTGCAAAACTCGGCCAATAATAGCTCTGCATATGACCAATTCGAAACCAGGACCCCAACAGCAAACACTTATGCGGGGACCCCGGTCTATTACAGCAATGCAGCCATTCCTAAGGGTTTGAATGATGAAATCCATACAATCCATTATTACGATGATTATAATTTTGACCTGGCCGGTTTAACGGTGCCTACAGAGGTATTGGGGCAAACCGTGGACAGCAGGACCAGGACCCTGGCAACAGGAAGTAAGGTACGGGTATTGGAAACAGAGCATTGGATCACGACAGTTCATGCCTATGACAGTAAAGGAAGGCTGATCTATACAGCAAGCAAAAACCCATATCTGAACACTACGGATATCGTGGAAAACAGGCTGGACTTTACCGGGAAGGTGACAGAAACCAGGAATACCCATACCAAAGGCAGCAACCCGGCCATAGTGACCATAGACAAGTTTGAATACGATCATTCGGGCCGGCTGAAAAGACAACTGCAGTGTATCGGGGGAGATTGTGGCGGAGAAACCACGGGAAGCGACCTTACCTTTAACACTGCCGTGACGGGAACCCGGCATGAAGTGGCCGGTAATTCCATTATCCTGCAACCCGGTTTTCATGCAGTGGCGACCGGTAGTGTGAGCTTTAGCGCATCGATAAGCCTTGCCGGGGAGCTGATCGCGGAAAATACCTATGACGAACTGGGGCAATTAAAGGAAAAGAAGGTAGGTAATACGCCGGGCAATCCTTTACAACGTATTGCCTATAAATATAATGTACGCGGATGGTTAACGGACATCAACAATGTGGACAATCCTTCCGATAAATTGTTTAACTTCCAGATCAATTATAACAAGAGCCGTAGCGGAACAGTACCCCCATTGTTTAACGGTAATATAGCAGAGACGTATTGGAAGACAAGCAATGACAATACCATGCGACGTTATGCTTACAGCTATGATGCCTTGAACCGAATTACTTCCGGGAAGTTTAACGGTGGCGGACAAACGGACCGTTACACGGTGGAAGGCATTACCTATGATAAAAATGGTAATATAGAAACCTTAACCCGCAGAGGCCATCTGAATAGTGGCGCCACTTCCTTCGGGGTAATGGATAACCTGTCTTATGACTATGATACGGGCAACAAACTTTTAAAAGTAACGGACACCGGGAACAAGACCTATGGTTTTAAAGACGGAACCAATACCAATAATGACTACACCTATGATGTTAATGGCAATTTATTGACCGATGCCAATAAGGGTATTACAGGTATTTCCTACAACCATTTAAACCTTCCTACCCAGGTTAGTTTTGGAAGCAATAAAATTGCTTATATTTACGATGCTTTGGGAGCTAAATTAAAGAAGGAGGTTACCCAGGGAAGTTCTGTGACACGGACGGAGTATGCTGGGAATTACATTTATGAAAACGGGCAATTACAGTTTTCCAGTCACCCGGAGGGGTATGTGACTAAGGAGAACAATGCGTATACGTATGTTTATCAGTATAAGGACCACTTAGATAATGTACGACTGTCCTATACAAACACAGGGACAACAAGTGCTCCGCAATTGGAAATTATTGAGGAGAATAACTACTACCCCTTTGGTTTAAAACATAGAGGATATAACGGTCAAACCTCTTCTCTTGGAAACAGTGTGGCGCAGAAGTGGAAGTTCGGAGGTAAAGAACTGGAAGAGAGTCTGGGATGGAGTACGTATGACTTTGGGGCGAGGAACTATGACCCTGCATTGGGCAGGTGGATGAATATGGATCCGTTGGCAGAAAAGATGCGAAGGCACTCGCCATATAATTATGCATTTGATAATCCTGTATTCTGGATCGATCCAGATGGTATGGAGCCTATGGTGAGTAACGGATATACGGAACGTCCATTATCGGTTTTTACCGGAGTCGTTGAGATTTATAACTTTGAGGATGTGGTGCAGGATGCTGATGCTGAGGAAAATGACTGTTGTGGTCCTTCTGCGCGGTTTAAAATGCATATAGCGCGTGCGCAGGCCGCAGGCTTACGTTTTGATCTTGTAGGCGAACAGGATCCTAAAGTCGTCCGCAGGATAAATATGCAAATAGGAGCTATCATAGGTTCGGCAAGTGATTCCTATGCGGCTGGTCTTGGGGCAAAACCTGAGCCCTGGGAAACCGGGTTGGATGTAGCGAGTCTTGGCGCATTTACCAAAGCCAAATTTTTAGGGAAGGGTCTTTTTGCTTTAATAAGCAGGGCTTTGGTTAAACATGGGGATGTGGCCACTAAGGGGGGAAAGAGTGTATTAAGTGCAGGTGAATTAGCAAGGATAGAAAATGCAGCTACAAGAATTAATAAACCAATTACAGTTGTTGGAAGCCGTGCAAGTGGTAAGGCAGGAGCCTATTCCGATTGGGATTATGTAATAGAAGGACTTAATAGCAAAAATTGGAGTAAGATTAAAAATTCTTTACCAGGCTCACGTTCGATATTAGATAATACTCCAAGGAATATTGACATTTTCAAAGGACCTGTTAATCCAAATTTACCTCACATTACTATTTACCCTCGCTAATACATATCAATATGAAATTGGAAGAAGAAATATTAATAAATAAATATGGGCAAGGATTAGCTGATAAGAAAGAGTTACTAAGCAACTTCAATGCCCTTGATTCAGAAAAAAGACGAGCGTTTTTAACTGATATGACATTTTTGATAATGCAGTCTAAACCCGATGATAATGATATTGAAACTATAATCTCAGATTCTAAACTGAAATCTACATATACGCCATGTATACTACTAAAGAAAGGAGTTGCTAACCATAATCTAAACAAGATTATTGCCTTGCCTGAAAATGAATTAGATAAAGTTTTTTTATTGTTTTTGAGCCTTTTTAAAATTCCTTATCAGAGAAGATTTAAAGAAGAAAAAAACCATCCTGATAAATGGTGGTATTGGGATTTGTCAGATGAACGCAAGGTTGAAATGATATTGAAAAGTTATAAATGAAACTATTTCATAAAATACTGTTTTTCACACTCGTTATATTTTCTACAAATATTAGCGAAGCGAAAATTATTATTCTTGAACGAATAGTATCAGAAATAAATAAGACTTTACATTTCGATCTTCAAGTAGCAACGCATAAAGGGGTACCTACTTCACATATCCAACAATCTTTACCCAATGTGAATCCTAAAACAGGTCAAGTGTTCTGGAATAAAGATAGGCAATGGGTTCAGCCAATGACTCAGCAAGACATAAGAATTATAAGAAATTATCTAAAAAGTCAATAAGATATGAACATTAAAGAGATTTGGTCAGAAGCAGATTTTGAAGAGATGGGATGGCATGATAGCCATATTCATGCTATTTCTTTTCCCAATAACGATTTAGAACTTAGTTTAGATATTGATTATTTATTCAAATCGATACTGGATGATACATCCAGTCTATACAATTTTTGGGTGTCCCCCTGTATATTACTTTTTTTCAATGTTCTAAACTTAAAAATTTCTATAGATTTTCAAAATACCATTGGGTTAGATATTTTGGATATAAATAGGCTGAACCCTCGTTTGTCTCCAAATGGGAAAATGACCTTATGGGATTTCGAGATTGTAACGGAGAAGGGGTATATCAAATTTGAGTCTTCAGGGTATAGACAAGTTGTTAAAAAGCAACCAATGCTTAGCCAAAGTCAGGTTTTAAATAGAGAAAAATGGTAATGCCGCCGCTAAGACGGGAACGAAGCTGTTAACCCAATTTTCGACACGTACTATTGATGATGCTGTAGGTCTTGTAATGAAAAATAGCAATGATGTTAAACATCTTTTTGCTGCAAAACATAACCTTGGTGGGGTCGTGTCAAAATTGGGTGGTCAAGAAAATACAGTCCGTACTGTTCTAAATGCGGCTAACGGCAAACTTCCTTCAAGTGGAGTATTTAATAATATCCCAGTAAATGTAGGCGGTCAAACAATATTTATTAGGGGAAATGTAATCAATGGCGTACCACGACTTGGGACAATGTTTATTCCTTAAAATGATAGATTATGAATTGGAAAAAACAATTAATAGAAATAGAAAAAGACTTTGGCTTTCATAAAAAAAGGGATTGGAAACCAGCAGTTAATTTAGTTAATAAGCTATTAGCTGAAGATCCTGATGATGTTGAACTAAATATCAGAGCCATATACATATTGCACAATATTTTAGTGGAAGAAGAATATCCTAATGAAGAGCAAGATAGAATGATTGATTTGTTGCAAGAATGGTTTAATAAATCAAAGCAGAAGTTTTTGGAGAATGCAGAGTACTTATTCTTTATTGGCAAAATACTTCATATTGCTGAATGGTATTTTGGTTTAGAAGATAATGGGTTAGCTGTAGAGTTTCAAAAGAGAGCAATGGAGAAAGAGCAAGGAAACTTGTTGTACGAATGGGCTTATCGTCTTTCCTGTCAAGGGGATATAGTAGAAGGGTATTTAGCCCATCAAATAATTACATATGATAAGGATAAAATTAGTTGGCTTATAACGAAAGGATTTCCAGGTGATTATGTATTAGAACACTTAACAATGAGCAACGAAGAATATTTGAAAAAAGAAAATTAGAATGAAGTTGTTTATTAAAATATTGCTATTTGTTTTTGTTGTAATTGTTGTCAATGTGAACATAACAAGTGCAAGCCATTACTTTTCCAAATATCCAGAAAGCAACAGCTTCTTTTTTATTTCAGAATGAAGTGCCAAAAGTGGTTTTCAAAGTAGTTGAAAATGATTTGGCAGATTGTTGTCAAAATGGAAATGATTTAGTAGCTTAAAAGAGGATGGGGTACAGGAATTGAAGCGGTTGCCACTAAGACGGTACCTACCGTTACAGAGCAAGCCGCAAACCGCTAAGGGGGGAAGTAACTGGTTGCAGGGAGGTAAAACATTTGCTCAATATAAAGCAGCAAGAGGTGGAACTGAAACTATAGCAAAGATTTCAACTTCCACAGGTACTCAAAGAATCAGTACAGAATTTCACCATGTTTTTCTAACTCAACGTATGCAAAGAGCTTATAACTTGCCTAACTGGGCTGTAAATAATAGGTTGAATGTTTGGAAGTTAAACACAGTTCAACATTCGCTTATTGACTCATATCGATACAACTTTTTGCGAGCTGGCTTTAAGTCTGATGTTGGTTGGTTTGGAAAGTATAACTGGTTTACAAAATTTTAAAATAATTAGAGAATGTTCGGACTATTCAAAAGAACTAAAATAGAGAATTGGGAGACAGATTTGCTTCGAAAAGTAATAATTAAGCTTCCTTCTGAATACTCAAGCTTAATAGATCAAATAAATGATGGTTTGTTTAGGGGAGTACTTGTAGATGTAAGCGACATACCTGGATACGTAGCATTTACTTTTAATGCCAACGTGCTGAAAAAATATGATAAAGATAGTGAACGAGATTTTAAGCTCACCAATATAAAAGTATATGATAATAAATCATTAGGCTTTATTCCTTATGAGGTTTATGTTTCAAGCGGTACCATCAGTGGATATTCCTTGGGTGGAAGCAATAAGAATAATATCGATGTAAATAAGATAGATGTATCAGGTTTTAAGAAAGAATTTATTGGTGAATCTGATTACAACCGAATTATGCATGTCCTTAATGAAGAAGAAAAGAAGCTTTTAAATCCCTCGGAGGTTTATTCGATCTTTGTAGCTGACAAAGAATACTTCCATCTCAAAGATTTAGAAGATGGAGATTTTATTGGAATGGATGAAAGTAAAGTTGTTTATAAAATTGCTCATGATCCCATGGAAGCTGTGGTAATCAATAAAAAATTATCAGAGGTCTTAAAAGAGCAATAATTAGGGTTTTGCCGCTAAGACGGGAATTGCAAATTCAAGAGCTTTAGGTATAGCGGGAGAACAAGCGGTGGGTTTATCTGGAGCGAAAACAGCTATTCAAGTTAGTGGCAGAACTAGAATACCCGATGCGTTGAGTGATTTTGCTTTAACGGAAGTAAAGAATGTTAAATCACCCCGCTCTACGAAGTGTTCTGTGCTCTGCGAACGTCTCCGACTTCGCAGCTCACTGCACATCCATGATAGGCCAATACGTTGCGCTCCTCTCTGAGGGGCTTCCAAAATGATGTTGAACCACATTTTTTTAACTTGTTTAAAGCCTTTTGATTGACCAGGTCATTGCGGAAATAAATGAAGTAAGGCCTGTGAGTGAGAAACTGGGATACACCTCAGAGAGGCGTTTTTCGTTTTTTTCTTTTTATTGAGGGTTTGGGCAGCGAAGTTGCAAACTTCGCTGAGCGGGTTGGATGTAGCGAGTCTTGGCGCATTTACCAAAGCCAAATTTTTAGGGAAGGGTCTTTTTGCTTTAATAAGCAGGGCTTTGGTTAAACATGGGGATGTGGCCACTAAGGGGGGATATACATTTACTAAATCAGCAGGTAAGCATTTGACCGAAGTAGTGAAGCGTGGAGAAAACGCAGGACAGCTTGCAAGACCTTATATGAAATCTCCTTTGACTATTCAAGAAATTATGTCAACGGGTAAAGGTATTCCTGATGCAACCTTCAAAGGCGGAATGAATTGGAAAGTACCAGGTACGTTTAGAGGCTCTGAGGGAATTTGGGAATTAGGTATCAATCCTAAGACGAATGTTATTTATCACTTTAATTTCGTTCATTGATTATGAAATTCCTTATAGAATATACTGATACAGTAGAGCAGAAAACTTTAATATATGATATTGAAGAATGTTCTTTTGATACTAAACCAACAGTCCAAGAAATTAATTTTGATGTTGTTATTAACAAACTAAATCTTACAGCTATTGACGATGATAATAGGATTGTCCAAGTATGGGGATTTTGTGGATACAACGAATGGATTAAGTCCAGCTATGAAGTTCCTGAAAGAAAAAAAGGTGTATTAAAAGTATTGGATGACTTAACATCAGGAGTAGGCTCTTTTTCAATATATAAAGAAGATGTTCCAATGTATGTCAATGTTCAAAGCGGTTGGGTCTGCATTGGAAACCCTGAAAAGAAAGGCAATGCAGTTGAGTTTATAAATAACTGCGTAGCTGTAATAGATGATAACAGGGACTTTGTATCGCTTTGGCTAAAGCCCGAAACATTGCCAGATATTTAAAATGAAGTTGTTTATTAGAACATTGCTGTTTGTTTTTGTTGCACGCCGCTAAGGGGGGAAGTAGGGTTTTCGAGGTAGGCTCATATAATACTTTGAAAGGTGTCGAAGCAGGTTTGGAAGCTCATCATGTTGGACAGAGAGCACTAATGAAAAAATTCGTTCCAGGTTATAATGCAAATACAGCACCTTCTATTTTGGTGCCAAAACAAGGTCATACGTTAGGAAGTGGTGTTCTTTCAAGAGGAACCTCAGGTTTTTCAAATGCACGACAAGTGTTAGCAAGAGACATTTTTGAATTAAGACGTGTGTATCCAAATGTGCCAAATAGTTCTTTGCAACAATTAATTCAAATGAATAAAACAATGTATCCAGGAGCATTTATTAAGTAATGATATGAGAAACGGAGAAATAACAGATAAATATTATAAAGAAGTAGTAACAGGATTGAATGAAACTATTCTGAACGACAAAGATCTTTGGTATAGTTACGTTATTAATTTACCACTGCATCTTCAAATTGTATATACGATAGTCGTTTTTCATCAGCAAGTATTTAATGGTGGTTTACATCAATATTTTTTCAACTCATATGGGCAATTTGCATATTTAACTGTTGAACAATTAAAGCTGATAAAGGCATTTAAAACTTCCAGTATTTTGGAAAGAGCAATAAGGGAAGTGAATATTGAAAATTTTAGTATAGATGAATTTAGAGCAAAGATATTTAATAGAGAGATTGATAGAATAGTTGATTTTGATGAAAAGCTAAGTGAATTTTTAGAATTGTTGGATAATGAATATGATGATTTAGATGAAGATTTAGAACAACTGTTGGTAGATTACTTAGAAAGCCGCTAGGTCGAGTACGCAAGGTGGATTGAACCTTTTCAAATGGGGAGAAGCAACAACTACAATCCCGCTCTACGAAGTGTTCCATGCTCTGCGAACGTCTCCGACTTCGCAGCCCACTGCACATCCATGACAGGCTAATACGTTGCGCTCCTCTCTGAGGGGCTTCCAAAACGGTGTTTCATAAGGTTGAACCATATTTTGTAACTTGTTTCAACCTTTTCCTTGACCAAGGTCATTGCAGCGATAAATGAAGTAAGGCTTGTGCGAAACCGGGATACACTTCGGAGGCGTTTTTCGTTTTTTTCTTTTTATTGAAGGTTTGGGCAGCGAAGTTGCAAACTTCGCTGAGCGGACTAGCTTGCAAACCACGGCCAATAATACGGAGACTTATGAGCAATATGTCACCAAGACGGAAACAGCGAGCACCTATGCCGGTACTCCTGTATATTACAACAATGCGGCTATTCCGCAAGGCATGGCGGAGATCCATACCATTAATTATTATGACAACTACACTTTTGACCTTGCCGGGTTAACGGTACCCACTACGGTATTGGGACAAACGGTAGATACGCGGACCAAAACCCTGGCTACGGGGAGTAAGACAAGAGTATTGGGTACTAACCATTTGATCACCACGATCAGCGCCTATGATAAAAAAGGGAGGCTGATCTACACCGCTACCAAAAACCCTTACCTGAATACTACAGATATTGTAGAAAGCAAACTGGACTTTGCCGGTAAGGTGTTGGAGACCAAAACCACCCATATCAAGGGCAACAATGCCGCCATAGTAACGGTAGATAAGTTTGAATACGACCATATGGGCCGGCTTTTGACCCAAGCCCAAAAGATCAACAACCAGGCCGAAGAACTGATTGCGGAAAATGTCTATGATGCCTTGGGGCAATTGGAGCAGAAGAAAGTAGGAAATACCAAAAGTAAACCTTTGCAGACTATAGATTATACCTATAATGTACGGGGATGGCTAAAAGGCATTAACAATCCGGCTACTTTGGGCAATTCGCTGTTTGCTTTTAGAATAGGCTATAACGAAGGCAGCAATCCCTTATACAACGGTAATATAGCTTTGACCCAATGGAAGACGAAAAACCAGGACCAGGGATTAAAGACCTACAATTACACCTATGATGCCTTAAACCGGATAAAGACAGCCATCCATGGCAACAATAACTACAGTTTATTGAATGTCAACTACGACAAGAACGGCAACATCACGGCCTTAAAGCGCAATGGCCATGTCAATGCCGGGGCCACTTCCTTTGGGTTGATGGATGACCTGAGCTATACCTACCATAATGGGGGCAACTTTCTGGTAAAAGTAAGTGATGCTGCCAACACGGTTTATGGTTTTAAAGACGGCACCAATACGGATAATGATTATGCCCGGGATGCTAATGGTAACACAACTCGAGATCGGAACAAGGGGATTACGGGTATTACCTACAACTATCTGAATTTACCAACCCAGGTTAGCTTCGGCAGCAATAAAATTGCTTATATTTACGATGCTTCGGGAGTCAAGTTAAAGAAAATGGTTACCCAGGGAAGTTCTGTGACAAATACGGAGTATGCGGGGAATTACATCTATGAAAACAGGCAATTACAGTTTTCCAGTCATCCAGAGGGGTATGTGACTAAGGAGAACAATGCGTATAAGTATGTTTATCAGTATAAGGATCATTTGGGTAATGTACGATTGTCCTATGCCAACACAGGGAGTACAAGTGTTCCACAACTGGAGATCATTGAGGAGAACAACTATTATCCTTTTGGCTTACAGCACAAGGGTTACAACAATGTGGTCAATGGTACTGAATACAACTACAAGACATTCCAAGGTCAGGAACTTCACGAAGACCTCGGTTTAAATGTAATTGAATTTAAATGGAGAACTCACGACCCTGTAATTGGTAGGTTCTGGCAGATAGACCCATTGGCAGAAGATTTTACATATAACTCGCCTTATGCTTTTTCTGAAAATAGCCCTATTGCTTTTGTTGAGTTAGAAGGATTAGAGAAAGTATTAGCTATTTATTATCACGGAGGACCAACAGGTGGTGGTCAACCGACTACTGTTGATAAAGCGGGATATACAGGGCAATATTATCAAAGTACACAATCATTTGCCCAAAGCTCGGGCAGAGAATTTTCAGGAACAATTATAGCACCAGGTTTAACTTCTGCATCGGGAGTTGAAACAGGGATGAATTTTGTAAATGATAACTATGAAGCTGGCGACCAAGTAATGGTGTATGGTTATAGTTATGGTGTTGACGTTGCTGTTGATTTAACAGAAAGCTTAAACGAAGCAGGTATAAATGTAGATTTGCTTGTTACGGTTGATGGTTCAGATGGGCCGCTACAAAATACAACTGTAAATACAGACATACCTGAAAATGTAGATACGAATTTAAATGTTTATCAAACTGACAATTCTGGAACTTCAAGTTCTTCAAGGTCTACAGGAGCATCTTCTTCAGGCACATCAAGTGGAAGTAGTAGTAGCAATAGTGGTTCGAGTAATTCCCCAGGTTCTAATGGAGGTCCTAATAGCGCAGTTAATCCATCGAAAACCAATGTTGTCAATAAAAATATTACGGGACCTGGTGTTAACCACGGAAACATACAACAAAAAGCGCAAAATACAATACAACCATTAATCAACACAAGGATAAACAACTATCCTAAAAATCAAAATTAAGAGCGATGAAATACTGCTATATGATATTTATCTTTTTAAGTTTTCTGTCTTGTAATAAAGATGTTCAGGATATTACTGTGCAAGGAATTGTTGAGAATGCCAATACAGATGAGCCAATAAAAAATGTAGATGTAACTATAATTTGTTGGAAATACGGGAATAGTCCTGACCAAAGTTATTCAGAGAATGAAACCAAGACAGTTACTACTGACAACGAAGGGAAATATAAGGTTAGTTTTGACAAAGGTGCTTTTGTAGAAGTAAAAGTTTCTTTGGATGGTTATGCTGATGGGCACGAGACGAAGGAAATCTACCAAAAAAAGAGTACAGTAAATATATCTTTAAAAAAAGAATAAATCAAAACCACCTTCGGGTGGTTTTTTTATGCATTAGCTTTTTTGGTCTTGGTATGATGGATAAAGGCATCAATGATTTTAATGACAGTAGTTTTATACTCTTCAGTAAGTCGCTGAATCTCTTTCATACAGTTGAGCATATCAATGTCCACGACCTCTAAACTGTCATCTTCCGAAACCAAATAATCCAAAGAAACACCTAAAACCTGTGCAATTTTATAGGCGTTCTCAACGGATGGAATAATATCGTCACGCTCATATTTAGAAATGGGATCACGGGAAACACCTGCTCTACGAAGTGTTCCGTGCTCTGCGAACGTCTCCGACTTCGCAGCTCACTGCACATCAAGGACAGGCCAAATACGTTGCGCTCCTCTCTGAGGGGCTTCCAAAACGGTGTTTCATAAGGTTGAACCACATTTTTGTAACTTATTTAAAACCTTTTCATTGACCAGGTCATTGCCAGCTATAAATGAAGGAAGACTTGTGAGAAATCGGGATACGCCTCAGAGAGGCGTTTTTCGTTTTTTTTCTTTTCATTGAGGGTTTGGGCAGCGAAGTTGCAAACTTCGCAGAGCGGGGTAGATGCCGCTGCATTAGGATTAAAGAGGCCAGAGGTTGTATATTGGAGTTTAGGTACAGGGATTGGTAAGTCTATAGTAGAAAGGAGTTGGTATTTTAATGCAGTTCATAATGCCCCAAATTGGTAAAAATTTATTAAGTATGTGGTATCATTATTTTTTTTACACGCAATTTAAATATTATTCTAATTCTAAATGGAAAGATGAATCAGCTCCACCACTGTTCTCAACTATATTATTTATTTCAGCGTTGCAGATGATGAATTTTTTAGTCATACGAGATTTAATAATTTTTCATATTCAGAAAAGCAGGTATGTATATTTTTCTAATGAAACATTAATTGTTCCAACTATTTTTATAACGTTTAATTACCTATATTTCACCTACAATAAACGTTATAAAGACATAATTGAAAGGTTTAGTAAACGGACAAAAGAAGAAAATCATTTATTCAGACTTTTTAGTTGGGCATATATAATACTTTCAACTGTAGTTGTGATATTGATGGGATATTCTGTTCGTAATAATATTAGGTGGTGGTAACTTTCTTAGTATATAAGATAATATTAGTAGAGCTGATTATACTTTTAATGCTTTTCTCGGCTCTACGGAGTGTGCTCTTGAGGAATCCCGCTCTACGAAGTGTTCTGTGCTCTGCGAACGTCTCCGACTTCGCAGCCCACTGCACATCCATGACAGGCCAAATACGTTGCGCTCCTCTCTGAGGAGTTTCCAAAACGGTGTTTCATAAGGTTGAACCACATTTTTGTAACTTGTTTAAACCTTTTCATTGACCAGGCCCCACTGGCCCTCGTTTGAGCAAAGCGGAAACGAGGGCCTATCGTTCCGGGCGTTTGCAACGCCCGGGAAAGGACTTGTTAAGACAGCCAGGAAGAAATAGACAAAACCCGTTCTACGAAATGTTAAAGGCGAATGTCTCTGATCCCGCAGCCCCCTGCACGTCGATGACCGACAAATACCTTAAGTGCCTTTCTGAGGGGCATCCAAAACTGTATTTTGTAAAACAAACAAGACTAGCCGCCCCTCGTTTAAGCGTAGCGGAAACAGATGCCTGCCTATCAGGGCGTTTGTAACACCGTGTAAACATTCTTCTATTATGCGTTATATATATATCAAAGTGAGTTCGATTTAAGACAAGACCAAATATGCTGGTTATAAGGTTCTTGAGTCAAAATAGTGCTGTCACCTCTAGCCCTTCGACTTGGCTCAGGATACCCGCCTGCCGGCCAGGAACTAAAGTCGAGAGGTTTTGGGGGATTAACTCCTATAAAAGAGGTCTCGACTGCGCTCGACCTGACGGGGTTAAGTTAACCATCTGTTATTCTGTATGATATAAATCGAAACTCACGTTACCTTAATAAGCACAAACCATGAAGGTACAGGTACACTTTTTGAACCTATTCATAATATATACATAACAAAACTTTGCCCGTAAAAGATTATATTGCCTTAAAATCTTATTACTTAACCAATAATTTATAACAACCCAAAAAACAGAACATGACCTGCTTAAAACAAAACCTATGGCTGGCCGTTGTTGCCATGACCACACTTTTTTCCTGTACACAGGAAGATGAATTACCCGTAAACACTTTAAAAGACGGGATGTTAAACCCGGAAGAGATTTCTCATGTTACCGTTTTCAATGAAGAAGACGTGGCAAACTGGATGTCTTATTTACCCGATGCCGTTTCTTTGAACAGCCTAACAATACCCGGAACACACGATAGCGGTGCACGACACGAACCCGTTAGCGGAACTGCCAAAACCCAGTCGCTTTCCATTTCGGAACAATTACAGGCCGGGGTTCGCTTTCTGGATATCCGTTGCCGGCATTACCAGGATGCCTTTGTTATCCATCACGGTTCAATATACCAGCACCTGAATTTCGACGATGTACTGAATGCGTGTAAACAATTCCTGCAACAGCATCCGGATGAAACGATTATTATGAGTGTTAAGGAAGAATATAATGCCGAAGGTAATACGATGTCTTTTCCCGAAGAATTCAATACCTACGTACAGCAGGATGCCGCACTCTGGCACCTGGCTCCCGGTATTCCCACGTTGGGAGAAGCCAGGGGGAAAATAGTATTATTCCGAAGGTTTGGCGCTAGTGAAAATATCGGAATGAATGCAAGCCATAACTGGGCGGACAAGGCTACTTTTACCATCAATAACGGCAATTATTCACTACGCGTACAGGATGAATACGTGGTGAGTAATAATACTACCAAGTTTGATAAAGTTGTCCAGGTTATGGAAGAAGCTTTTGAAGGAGAGGCTACGGACAATACCCTTTATGTCAGCTTTGCCAGCGGTTATAAGCAAATATTATGGGCCATACCCAATATACCGGGAGTATCGGATGAAATAAACCCTATGCTGAACAGCTATTTTTCCACGGCGGATAAAGGACGTTACGGAATAATCCCGGTAGATTTTGTTACTTCAGAACTGGCTGCAAATATGGTGAGGTCTAACTTTTAGCTAATTGGAAAAAGTTTAAAGGTCGTTTCAGTACATGAAAAAATTCAAAGGAGCGAAATACAACTGGTGCGTTAAAATTTTAGTTGTCGAGGTGATTTTAACTTTTGATATCATCGCTTAAAAGCTCCACTCTTCATCCCGATGATTATCGGGAGAAGAAAGGTGTTTCCGGTCTTTGACCGGAGGCGGGGAGTTTGACCAAATCCAAGCCTCAGGTTTATTCCTAAACGTCAATGTTTTCCTATGGCCTGGGCTTTCTAACCCTCCGTCACACCTTATGGTGTGCCACCTCCCTTTATCAAAAGGGAGGAGCTCGGTGAGACTTTAAAAATGATATACCTAAAATAAAATCAAAAAAAACAAAATTTCTTTTAAGGGATTAACATCTTTTCTGAGTCTCTGTTAAAAAGATAGAGAGCTTGCTGCCCGGCAGTAAAAGGTGGAAATATGGAATGGTTTTTTAGTTTTGCTTACGACAAAAGTTTTTTTGACAAGCTGATAGAACAGTCCGGTAAATACAACTTGGACCGTCATATCTACGTCAGGGATAACTGGATGGTAGCGAGATTCCCCAATGCTCATATGGAATGTGCCTATGAGGAGATAGAGCAGGGGCTTATCCTGAACTTTGCCCGATACAGCAGTACGGACCAGCTACCGGAAAATTCCCTGATCTGGTTACCGTCTCCCGGGGAAGAGTATTATTTCCTTAAACTGGAACTTTCCGCCCATCCCGCTACGGTATCGGCATTTGAAAAAGTGTTGTCGAAAACAGGGTCCGGTATTCCCCAATCTTTCCTGGTTTCTTCCGGATCCTATTTTAAGGTTAAGCTCGAAGGAGGGATAAAACAGGATTCTCTGCTTATCGGTATATCCATGAGCCGGGATTTTCTGCTGTACTATCTCGATCATCTTTTTCCGCCCGGTCACCCGGTGCTGACCGAAATAAAATCTGGCCGGTTCCGGTATCACCGGATGCAGATCAACCAGGCTATTTTTGAGGAAATGGATAAGTTGAATAAAAGCGATGTCCTGTCCAAAAATGATAAATTTGCGATCAAGGCATGTGTTTACAGCCTGCTGGACCGGTATTTCAAAAAACTCCTGGTGTATTCGGAGGAAGAAGATGCACCGGTATCGCGCTATTACATGGAACAGATGTCTTATGCGCGGGAACAATTACTGGCCGCGGTGGCTTCTGAAACATCTCCTCCGGCCATAGCCGAAATTTCCAGAACACTGGGAATGAGCGAACGAAAATTCGAAGCTCTCTTCAAATCCGCCTATGGTATAACGTACTATAATTTCTATCTGCAATCCCGTATGAACAGGGCAGGCGAGCTGCTAGCCCAGGGCAGGTATTCCGTATCTGAGGTAGCCCGGATGGTAGGTTACCAGCACCTCGGGCATTTCAGCCGTATTTTTAAAAGGTTCCACGGTTGCCTGCCCAAAGAATTCAAAGTCTTTTGAAATTTTTTAACGGGTAAAAGCCCGGAACCCGGGGCTTCGATACATTCCGGCGGAGCCGGAACACTCAGCCGCCTACGCTCTGGGCCAAACTTGGAACCTGCAACCCGGTAGCTTCGATACAACAGTCTGCGACCGTCACTCAGCCACCTCGCTTTATGCCAAACATGCAAGAAACCTACAACCTGCAACTTGTAACCTGGGCTTCGATACACCCATCGTTACGCTTGGGCACTCAGCCGCCTAGGCTCTGGCCCAAACATGCAAGAAACCTGCAACCTGCAACTTGTAACCTGGAACCTGGGCTTCGATACACCCATCGCTGCGCCTGGGCACTCAGCCGCCTACGCTTTGGCCTAAACCTACAACTTGTAACCCAACAGTCCCCGTTGCGTTTTTGGGACAAAGGTTTGCGAAAAGGGGATAAAATGTCCGTTATTTTATGAATACTTTTGGATTTTAACAGGTTAATTCTTCTTGTATAAGGAGAAACCATTTCGCGAAAGAAGGTTTTTATCTATCCGGAAAAATAGGAACCAAAATTACTGAAACCTGTATGAAGTCGCTCCGCGATGTCCTTAACTTAACTAAAATTTAAACTATGATCCAAGTATTTTTAATGCGTGCCCGTTATCCCCCGCATAACTTCCTGCCGGGGTCCGGTTGCCTGAAGGCTATGTCCGGATGTAATACCGCTAAAAAAGCGTAATAATCATTTTTTCTAAACACCAATAAACTCAAATATGACCTAAAATGAAAAATATTATAGCCCAGATCCGATTGAAATACACCATACCCGCAGTCTGTACGGCATTTATGCTCGTAGGTTGTGAAAAGGAAGACACTGATGTGATGGACAACAGCACCCGAATGGAAATCAGTGACGAAGAAAAAGAAAACATATTCCTCGCCGGTTTTTCTCCCGAAGGTGTCATTAAGACCGACGGCGGATACCTCGTGGAAGGAGATATCTTTTTAACCGCCGAAGCTATAGAATACCAGAAAGAACTCATGTACAATACCATTACCGGAACCCCTTCTCCGGAGCAGTACAGCAGTCCTTTTAAAGTAGATGTAGGAAGCAGTACCCGTACGCTGAAGATCAAGGTAGATGCCGGGGCACAGCAAACCTATTTTTACAATTCGACGGAAGAGGCCATAGCGCGGTTTAACGAACTGGACCTGGTTCTCGATTTTGAACTGCTCGACGCCAATTCTACGGAAACTCCCGATATTGTAATTAAAGGAAGGCAGTTTGAAAATGGAGATGTATTAGGACAATCTTACGGTTTTCCCGATGCCGACGGAAACCCGGCCCCCCAGATCGACCTCAGTATAGATCATTACAACCCACAGACAAACCGGGCGGATTTTGTGACTACCATCGCCCACGAAATAGGACACGCCATCGGTTTCCGCCATACCGATCTGCACGATCGCAGCCTGAGTTGCGGTCAGTACATCAGTCCGCTGCAAGCTCTTATTCTTCGTTTCCAGTATGGAATAAACAATCCGTATGATGAAACCGAGCTCGATCCGGGTGAAGTTCCGTATCATATTACAGGAACCCCGACCGGGGCAGATCCGCAGTCCGATCCGTCCTGGATGCTCGCATGCTCTGATGGTACCAACCGTCCTTTTACTCCGAATGACCTGATAGCCATAAAACATCTCTATCCGGAGTTGTAATAAAACAGATGCTGATTTAGAGAGTAGTTATCTGAGAAGCCCGGGCAATAGGAGGTAGTTTGCCCGGGTTTCGATTTTTATATTTCCTTTCTTCCTTTTTCTGGTCTTAATTTGGACCAGGTTTGAAATTTATATCCTAAAAATATAGTTTTTAGCAGAGACCGTCCGGGTTTCGAAGTTGATGAGTTCAGAAGATGTTCATCGCAACGCAGAAAACAATCTTTCCTGATTTCCAAACATTATCATAGCGTAAAAAATCCGGATTACAAGCACTTGTACCTATATATGAAAGCCCCGAAATTCTCCGGCCTGTAAGCAATCTATTCCTCTTAAGCCTGTCCGGGAACAGGTTAATCTCCCCACAGGATTTTCAAAATACCATTACACTACTAACAATTTGTATGGTGTTTTGTCCATACATACAGTTATGCTGTCTTTCCGCAATTTTATTCCGTATCCTTTTTTATAACACCCTTCAGGCATTTCTACCGGACCTGATAAATATCATGTTATAAGATTTCCTTTCACCCCATTTTTGTCCTGTAAATAAAGACGAGGTAAAAGACCTTATAAAAATGTTACTATGATGAAATGAGCCATAACAATGCGAGTTGATACCTCCCGATCCCGATAATTATCGGGACTATCGGGACAAAATGTTCAATGGCGAATTACATCTGACCAATTAAAAACAAATAAAAAAGAACAGATGAAAAAAACAAAACTATTAAAAGGAAAAATAGCAGGAGCTTTGCTGGGAATTATTCTCTTCTGTCCGTTTGCCACGGCGCAGGAACTTCACGTAGTATCTTCCGAAAGTAAGTTACAGGTACTGGGTACTTCCAATCTGCACGACTGGGAACTCGAAGCAACATCTTTCCAGGGAAAAGGGACCATTTCGGCAGAAGAAAACTTGTTGAAATCCGTGGAGAACTTATCGTTTACCCTTGCCGTAGAAGGTTTGAAAAGCGGAAAGGGCGGAATGGACAAAAACACGTATAAAGCCCTTAAAAGTAAGGATCATAAGGAAATATCTTTCCGTTCGGACAAAGCTACGGCTATAAAAGAAACCGGGACAGGACAGTACCAGGTTGAAATACCGGGTAATCTGACCATAGCGGGAGTAAGCAAAAAAGTATCACTTACATTAACAGTAGTACTCCAGGATAAAATACACCTTTCCGGCAGTACCGATATAGTGATGACCGACTACGGCGTGGAACCGCCTACGGCACTCCTGGGAACCGTAAAAACAGGAGAAAAGGTTACGGTGAAATTTGAAATGACCTATAACTAAGTACAGATAATATTTTTTAAACAAACAATCATGAAAAAATTAACGACTATTGGATTACTGGCCATATGTGGTATGTTTACCGTGACGGTAAGTGCCCAGCAGAGAAACCCGGACAATTACAGGAGTCCGGACAAAAACGGGATAAACGTTTTTGAAAGTCCTAAAGATACCATATCTACCTTTGACGGGGTAAGGGTACGTATAGGAGGAGCGTCCACCCTGCAGTTCCAGGCCCTGGATCACAGTAACAGCGGTAGTATAGCGCTGAAGGAAATAGGAGATAACTTTAACCTGGCAACAGCCAACCTGGACCTTGATGTGGCCCTTTTTGACGGTGTGCGCATGCATTTGAGGACCTATCTCTCTTCCCGCCACCACCCGGAACCTTATGTAAAAGGAGGTTATTTCCAGATTGATAAACTGGACTTTATAAGTCCCGGGTTCCTGGAAGATGTAATGAAATACGTTACTGTTAAAATAGGGCATATGGAGAACAACTACGGGGATGCACATTTCCGAAGGTCAGATAATGCCCAGGCCATCTATAACCCTTTCGTAGGAAACTATATTATGGATGCCTTTACCACGGAAGTAGGTGCCGAAGTATATTACAGGAAAAACGGTTTTATCTCCATGTTGGGGATATCCAACGGAAAGCTTAACCAGGCCGTGGACCAACCGGGTAAAACCAGTCCGTCTTTCCTGGCAAAACTAGGATACGACAAACAGGTACAACCGGATTTGAGACTACGCCTTACAGGATCTTTATACCACACGGCCCATTCTTCCAGGACGTATTTATACGCCGGAGACAGGGCAGGGTCCAGGTATTATTTTGTAATGGAAAACGAAGAAGCTACATCTAAAGGTAATTTTACTTCCGGAAGGTACGACCCCGGATTTAACAGCCAGCTTACGGCGGTGATGATAAACCCCTTCGTAAAATACAACGGGCTGGAATTCTTCGGGATGTACGAAAGATCTTCCGGTAAAGCTGCCGGGGAGACCGATACGCGGGTGTGGAACCAGTATGGAGCAGAACTCCTGTATCGCTTCGGAAATACGGAGAACTTCTATATAGGTGGAAAATACAACCTGGCAACAGGAGAAGAGACCCTTTCTTATAACGATGTGGATATTACCAGGTTTCAACTCGGTGCAGGATGGTTTATGACCAAAAATATACTGGCCAAACTGGAATACGTGAACCAGAAATACGATGGTTTTGACACTGCAAGCATCCTGAACAACGGTAAATTCGACGGATTTATGGTTGAAGCGGTAATCAGTTTCTGATCGGAATTCATAAAATAAATCACTTTGGACTACAAGTCCGGAGGTTAGGAAGCGGCAATCCTGCCCGTCCCGCAGGCGGGGAAATAGCCATAGTTAATAGGTTAGTGAGTGTTGACTAAATAACTTAATAACCCAATAACCTATTAACTTAACTACCAGCAAAGTTAAAGTCTACAGAAACCAAAGTAGCTGCCATGGATCCGGATTCCGATAGATCGGGACTATTGGGGGCAGGATTTTAAAATAAATCAAAGCTGTTCCGGGGAGCCATAGCCATGGTATCCGAAAAGCCCGGCACTCCGGAAACAGCTTTGTAATTTGTTAAAACAATAGAAATGATCTTCCGGATAAGTATAATACTGATGTTTACCCTGTTCTGGTCGGGTAACCCTTTTTCCGAAGAGAAATGTGTGGTACGGATAGGGAAGGGAAGCGAACTGTACTTAAAGGGCTCTGCCAATGTACGCGATTTTACCTGTGTTTATGATCGTGAACTCCTGGAAACATCCGTTCCCGTTAGCTTTAGAAAAAAACAGGACAGAATGATTTTTGACCAGGCCCTGATCCGGTTGGAAAACAAAGGATTCGGGTGCGGGGGAAAAGGTATCAACAGAGATTTTCACAGTCTTTTGCAAACCGAAACCTACCCGTACATAGATTTGAACCTGAAGGAAGTAACCTATAAAACCGGGAAAACGACCGCCCTTATTTCCATTACTATTGCAGGGGTGATCAAAACGTATAATATTCCCGTACAACTGGATACGGAGGGGAGATTGCAATGTTCGGGGATCTTACCACTGGATATCCGTGATTTCGGATTGCAGCCACCGAAAAAGATGCTCGGACTCATTGTTGTGGATGAAAAGATAGATATATATTTTGATTTGTCCCTTAAAATCGCTAAATAAACCGAGGTCTCTGCCGGGGGAGAATAATAGAAAACAGATTGTTTAAATTTATATAGACATGTTACATTACACTACAGCAGAAGAAGCCGTTGCCCTGGTAACCTCGGGGAGCCGGATGTTTTTTCAGGGAGCGGCAATGACCCCTAATACCTTGATAAGTGCCCTTTGCAAGCGGTACAACGAATTGGAGAATATAGAGATCGTGCAGATGCATACCGAAGGAGAGGCCCTTTATACCAAACATCCGTATAGTGAAACCTTCCGCATCAACAGCTTTTTTGTAGGGGGTAATGTCCGTCCCGCAGTAAATTCCAGTCATGGCGATTACATTCCTGTGTTTCTGAGTGAGATACATCTTCTTTTCCGGCAGAATCTCTTGCCTATAGATGTGGCCTTCGTCCAGGTTTCCCCGCCGGACAGGCACGGGTATTGTTCCCTGGGAACTTCCGTAGACATCACGCTTCCGGCAATCAGTGCCGCTAAGAAGGTTATAGCACAGGTGAACCCCAATGTACCCAAGACACACGGGGACGGCATTATCCATAGCAATAAAATAGATGCCGCCATATTTGCGGACGAACCCATATATTGTACGGAAATGAAGGAGCCCTCAGAAATAGAAAAACGTATAGGTTATCACGTAGCCGGACTGATAGAGGACGGCGCTACGCTGCAGATGGGAATAGGAGGAATTCCCAACGGGGTTCTGAGCCAGCTCGGAAACCATAAGAGGCTTGGTGTACATACCGAAATGTTCTCTGACGGTATCCTGCCCCTGGTAGAAGCAGGGGTGATCACCGGGGAAGAAAAGTGTATCAAACGCGGAAAGCTGGTTACGTGCTTTGCCGTAGGATCGCCGGCCCTGTACCGTTTCCTGGACGACAACCCCGTTGTGCATTTCAAGGAAGCGGCGTATACCAACGATACGGCCATTATCCGGAAGAACCCCAAAGTAACGGCTATTAACAGCGCTATTGAAATAGACCTTACCGGGCAGGTATGTGCCGACAGTATTGGGGCCATGCAATATTCCGGAGTGGGCGGGCAGATGGATTTTATCCGGGGAGCATCCCTTTCGGAAGGCGGAAAGGCCATCATAGCATTGCCGTCGATAACCACAAAGAACATATCCAAAATAGTTCCCTTCCTCAAACAGGGGGCCGGGGTTACCACCACCAGGGCACATGTACATTATGTAGCTACGGAGTACGGCGTGGTGGACCTCTTTGGCAAAAACCTGAAAGAAAGAGCAAGAGCCCTGATTTCCATAGCGCATCCCGATCACAGGGAAGCACTGGAAAAAGCAGCTTTTGAAAGGTTTGGAAGTAACGTTACGGCAATATCCCGAACGATATGAAATGGCGAAAAATCAGATAACAATCATTTTTAATATTTGAGCGGAACGGGAGAGACTGCTATTTTCTCCTGTTCCGCTTTTTGTTTTATATGTCAGTTTAAAAAGATACATCTATTTTCAGGTTTACTTTAAATCCCTATCTTTGAAAGCCCTGGTATAGTAAATATGGTAGTCTGCTTAAACTTTTGTAAATACAGGTAAATTGTGATGAAGTTTTTCCAACAGGAAGAAGATGTTTTCGGTATTCTTCTCGAAACCATATCGGAAGGTATTCTGGTGGTGGACGGGGAAAAAAATATAGTGGCGGTCAACTCTACCCTGGAAAACATGTTCGGTTATGTAAAAGACGAACTGGTCGGCAAAAAACTGGATATACTTATTCCTTCGAACTATCATCACAATCACGATACACATTTCAGCAATTATTACGAAAAGTCCAGCAAACGCAAGATGGCCGCGGGAAGGAACCTGTGGGGAATTCGCAAAGATGGTGCCCAACTCCCCGTGGAGATAGGGCTTAACCCGTTTACCGCAAACGACAAAAAGTTTGTGGTGGCGCTGGTCATGGATGTTACCGTGAGCCGGGAAGCCGAAAACAGGATCCGGCAGCTGAATGAAGAACTGGAAGAAAAAGTAGAAATCCGCACCGAAGAACTTAAAGAATCCGTAAGCCTGCTGAAAAAGGAAGTGAAACGAAGGACAGAAGCGGAAAATAAAATCAAGAACGCGCTTCGGAAAGAAAAAGAACTCAACGAACTGAAAACCAAGTTCCTTTCACTCGTTTCCCATGAATTTAAAACTCCTTTGAGCAGTATCCTTGTTTCGGCTACACTTATAGGGAAATATACGGAAGGCGAACAACAGGAAAAACGGGAAAAACACCTGGAAACCATTAAAAACAAGGTCCGGTACCTGAACAATATACTGAACGATTTTCTTTCCGTAGAGCGTATAGACGCCGGTAAGGAAAAATACACGTTTGCCCCTTTTCATATTACCAGGGTATTCAACGAGGTCATATACGACGCCAATATGCTGCTGAAAACAGGGCAAAGGATCAATTTCCCCGATGATATAGACGATTATGTTATTTGCCAGGACGAAAAAATACTGGAACTCATCCTTTCCAACCTGGTGCGTAATGCTGTCAAATATTCCCCCGAACATACCGAAATAGACATCAGTGTGGAACAGGAGGGAAACCTGTTTGTCTTTAAGATAAAAGACCACGGCATAGGCATTCCGGAAGAAGACCAGAAGTATATTTTCAGCAGGTATTTCCGGGCCAGGAATGCTATCATAGACCAGGGTACGGGAATAGGTCTTAATATTGTGAAAAGCCACCTCGAAAACCTGGGCGGAGAAATAGATTTTAATAGTGAAGAAGGAAAAGGAACGACATTTACGGTAAAACTACCTGACCATGAAAAAAATATTGCTTATTGAAGATGATCCTGTTTTGCGTGAAAGTACGGCAGAATTACTTGAGTTATCCGGATATGAAATACTTACGGCCCCCAATGGTGTAAAAGGGGTGTCCCTGGCAGTGGAGGAAACCCCCGATATTATCGTATGTGACATTATGATGCCCGAACTGGACGGATATGGTGTACTGGAAGCGCTTTCTGCCAATTCCGGAACCAGGCAGATTCCGTTTATATTCCTTTCGGCCAGAACCGAGCGGAAGGAAGTGCGAAAAGGGATGGACCTGGGAGCCGATGATTATCTGACCAAACCTTTTGAAGAACAAGAGCTGGTAAGTGCCATAGAAAGCAGGCTGGCCAAAGTATCCCTTCTTAAAGAAAGTACGATATCCGTACCGCCTGCGGAAGAAGATGAAGAAGAAATACGAAACATTAACGAACTCAAAAATTTCTTTACCGACGAAGGCGAGTATTTTACCTTTGAAGAAGGAGATATCATTTATTCCGAAGGTAATCACGCCAATTTTATTTACCTGGTGGAAAAGGGCATGGTAAAAACACATCGTATCGAAGAATACGGTAAAGAACTGATTACGGATATAAGCAGGGATGACGATTTTTTCGGATACTACTCCTTTACACAGAACATCCCTTACGAAGAATCTGCAACGGCACTCAAAAAGACCACACTCTATGGCGTGCGCAAAGATTCCTTTGCCGGAATATTAAAGAATAACCACCAACTGGCTGTGGAGCTGGTAGAATTTCTTGCCGGCGACCTCTCCGGTGTTAAGGAGAAACTGCTGCAAATGGCATATGGCTCCGTACGAAAAAAAACTGCGGGTACCATCTTGCGGTTTGTAGAAAAGCTTCAGCACCAGCCCGAACACGAAATCCGTATTTCGCGCAACGACCTGGCAAGCGTGGCAGGAATAGCCCCCGAGAGTTTTATCCGTACGCTGTCCGAACTAAAAAAAGAAGGCCTCATAGCTATAGAAGGCAGAAATATAAAGGTATTGGATGTAGCCGGACTGGAAAAAATGCGTTAAAAAAACAGGAAGCGGAGCTTCGATACAACAGCCTGCGGCTGTCACTCAGCCACCTCGTTTTTTAAACTGTAACCTGCAACCTGCAACCTGTAACCTGAAACCTGTAACCTGAAACCTGAAACCTGAAACCTGAAACCTGAAACTGAAACCTGAAACCTGAAACCTGAAACCTGCAACCTGCAACCTGCAACTTGTAACCCATAACCCATAACCCATAACCAGTAACCCGACCGTTATCCCGGTTGATATTTATCATATTTTATTCTGTTCCTTCCGCATACTTTTGTCCGTGATAGATAAGAAATGTGATGAAAAATATCCTTATCCCGACGGATTTTTCCGAAAACTCGTGGAATGCTGTCCGATATGCTATGTTACTGTTCGATACTTCCGGATGCAATTTTTACCTGTGTAACGTGGTGGAGCCATATGTATATGCAGGTGGAGGAATGCCGCTGGTAGCCTTGCCCGAAGAGTATGACACCGACGCCCGCACACGATCACAGGGAGAGCTGGAAAAAATGGCATTATGGATGAAGAAGGAACTTCCGGAAAGCAATTCGGATTTCATTCCGCTACCGGAATATGACTTTTTTATAGAAGCCGTAAGAAAACAGGTCAAAGAAAAGAATATAGACCTGATTGTAATGGGAACAAAAGGGGCTTCCGGATTCAGGGAAATGATCGTGGGAAGTAATACGGGTGACGTTATTACTAAGGTAAAATGCCCGGTACTTGTAGTGCCGGAAGACACGGTCTTTCACTTACCCGAACAGATCGTTTTTCCTACCGATTATACTATTCCCTATTCATCTAAGGTGCTGGATACGATGTTTTTCCTGGCAGACAAATTTTCTGCCGCCGTAAGAATATTGCACGTTGTGAAGAACGAACATGAAAACCTGGGAGAAGAACAGAAAATAAATAAAAAGCATCTCGAAGATTATCTTCGTGGCAGGGAGTACAGTTTTCACCGTATGGTCCGTAAAAACCTGGGAGAAGCCATAGAAGAATTCTCGGAAAGTACAGAAATAGACTGGATAGCCATGATGGCCAAGAAACTGAATTTCTTCCAGCAAACTCTCTTCAGACCCACCGTGGCCCGGATAAGTTATCATACGAGGATCCCCTTTTTGGTACTCCACGAATAATAAACCGGTAAAAAACATCGTTTTGTAGCTGATTTCGGACCGGAACTAAAGGGGCATGGACCATTATTTACAGAATATTCGTGATATGTGATTCCTAAAACGTATATTTGTTTTTCCATTTCGGGAAGGAAAAGTCTGTTCACCGTAGTATTTTCTTCCCGGATATTTTTCCGGATGTAGCCCCTTCAAAAATTCCGGAAGTATGCAACCAGTCTTTTGTTTTTCAGATTAACCAACCGTTGCCGGATGACAAAATATTGTATTCTTCTGTTTTTCCTGTTTCTGTTTGCAGAAAAGGCAAAGCCGCAACAACG
Source organism: Sinomicrobium endophyticum (assembly GCF_052983315.1). Taxonomy (NCBI): domain Bacteria; kingdom Pseudomonadati; phylum Bacteroidota; class Flavobacteriia; order Flavobacteriales; family Flavobacteriaceae; genus Sinomicrobium; species Sinomicrobium endophyticum. The sequence goes on from NZ_JBRKIS010000069.1 coordinate 111,699, forward strand.
AGATGCTTTTGATAGCATTTACTATTGTTTGTATACGGCCAATAAAGATCTCGGTTACGGGATCCACACGGCGGATTCCCTTTACCGGGCCTCCGTAGGAGAACTTCAGAAAGTAAAATCCCTGCTGTTGCTGTCCAGTTTATACAGACGTAAAAAAGACAAGAAAAAAGCCCTTGAATACTTACTGGAAGGGGAGCGCCTGGCTTCCAAAGCCGGAATTTACGAATGGCAGGCGAGGGCCTGTGGAGCATTGTCCAGTCAATACAGGGAATCCGGTTTACCCGAAGTGGGAATGCGTTACCTGGAAAAAGGTATAACAATAAGTGAAAAAATCAGGGAGGAAGAGATATCTAACGAATATCGGGGCCTTTTGTACCAGGAAAAAGCGTATTACGCAATAGCTGAAAATAATTTTCGGGAAGCCGTGCAACTGGAACATAAGGCCGGTACCTGTTTTATTTTGCTGAAAGATGACTTTCGAAGGAACCTTCACCTGGCGACCACACAGAAAGCTCTCGGAGAAAATTATCACAGGCTGCACAAAAATGATTCTGCCCGGTACCACTATCGCAAAGCCCTGGATTTTATTGCCGGTACTAACGGAGTGCCCATACAGGAAGGAATGGTTCACCTGGGGCTGGGGAAAATTTTTATGGAGAAAAATGATTATTCTCTGGCTCTTAATCATCTGGAAAAAGCCCTTGGTTTTGCCGATGCTTCCGGAGATGTATCCCTCAAGGGAGAAGTTTACCGGGCTTTGTCAAACTATTACAAAGCGGTAGAGGATGTGGAGAAATATGCCTTCTACAATGACCGGTATCTGGAAGTAATAGACAGGGAAATAGAGGCCAGGCAGGAAACCTACAGCCAGGCCGTCAACCAGGTTTATAAAGAACAGGTAAAGACATCTCAGGTGTACTACGGTATCATTGCCCTGGTTTCCCTGTTGCTGTTGGTGGTAGTTTTATTCCTATTCATAAATCGTAAGCGGCAAAAGGAAAAGTACAGGAAATTCAGGAAAATACTAAAGAAAGTAAGGAAAAGGAATCCCGGGCCATCAATACCTGCGGAAAAAAGGGGAAATACGATAAGGGAGACGGAACTGATGCCTGAAAAAACCGAGAAATTATTGATGAACAAGTTATCGCGTTTCGAGGAATCCGGAAAATTCACGGAGCGGAATATTTCTTCTTCTGTACTGGCAGCAAGGATAGGCACCAATACCAAATACCTATCTTATATTATTAACAAGTACAAAGGGAAAGACTTTAATACATATATTAACGAACTCCGGATACACTATATCGTTAAAAAACTGGAAGAGACGCCCGATTACCTGAATTATAAGATCAGCTACCTGGCCAAGGAGTGTGGGTTTTCATCCCACAGTAAGTTCAGTACGGTATTCCGAAGTATTATAGGGCTGCCTCCTTCCGAATTTATGGCACATCTCCGGGAGAAGAAAAAGGTAGTGTAAAATATTTGTATGTTATTGACATTTTTGATTTTCAGGGATGGTAAAAAACGCTGTTAACGGTTATAAATATTGAAGGAAATGGGGAGGTATTCCTTGTCTGAATTCCCGAATATGAAAAGCCAAAAACTTCCCTGAAGACCAGTATTTCTCTATTTTCGTGAGGTATGTGAGTTTTCCAGACTTATGTGTTTCTACCCCGGAAATAAGAGAAAAGACCGGTCCTGTATTGGGACCGGGTATTTTCTTGATTTTTTTTAATTTTATGCCCTTTTCTTAACATGATAAGAACACTGTTTGCCAGCGAGGTAGAATTTCAAAAGAAAATCGAAAGGTTCCGGAGTACCGGAGCCCTTCATAAGCACCCCTTTTTAGGGTTTTATTATACCGAAGGAGTAAAATATGTGATGTGCGACCTGTTTAAAACGCAGAAACTCTTATTGCGTATAGCCAGGGAAGCATCCTGTATTCCCGAAACTTCCTTTATATCTATCCGGATATACGGTACCTGTATCGAATTCCGGGACAGGGACGGTCGTGTACTGCAAAAAAAGAATGAAGACCACCCGGTCCCGTTGCCGCGGGACACGTCTTTTTGCCTATACTGGATAGGGAGAACCCTGCTTTTGCCTACAGAATATTAAAGCGCAAAACTTTTTGTAAAAATACCACTCGGGAAGTTCAATACCCGGAACCGGATACATTTCTGCTTTTGTAGAAGCATTTAGTCACTTCAGTTGGAAAATACTAACCGGAAGCTTCAAGCCTGTATATGGCACAACTTTTCATCCGGTCACCGTATTCCCGGGGTAAATACATCATAGCATTTTTGATTGTAATTCCGGTATTTGCAGGCGATTCTTCTTTACCCTGGTCCTAAATGACATTGCCGTTAAGAGAGGAAAAAAATCCTTGATTATAAAGAGCTTTATTCCATAACATCCGGATGAAACAAGGAATAGTTTTATATGCGTTTATCCACCTTATTCTCTTAATTCTTTTGTGCTACATGGTTGCATTTGTCAGAATGTTTATATATTTGCAATAAAGTTGCATTTGTTGAGATGAAAAGAAATACCGAAAAATTACCGGTAACCGTGTTAAGCGGTTTCCTGGGAGCAGGGAAAACTACACTGCTCAACCACATATTGCACAACAGGGAAGGATTGAAAGTTGCTGTAATTGTCAATGATATGAGCGAGGTAAATGTAGATGCCCGGTTAGTGGAAAACGAGAATGTTCTTTCCCGAACGGAAGAAAAACTGGTGGAAATGAGCAATGGCTGCATTTGCTGTACGCTTCGGGAGGACCTTATGATAGAAGTAGAGCACCTGGCCCGGGAGGGAAAATTCGATTACCTGCTTATTGAAAGTACCGGGATAAGCGAACCCGTTCCCGTAGCACAAACTTTTTCGTATGCGGACCCGGAAAACGGTATAGACCTTTCCGCTTTTAGCTATATAGATACTATGGTAACCGTAGTAGACAGTCATAATTTTCTGAAAGATTTCGGAACGGACGAATTGCTGGCAGACCGCAAACTTACCGACATGGAAGGAGATTACCGTACGATAGTGAACCTCCTCACGGACCAGGTGGAATTTGCCAATGTTATTATACTGAACAAAACCGATCTTGCCGGCGAACAAACCATAGGATTGCTGCGTGCTGCCATAGGTAAACTCAATCCTGCTGCCAAAATAGTAGAAGCTGTCTTCGGAAAGGTAGATCCGAAAGAAATTTTAAATACCGGTCTTTTTGACTTTGAAGAAGCCCAGGCATCCGCGGGATGGCAAAAAGAACTGGAAGCTGAACAACACACCCCGGAAACCGAGGAGTACGGTATAGGATCTTTTGTTTTTCGTAACGCGAGACCTTTTCATCCGCAGCGTTTGTGGAAATATCTGAACGAGGCATATCCCGGAAACGTTATCCGGGCCAAAGGACTGTTCTGGCTGGCTTCCCGTCCCGATGAAGCCCTGAATTTCTCCCAGGCAGGAGGATCATCAAGACTGGAGAGGGCAGGGGTATGGTGGTGCAGTATGCCTTTTGCCGACAGGATCCGCTATCCTTCTTACCTAGATAACCGCGATATTATAGAAGACAGGTGGAGCAAAAAATGGGGAGACCGCATTAACGAACTCGTGTTTATAGGACAGGATATGGACAGGGAAAAAATGATAAACGACCTGGAAAATTGCCTGCTTTATGACGGCGAAGAAACAAGGTTCGGAGATAAAACGGCTTTTGCCGATCCTTTTACCGAACATCTTTAATAACCGATAAATTTGAATAATACCATGAAAACCGTAAGCACCTTTTTGATCGCCTTGTCCGTTCTGACCTTGCAACAAGTGACTGCCCAGTTTCAGCAGGAGCCCCTGCCATATGCCTATGATGCCCTGGAACCTTTTGTAGATGCACAGACAATGGAGATTCACTATAGTAAACATCATGCGGGATATGTTGCCAAGCTGAATAAAGCGTTGCAAAATGGAGGTAAATCTCCCGCTTCACTGGAGGCAATTTTCAGTAATATTTCCGATTATGACGTGGCTGTGCGCAATAATGCGGGAGGGCACTTTAACCATACCCTGTTCTGGTCTGTACTTACCCCGCAGAAAGATACCAAACCCTCTAAAGAGCTTATGAAAGCCATAAAGAGGGATTTCGGAGGAATGGACGGGCTTAAAGAGAAATTTCTTGGCGCTGCGGCTACCCGGTTCGGGTCCGGATGGGCATGGCTCATCCTCACTTCCGAGAAGAAACTGGCAGTTACATCCAGTCCCAACCAGGATAATCCGCTTATGACAGATGCTCCGGAAAAGGGAACCCCTATTCTGGGAGTAGATGTATGGGAACATGCCTATTACCTGAAATACCAGAACAAACGTCCGGATTACCTGGAGGCCTTGTGGAATATAATTAACTGGAAAGAAGTGAGCCGAAGATACGGGGAGTCCCTGTAAAATCAATTCCACGCATCCCGGTTGTTATCGGGATGGAGTATTTCAAATCTAACCAGTGAGTAAACGGTTTTCGTCTTAAAGCCGTGAGTTAATAATTGTTTCTATAAAAATCCCTGATTTCAGGGATTTTTTTATGTCTGTTAATGATCTATATTTGATAGCCTTATATGTGAAAATAATTTAATTTAGAGTATATGACAAAATTCGGTCCGGGTGGATTTCCTCGATTTTTTACCCCATCTAAAGGGTGATCCTGATAAATATCGGGAGAGGAAAATCAGGTTCCCCTGCCTGCCGGCCAGGCTTTAGAGTTAGGATCAAACGGATTTACCGATAAACCTGCATAAAACAAATTTTGTCGTATACTAAAAAAAATATAACCTGCTATGCATTGGAAGCCTGTTGTTTCAGGAGGTTTCCATTGCCCCGGAAAAAAGGGGAAGCCGAAAACCTTTAATCGAAAGAGTAGGCATAATTTCAAAAATTTCTTACCATGAAAAAATCACTGAAAAATTTACAGCTGAAGAAAGAAGTTGTAAGCAACCTGAGCACCAAAGGAATCAAAGGAGGAGCCGTTACCGACGGACCTCTCTGTGAGGACACTTATTTTTGTCCTACCAACGGCCCCCTGAACACTTGCCCTCCTCCCGGAATGCAATGTTATTAGTAGTAGACTGCAATCGCGGGCCGTACACTCTAAACGGGTGCTACGGCCCGTGTTTTTTACTTCAGTAAATAACCGCATAAAACGGAAGCAAAGTCACCTACCTCGGGGCATCCCGATACCGGGACATTTAGTGAGTCAATTGTCTTTGCATGCCCATAGGGTAACTTGATACAGAAAAACAAGAACAACAAGCAACGTTCAACGTATAACCAGTAATTTTCCCAATGGCAGAATCACATTCCGATACCTTTACCTCTCTACCTCCCGAAGCTGTATTACGGGACAAACTGGAAGAGATTAGCATCGTCCTGGAAAAAAAGTACCGGCAAATGAAAGACATAGGTGTGCTTACCGGTATCTCCGGGATTGCTATGTTCTGTTTTTATTACTCCAGGTTTTCGGGGAAAGAATATTATGCAGGGGTGGGGAGCGAAATATTGTCCGAGGTTTTTGAGCGGATTAATAATGGCTATGATATGCATACCTACTGTTCCGGTATATCCGGTGCTTTGTGGAGTATGGAACATTTGAGAGAAGAAGGTTTTATCGATATGGAAACCGACACGGTTTTCCCCGCCCTGGATGGTTTTCTTGCAGATTGTATAGATCGGTACACGGACGATAATTTCTACGACTTTTTGCATGGCATAATGGGAATAGGTCATTATTTTCTGATCCGTTACCGGAATACGGAATCGGGAGTGTTAAAAGAGCGCTATGCCAAACTACTGAGCGAGGTTGTTCGCAGGTTGAAGGAAGCTGCCATTACAGGGAATAACAGTAACAAATGGAAGTCCTGGCTTATCCGTGAAGAGCAACTGAAAGGCTACAACCTGAGCCTGTCTCACGGTATGTCGGGTATAGTGAACTTCCTGTCCCGCCTTCTTGTTTACCCGGAGTTTTCTGAGGTTAAACCTCTGTTGAATGGCGCTGTAAATTATATTTTATCCTGGGAGGGCACAATTTCCGGAACTTCTCTTTTTCCGGTATGGATAACAGACTCCGGTGAGAAAAGCAATAGAAACCGTCTCGGATGGTGCTATGGAGATATGGGAACAGCATTATCTCTCTGGCATGCGGGAAAAGCCCTGAAAGATGACAAATTATGTGTTCGGGCGCTAAATGTACTGGAGCATTCCACATTGCGGAAAGATATGGAAGAAGCGGGAATCCGGGATGCGGGCCTGTGCCACGGTGCTTATGGTATAATGCACATGTACCGGTATATGGAGCGGCAGACGGGCCGCAAAGCATTTGCCCGGGCCGCTGGTTTCTGGCAGCAAAGGGCAGTGGAAATGGCCGTACACCCCGACGGATATGCAGGCTATATGCAATGGAGGGGAGGGGACAGACAGGGATGGCAACCGGAGGCCGGCATCCTGGAAGGCATAGCCGGTATAGGACTTGCCATTATAGCCGAACTGTCCCCCGAATATATGAAGTGGAATGAATGTATGCTGATAGGCAAATCCCTTTAATGCAGGTCTACCTGGTATGCCGAAGGCCCGTCCGGGGAACGCCAGTCTCCTGCCAGGTGAAACGAATGACCGTATTTGAGACGAAAGATGCCGGTAATGGTTTTCTGGTCTGACCCTATTTCCCGGAATTCATAAAAACCGTCCGGTTTTCTTTCGGTTTGCAGGTCTATTCTTTTTGCAGTCTTGTCGTAGTAGCAAAAAGCTCTTACCGAACCGTCGCCGTAAATTTTTTCCACAAAGATACTTACAGGCTGTTGTTGCTCTATTATACCCCGGTATAACCCGATCCGGATATCACTTTTTTTGTTTTGAAAATACCTGTCGTTTATCGAAGAGGCAGAAGAAAAAAGATGTTTGCCATACGCATTGAGGAACGGCTTTAACTGTTCCGTATCAAATTCATTTTCAAAGTCACCGAACAGGTCATAAACGTCACCGGAATGGGAATAGCAACTGTTGCGAATAACTTTGAGAGAGTTGTTGGTGAGCAATAATTTATCGTATACCAGGTCGTCTTTTTTTACGGAAGAAAGGCAATCCGCATATTTCTGATATTGCCTGGCATCGTCCCGGTTGGTTGTATCCAGGGAAGTCAGAAAACTGTTCAGCAAGTCTGCCCTTTGTTTTATAGCCAGTTGTTGCAGATCTTTTAGTCCCTTTGAAGTAAACAGGTCATTCAGGGTTATGGGTTGTCCGCTTTGTGCATCGAAATTCTGAATGATCGAAAATCGGGAACTGTGTGTACCGGAGTATTCCCCGGTAATGTCTATGGAAATATACCTGTTATTATTGGCATATACCAGATAATTAAGTGTGGTTACTCCTTGGGCGGACCTCTTTTTTGGCCATATTTTCTCAAAAGGGGAATGTTGAAATTGTCCGGGAAGTGTTTCCAGAATAGTACCGTGCAGCCAGGTGTTTATCCGTATGGCAGCATCGGTACTGTCTGTTATAAAAGGAAAACTGAAATGCTCCTTGTTTACCGGATGTATGTCTCTTAAAGGTTTTAGCGAAAAATGCTGTGCATAACCCATTGGGGACAATGCCGTAAAAATGCACATTAACAATAAGAAAGCGCGGGTAGTTTTTTTCATAATGCGGTGTGTTTCAGGTCAGGTATAAACATTGATATAAATGCGCTCCGCAAATCCATCAAATCATGGATTCCGGGCGAATTTCACGGAGGTACCAAAATACGCACATGGTACATACCGATTGTAAAAAGAATATTTTCTTTTTATCAATTTTAATAAGTAGAAAGGGGATAGCACAAATATACAATATTTTTAAAGGGATGTGAAATTTAAAAAGAGATATTACCAGGGTAAACGCATTATATAAGAGAGGAACAGTAATTGGTAATCGGTAACAGTGTTACAATTCGGAGTTGAGGGGATTTTTTTGTTACAGGTTCCAAGTTACAAGTTGCAGTTTTTGAGCAAAGCGAGGTGGCTGAGTGTCTTTAACTATGTTCGGGATGTATCGAAGCCACCGGGATTTCAGGATAAAGTGCTTTCCTGACCGTTTGAAATTTTTTCCAGCTCGGTTACATTATTGATCTGTATTTTTTTACCCCCGGTTTCGATATATCCTTCCCGCATAAGTACCGAAAGCATGCGTATAAGCGATTCCGTAGCCGTACCCACCATGCCTGCCAGTTCTTCCCGGGTAAGTTGTGCCAGAAGAAAACCGTTGTTATCCGTACCGAAGGTATTGTGAAGATATAGCAGTGTATCGGCCAGGCGTTGTCTTACCGTTTTTTGAGCCATGTTTACGGTAGAATTGTTAGCGTTTTTCAGGTCATGGCATACATCTTTCACCATTTCGGAAGAAAATTCCCTGTTACTTTCCAGGGATTTCAGGATGTCTTTTTTCGGCAACAGGCAGATTTCCATATCACTTATCGCAACAGCACCGAGATTGACCTTTTCACCGCCCAATATGCTTCGCTGCCCGAGCAGATCACCACGGGTCACCAGTTTTACGATCTGCTCCCTGCCATTGGCACTCAGTTTGGTAAGTTTACAAATACCGCTTTTTATGCAGTACACACCTTTCAGATGCTCTCCTTCTGCAAATAAAACCTGTCCTTTCCGTATATTCTCCGATGTCCGGCATACTGCCATCCGCATCAGTTCATCTTTTGTAAGTGCATTGAGGGCAGTGAACTGCCGCACTATACATTGCTCGCACCTGTCCATATCCCTACAGTTGAAATCCGAAGTAAATTTACAAAATATCAACTGATAAATGTCATGTAATTTCCGGTTATTGATCCTCATTTTTGCTGTAAAATCAATGGAATATGGAAGATACCGGAAAAACCTGTTTTCATTGCGGTGCTGCCTGTAAAGGAACGGATATAGTACATGATAACAAGAATTTTTGTTGTACCGGGTGCAGAACAGTTTACATCATTCTGGCAGGTAACGGCCTGGAGAGTTACTACAACCTGCAGGAAGCTCCCGGAATACGGCCGGGGGAAATCCATTCGAAATACGATTTTCTGGACAACAGGGATATTTCCGCGAAGCTCCTGGAGTTTCACGATGGTCCCGTACATGTTGTCAGTCTTTATATCCCCGGAATACATTGCAGTTCCTGTATATGGATATTAGAGAACCTGAAAAAACTGCATGGAGGTATAAGGGAATCGCAGGTGGATTTTCCGAAAAAAAATATCCGTATAACATATGACAGCAATACCGTTTCCCTGAAGGAAATAGTACAGCTGCTGGCTTCCATAGGATATGAACCGAATATTAACCTTCAGAACCTGGAATCCGCCCCGGGCCCCGGGAACAAGTCGTTGCTGTACAAGCTGGGGATAGCCGGTTTTGTCTTTGGCAATGTGATGCTGCTGTCTTTTCCGGAATATTTTGAAGTGGAAGAATTCTGGCTGGAACAGTACAAGCCGTTTTTTCGCTGGCTGATGTTTGCACTGTCATTGCCCGCAGTTTTTTATGTCGCGGGAGATTATTTCGTATCCTCCTATAAAAGTATCCGCTCCGGGCTGCTAAACATAGATGTTCCCATTGCCCTGGGAATTGCCGTGATGTTCTTTCGCAGCCTGGCTGATATAACCTTCGGTTACGGCCAGGGATTTTTTGACAGTCTTACCGGCCTGATCTTTTTTATGACCATAGGGCGGTACCTGCAGCAAAGGACGTACGATTTTCTTTCTTTCGAACGTGACTACAAATCCTATTTCCCGGTAGCGGTGACGAGGGTATCCGGCAAAAAGGAAGAAGCGGTACAGGTCAATGAGATCGTTAAGGGCGACCGCTTCCTGGTGCGTAATGAAGAACTCATCCCGGTAGATGGTAAACTTTTAAAAGGTAACGCCCTTATTGATTACAGCTTTGTAACAGGAGAAGCGAGCCCGGTGGAAAAACATCCGGGAGACAAATTATTTGCAGGAGGGAGACAATTGTCCGGTTTGCTGGAGATAGAAGCCGTGAATTCTGTTTCCCAAAGCTATCTTACCCGGTTGTGGTCCGACAGCGCTTTCGGAGAGAAGAAGGAAGACAGGTATAGTACCATAACCAATACGGTGAGCCGCTATTTTACCCCTATAGTGCTCGGTATAGCTTTTTTATCCCTGGGATACTGGTTGTACCGCGGCTATACGGATGTTGCGTTTAACGCATTCACCGCGGTGCTTATTATAGCCTGTCCCTGTGCGCTGGCCCTGTCCGCACCCTTTGCCCTGGGAAACCTGGTACGTATTTTCGGAAGAAAGAAATTTTATTTGAAAAATGCCTCGGTGATAGAGAGACTGGCAAAAATAGATACGATAATATTTGATAAAACCGGGACGATTACCACGGGCAATTCCGCAGCCATTACTTACGAAGGAGACACATTGGAGCCGGAGGAGAAAGATATGCTTAAAAGCACCCTGCGGAACTCTTCTCATCCGTTGAGCAGGCAGTTATACAGTATTCTGCAGAGTAACGGTATACGTATACCTGATACTTTCGTAGAACACCGGGGAGAAGGAATAGAGGCTACATATACGGAAAAGCGAATACGTATAGGTTCTGCCGGATTTACCGGAGACGAAAATTCCGATATCCCGAGAAAAACAAGTGTTCATATCCGTACGGATAACCGGTATCGCGGCAGGTTTACTTTCGGGAATACGTACAGGGAAGGAATGTTATTTTTATTTGAAAAGTTATCCCGGAAATATCGTCTTGCCATTCTGAGCGGGGATAACGAAAGCGAACGGTCCTACCTGGAGAGACTGCTTCCTCCGGGCGTACAGATGCTTTTTAACCGCAAACCGAAAGATAAGCTTAACTACGTTCGGCAGTGCAGGAACAGGGGTGCCCGGGTAATGATGGTAGGCGACGGTCTCAACGATGCCGGTGCCTTACAGCAAAGCGATGTGGGAGTGGTAATCGCAGAAAATGCCAATGCCTTTTCCCCTGCGTGCGATGCCATACTCGATGCTTCCCGCTTTCGGGACATTCCGCAGTTCATAGATATTTCCAGGAAAGGGATACAAGTACTTAAAATCAGTTTCGTACTCTCTTTTCTCTACAATATAGCCGGACTGGCCTTTGCGGTTTCCGGACAACTGGCTCCGGTAATAGCGGCTATCCTCATGCCCCTGAGCTCTGTGACCATAGTGGTTTTTGTAACCGTACTCACCAATTTTATCAGTAGAGATTTAAAATAACGTAATATGACTTTTATCATATTTTGCCCGCTTACGGGAAAGTAATTTTGACGGCAAAAGAAACCGGAATGAGTGTCATATATATTCTTATAACAGTGAGTATCGTGGTAGCGGTTGTTTTCCTTGCGGCTTTTATAGCTGCCGTAAGAAACGGTCAGTATCAGGATAACTATACCCCGTCGGTACGTATGCTTTTCGAGGACGAACTGGTAAAAGAAGAAGAGTCTCATAAAACAGATAATAAACAATCATAAATATGGAAATAGAGCAATTTTACTACGATAACAAAATTGTACGGAAGTTTTTACTGGCCACTATGTTCTGGGGAATTATCGGGATGGCGGTGGGACTGCTACTTGCATTTTTATTTATATTCCCCGGTCTCACCGAGGGTATTTCCTGGCTTAGTTTCGGGCGTTTAAGGCCATTACACACCAATGCGGTTATCTTTGCATTTGTCGGGAATGCTATTTTTGCAGGTGTGTATTATTCTCTCCAGCGGTTGCTAAAGGCCCGGATGTACAGTGATTTTCTGAGTAAATTCAATTTCTGGGGATGGCAGCTTATTATTGTTGCCGCCGCCATTACCCTGCCGCTGGGGTACACCACTTCCAAGGAATATGCCGAACTGGAATGGCCTATCGATATTGCCATAGCCCTGGTGTGGGTAGCTTTTGGGGTAAACATGATAGGTACTGTTCTCAAACGGAGACAGAGACACCTGTATGTTGCCGTATGGTTTTACCTGGCAACCTTTGTTACCGTAGCTGTACTGCACATATTCAACAGCCTGGAAATTCCGGTTAGCGCACTGAAGAGTTACTCTGTTTATGCAGGGGTCCAGGATGCCCTGGTACAATGGTGGTACGGACACAATGCGGTTGCATTTTTTCTTACAACGCCTTTTCTGGGGTTGATGTACTATTTTGTGCCCAAAGCGGCAAACAGGCCCATATATTCGTATAAACTTTCCATAGTTCACTTCTGGTCACTGATATTTATCTATATCTGGGCAGGGCCGCACCATTTGTTGTATTCCGCTTTGCCGGACTGGGCGCAAAACCTGGGCGTGGCATTTTCCATTATGCTTATAGCTCCTTCCTGGGGAGGTATGATAAACGGATTACTTACCCTGCGCGGGGCATGGGATAAAGTACGTACGGATCCCGTACTGAAATTTATGGTGGTTGCCATTACCGGCTACGGTATGGCCACCTTTGAGGGGCCTATGCTTTCTCTGAAAAACGTCAATGCCATAGCGCATTTTACCGACTGGGTTATTGCTCACGTACACGTAGGAGCCCTGGCATGGAACGGATTTCTGACTTTCGGTATGATCTACTGGCTGGTGCCGAGAATGTTCAGAACGAAACTGTATTCCAATACACTGGCAAACTTCCATTTCTGGATAGGTACGCTGGGGATTGTACTCTACACCCTGCCTATGTATGTGGCCGGTTTTGTCCAGGCTTCCATGTGGAAACAGTTTAATCCGGACGGAACACTGATCTACGGCAACTTCCTGGAAACCGTTACACAGATCATACCTATGTACTGGATGCGTGCCATAGGAGGCTCCCTTTATATTCTGGGTGCTTTGGTTGGAGTGTATAATGTTTTGGTAACTATGCGGAAAGGGAATAGAGTAAATGACGAACTGGCAGAGGCTCCTGCACTGCAACGTGTATCCAAAGGTAAGGTTCGCGGAGAAGGTTTTCATACCTGGCTGGAGCGTCGCCCCGTACAGCTTACCATACTGGCTACCATAGCAATTCTCATAGGCGGTATTGTGGAAATTGTACCTACACTCATGGTAAAATCCAACATACCTACCATAAGCAGCGTAAAACCGTATACCCCACTGGAACTGGAAGGAAGAGACATATACATCCGGGAAGGCTGTGTGGGCTGTCATTCGCAAATGATACGGCCGTTTCGCAGCGAAGTGGAGCGTTATGGCGAGTATTCCAGGTTGGGAGAATACGTGTATGACCACCCGTTCCTCTGGGGAAGTAAACGTACGGGGCCGGACCTGTTTCGCGTGGGTGGAAAATATTCGGATAACTGGCACTTTAACCATATGTGGGACCCGCAAAGTACATCTTCCGGCTCTATTATGCCCAGCTATAAATGGTTGGTAAGAGATAAACACGACCGGAGCAATACGGAAAGAAAAATGAAGGCCATGGTGGCTCTGGGAGTGCCCTATACGGATGAAGACATAGCACGGGCACAGGAAAATATGAAAACACAGGCGGATGCCATTGAAAAAAACCTGCATAACGATCCGGACTTTGTAACATCCTATGAAGAAGACAGGCAGATGGCAAGGGAACGCGGTGAAGAGTTTACGGAGATGAAAGACCGGGAGATCGTTGCCCTGATCGCCTATCTCCAAAGATTGGGAACCGATATTAAAATAAAAGAAGGTAACAATATCACCGATAAAAAACCATAATCATGCTCAAATTCGTCAAAGATCACCTGGCAAGCATAGATGGTGTTGCGATATATCCCATCATTTCCCTGTGCATTTTCTTCCTGTTCTTCCTGGCCTTGTTCTGGTGGGTATTTACCGCGAAGAAAGATTATATAGAATCCGTAAAACAGATTCCCCTGGAATCACAAGAAAACGAAGAATTATGAGGTCATTTTCATCTTATCTCCGAATTATTGTCATAGTAGCCCTTGTTTTCGGCGCTGCGGAATACTTTATCGATTCCGGGGACAAGCCTGCTTTTATAGAACATCCCGAGGTTCTTTTATTCCTGTTGGTCTTTACCATTATTCTTATCGCCATAGAGGCTGTGCTGGCCGCATTGCGACGACTTACGGAAATAATGATGACGGAAGAACAACGGCAGGCTGAGGAGACCGGGGAAGTATGGTACCGGGTATGGCTCCGAAAACTCACCAGGTCGAAACCGGTGGAGCAGGAAGGAGAAATTCTTCTGGACCATAATTACGACGGCATCCGGGAGCTGGACAATTCCCTGCCGCCCTGGTGGATATACGGTTTTTATCTTACCATAGTGTTTGCCGTGGTCTACATGGTCCGTTTTGAAATATTCGGAGGGCCCGGCCAGGAGGAAGAATACCGTGCAGAAGTGGCCAGGGCAGAGGAAGCTATAGCTAAATACAGGGAAACCGCAAAAGACCTGGTAGATGCCAATACGGTAACCCTGCTGACGGAGACGGGAGACCTGGAAGCCGGTAAAAACATATTCCAGACCAATTGTGTAGCCTGTCATATGGCTGATGGCGGCGGGGGCATAGGCCCCAACCTTGCCGATCGGTACTGGATATTGGGAGGGGGGATTAAAAATGTGTTTCACACCGTTTCCGAAGGAGGGCGTTCCGGTAAAGGGATGATAGCCTGGAAGCAGTCCCTGAGACCCAGGGAAATACAACAGGTAGCCAGTTACGTACTGTCTTTGCAGGGAACAACTCCTGCAAACCCCAAGGAACCGGAGGGAGATATCTGGGAAGAAAAAGTAGAGTAATATAATATACGGGCTGCCCGGGGTTTTGTTAGTTAAGGCGTAGTACAGGTTACGCCGTCAGTTATCCCGAATTGCTATTTCTTAATTTAGGGCAGCCTGTTTTTATAAAAGGTAAAAGAATGCCATGACACAAGAGAACGAAAATTTCCGGGATTCCATAAGTACGGTAAATGCCGAAGGAGAAAGGGCCTGGGTTTTTCCGAAAAAACCTTCTGGTATCTATTATACCCGCAGGACCGTGGTGAGTTATGTCTTGCTTATATTCCTTTTCGCGGCACCTTTTGTAAAGGTAAACGGCAACCAGTTCTTACTGTTCAACATACTGGAAAGGCGGTTTCATATTTTCGGTTTCCCATTCTGGCCACAGGACTTCTATCTCTTTGTGCTTTCCATGATCATCGGAGTTGTTTTCCTGGCGCTTTTTACCGTGGCTTTCGGGAGGATATTCTGTGGGTGGATATGTCCGCAGACCATTTTTATGGAAATGGTTTTCCGAAAGATCGAATACTGGATCGAAGGAGATCGCGGTGCACAGATGCGATTACATAAGCAGGTCTGGAACGGGGAAAAGATACGGAAGCGACTTTTGAAGTGGAGCGTATTCCTGTTTGTTTCTTTTCTCATAGCCAATGTTTTTCTCGCTTACCTCATAGGAGGAGATGTATTACTGGCATATGTCAAAGAAGGTCCCGCTTCTCACCCGGGAACATTTGTACCTCTTCTCATCTTTACCGGGGTGTTTTATTTCGTATTTGCCTGGTTTCGGGAGCAGGTGTGTATCATAGCCTGCCCGTATGGAAGATTACAGGGCGCCCTGCTCGATGAAAAATCGGTAGTGGTGGCATATGACCATAAAAGGGGAGAAGGAGAGAACGGTAGAAAGAAATTCCGTAAAAATGAAGACAGGCAGGCACTGGGTAATGGAGATTGCATTGATTGCCTGCAATGCGTACAGGTATGTCCTACGGGAATAGATATCCGTAACGGCACCCAACTGGAATGTGTGAACTGCACCGCCTGTATAGATGCCTGTGATCATATTATGGAAAGAGTAGGCTTCTCCAAAGGGCTGATACGGTATACGAATGAGGAAAATATCCGAACCAAAACACCTTTTCGGTTTACGTTGCGCATGAAAGGATATGCAGCCGTATTATTTATACTGGTCGGGATACTCACAGGAATGTTGCTTATGCGAAGTGAAGTGGAAGCTACACTGCTCCGCCTTCCCGGGCAGTTGTATCAGCGGGAAGAAGGAAATATTATCAGCAATGTATATACCTATAAAGCCATGAACAAAACAACCGGTACGCTGGACAGCGTAAGTTTCAGATTGCTTTCTGACAAGGGGGAGGTAAAACAGGTATCCGGCAGGTATTTTACAATCCCTGAGCAGGGGTTTGCGGAAGGTACCCTGTTTATTAGAATTCCTCTATCCCGCCTGGATGGAGAAAAGACAAAATTAAAACTTGGACTTTTCCGTAACGGGAAACAAATAGAAACGACTAAAGTTAGTTTTCAGGGACCTGCACATTATAGATAACATACAGTAAACAGGAAGTATAGTAGTAGTTTTATTATCAGGTTGAAGGGTAAAACCGATTTTTCCGGCAACTTATTGAAAAACGAATCAGAAAGTCTCTTAAATAACCGGCACCATAAAAACACAAAGCCATGAAAAGAATAAAAATAAACTGGGGAACGGCTATAGTTCTTGCTTTTATCGGATTTATAACCTTCATTATGTCGTTCGTAATACGGATGAATACACAGAAGAAATACGATCACCAACTGGTGACCGATGCGTATTATGCAAGGGAATTGTCTTTCCAGAAGGAGATGGACAGGGAACAACAGACATATGATAAGGGGATGGAGCCTCGGGTGGAGCAAAAGGAAGCAGGGATATATATTTACTTTCCGGAACTGGCAGATACCCGAAAAATCAGCGGGAAGATATCTTTCTACAGGCCCTCCGACCGGGCGGAAGATTTTGAAATGCCCATTACATTTACTGAAACTTTTTTACTTATTCCGTCCGGAAAGTTACTTCCCGGCAGATGGAACCTGGAAATAGACTGGCAGTATGGCGATGACCGGTTTCTCACTCATAAGAAAATCACGTACTGATCTGTTTTAAAAGACGTAATAACACAAACACGGATAAAATGCTTATATCTGCAATAATATTGGGTATAGCCGGGGGATTTCACTGCGTTGGTATGTGTGGCCCCATTGCATTGATGTTGCCGGTAGACCGGGATAACGTTAAGAAAAAAACCTTGCAGTTGGCAAGCTATCACCTGGGGCGGATTTTTACATACACGGCTATCGGGTTGTTATTCGGAATTCTCGGACTGGGTTTCCGCCTGTTCGGGATACAGCAGCAATTGTCCGTGGTTATCGGTGTTGCAATGATTGTCCTTGTGCTGTTGCCAGGACTTAGGATGCCGTCCGGTATATTGCCTGCATGGTATTTCCGGGGGATTGCCATAGCGAAGAACCGTCTGGGAGCCGCTATGAAGAAAAAATCCGCCGGAACATTCCTTGCGGCCGGTCTTTTAAACGGGTTATTACCCTGCGGAATGGTATATATGGCTGTCCTGGCGGCAATGACGGCGGATGAGGTGTGGAAGAGTGGTTTGTTTATGACCTTTTTCGGAATGGGAACCATACCCCTGATGACAGTATTCATATATCTCGGCAATGTACTCAAACAAAAGGCACGGCAGAAACTGCAGAAGCTGATTCCTGTCTTTGTCGTATGTATGGGGTGTATTTTTATCCTGAGAGGACTTGGTCTGAATATTCCGTATATATCTCCCGGACCTGTAGTTAATGAAGCCACATATAATATACAATGTCATTGATTTAGGCAGGGTAAACGCATTATATAAGAGAGGAACAGTAATTAGTAATCCGTGAGCGGTATCGGTGTTACGGTTCGGGATTGAGGAGTCCCGATATATCGGGATGGAGTTGGAGGGGGTTTTTTGTTGCAAGTTTCAGGTTCCAGGTTTCAGGTTCCGGATCTCCAAACCTGTAACCCGGTAGCTTCGATACACCCTTCGCTGCGCTTGGGCACTCAGCCACCTGTGGAACCTGTAACCATTAAACGTCGCATTTAATGCGTTTGTCCTGTTGATTTAGAGGGAGAAATGCATTTGCCTTATTTTTGTCATTAGTTTTATACATTTTTAGTTGCGAATACACAGATATAGTGAATTATTCGCGTATCCGTAGCAAAACCGATTTTCAGTCCGATCCATAACAATCGCAGATAGATGAAAGATATTCAGAACAGAAAAGATATTTCCAGTCTCGTTTCTTCCTTTTATGAAGAAGTCCGGGAAAATGAGGAAATAGGCCCGTTTTTTAACCGGGTGATCACCGATTGGGAAGAACATATGGAAAAGCTTACGGACTTCTGGGAATCCAATCTTTTTCACAAGGCAGTTTACAAAGGAAATCCCAGGATAGCCCATATTCATATGGATACTGCCACAGATCATACCGTGGAAATAAAACACTTCGGGGAGTGGATGCGATTATGGATTGAAACCATAGACCGGATGTTTCGGGGTGAACTTGCCGAACGGGCCAAGAACAACGCCAGGAAAATGTCTACACATTTATACCTGGGGATCTATATGAACAGAAAACCCGGTATTGCCGGGAACCCTTAAAAGGAATTCCCGGCTGAAAAAACAAAATAACCGCAAAAAATATTTTAAGTGCGTTCGAATTAAACCGTGGAACTGAATAACCTGGTTTCCGGTTTTTTTCGTTGTAATCTTAAATCAAAAGCCATACAGATATTGCGTACGAAAGGTTTTCCTGCCGGGGTGATCCTTATTTCGCTATCACGGATTTCCACAAGACCGTCCTGTTCGGTTTCTTTCAGCTTATGAAGAACCTCGGGGATACCTGTAAACTGCATAGCCGGGTTTTCCCAGGAAGTATAAAAGCCACACATGAGATTGAGTATATGCCGGCGGATGATAAGGTCTTCATTGTTCAGAATATGGCCTTTACGGATAGGAAGTATATTATTGTTGACGAGATCGCTGTATTCTTCTATACTTTTTACATTCTGGGCAAAACCGAACCAGCTGTCGCTTATGGCGGAAACCCCGAGCCCTATGAGCAGGTGAGTGTCCGAAGTTGTATATCCCATAAAGTTCCGGTGGAGTGTGCCGTTTTCCGCAGCCTGGAAAAGCGGATCGGAAGCCAGGGCAAAATGATCCATCCCTATTTCGGTATACCCGGCTTTGTGCAACAATTTTTTCCCGGTTTCATACAAAAGCCGTTTTTCTTTTCCCGAAGGAAGGTCTTTCTCCCGGAACCCCCGTTGTCCGTTACCGTTTATCCAGGGCACATGAGCGTAACTGTACAGTGCTATCCTGTCCGGTTTCAGGGTTATGGTAAGTGCCATGGTTTTTTCCACATCTTCGGGAGTCTGAAAAGGCAACCCGAAGACAATGTCGTGAGATACCGAGGTAAAACCTGTTTCCCTGGCTATCTCGGTCGTTTTCAGCACATTTTCAAAAGGTTGTACCCGGTGAATAGCCTGTTGTACATGGGGGGCATAGTCCTGTATACCAAAACTCACCCTGCGGAAACCGAGTTTATACAGAGTTTGTAAATGTGCTTCCGTAGTATTATTGGGATGCCCTTCGAATCCGAATTCATAATTGCAGGCTCTTTCCGCATATCTGAAAATTCCGTCTATCAGCGTTTTGAGATGTTCCGGCGCGAAAAAAGTAGGAGTACCTCCCCCAAGGTGAATTTCCTTTATCCTGGGCACATGGTTAAGTGTTTCCACATACAATTTCCATTCTTTCAGGACGGCTTCTATATAGGGAATTTCCACTTCATGCCTTTTGGTAATACGTTTGTGGCACGCGCAGAAGGTACAGAGACTTTCACAGAAAGGCAGGTGAATGTAGAGACTTATTTCCCGGGAAGAATCTCGCCCGGAAAAGGCGCTTCTCACCGAAGATATCCAGTTCCGGGAAGAAAAACTGTCCGGGTCCCAGTAAGGTACGGTAGGGTAACTGGTGTACCTGGGGCCTGCTACATCGTATTTTCGGATCAGGGAATCCTTCATGCTTACTTGTTTTGAAGGCAAAGCTACAATGTGGAATGTTTCCGGAAGATGATATTTGTCATGTGCCGTTGGGAATTATATAATTAGGGCCTGTTAACACTACACACTCAAAGCGGCTTTTTGGCCTATTTTCTGCCTCTCTTCGTTATTTTTTCCTTATTTGGCGCTACCAAAC
>NZ_JBRKIS010000070.1:0-11600 GCF_052983315.1 Sinomicrobium endophyticum
GGCTTCATTGTTCGTCCTGCAAACGCAACGAAGCCTTAGCTGTTGGCTATAGTATTTTTATTATTAAACTAATTAATCTTTAGAAATTAACTTAGGGTCAATTGGAAAAATTTCATCATTTTCTAGCATCAAAAAATTTGGATTTAAGTCTTCAGGACAAGTAATCGCTAATTTGACTTTTTTTGTTTGTTTTGCTTTCAATTTTTTCTTGTTTTTTCTATATATCCAAGTTATTGTTCCAGCAGCTAAAGCTAGGTCAACATTATATTTAATTTTATTGTTTATGTCTATAAGATAGAAATTATTGAAATCAATTAATTGTTTTTTATCTGAGGTGTTTTCAAAAGTCAGGTAGACCATAAAGTATTTAAATCCTTTTTTTGTATAATAATGCCCACTTCCAGTATAAATTTTAGACCATTTTTCAACCTTATCAATATGAAAGTTTAAGTCAACATTATATTTAAATTTTTCTTGTGAAAAAGAACTTTTAATACTTAAAAAAGTAATTAAAATAAATACTGAAAGGATTTTGCTTTTTAAAATCATATATTCTAATTTATGCTCATTGATTTATATTAAACAGGACCTTTATATTGTTGCCAGCGGTTTTGTATGAGATTAGTTGCGTGGTTTAAACAAACTAATTTAACAAATACAAACCGAATAGCTCCCGTTTGAGCACAATATGGAAAAAATATCCATAAAAAATCTACTACCCGCAGTTTTATTCACTTCCTTTCTGGTATCCGGACAGGAATTTAATTTTGGTATTCGCCATGCACTACCCCGGGAAATACAAGTGAATACATAGTGCGGAAAAGAGGAATTGTGTATATTTAGGGTACCAAGCAATATGTTAAATGAAAAATAGCGTTCCTGTATTCCTGTACTTTTTAGCGTTGGCTACTTTTGGGCAAACGCATGGAAATAACAGCCAAACCGTATAACCGTATTAGAAAAACCAGAAGAACGAGCGGTGGAGCAACGCCATAATGCCGGGCCATCGTCATTGACATTTGTTTCAGATGAAAGCAAAGCCAAACAATTAGCGGAATCCGATATAAAAAACGGAACTCCATTCTTGTTGCTTATGGGAGGCATTGCCCCGGTAATTGTAGAAACCGACCCTGAATTTGAAAAAAAATACGGCGTGTTTTTTTATGAATATGGCTGTACCGGCCCGGAGGATAAAGTTTTGACTGCCTATAACGAAACCGTTTTTGACTTTCTGACCGATACGTTTGGCAAGAAATGGATGAGAGAAGTGAGAGATGATGTTATAGGGTTAAAAGCTTGGAAAAGGAAGAGATAATATAGCCCTATCGAAGCAATTCGGGCAGCAAAGCCTTCCCGGACATATAGCTACAGACCATTTGTAAACCGGAATAATGAACAAGAAGAATTATAAACTAAAAACGCCCCCCCGTGCGCGATTGTATCGCGTTCCCAAAAACTACAGAGACAAAGGAGGCTGTGCATAGTTTGCAAACCGTTACCAAACATTTAACAAAATGATGAGAAATAACAACTTTATAGTTGCAATACTTGTATTGGCCCTATTTTTAAATGCGTGCAATACCAAAAAACAAAGCACAAAAAACAGTGATTCACAGGTTATAGAAAGCCCTTATTTAGGCCAAAAGCCACCAGGTTTAATTCCCGAAGTTTTTGCCCCGGGCATTATTTCGACAGAAGCGTATTTTGAAGCTGGCGGTACGTTTTCACCAGATATGAAGGAGTTCTATTTCGTTAGGCAAGGTGGAAAATATGAAAAACGCACACCGCTTGTTATTCGATATGAAAATCATAGTTGGGGAAACGAAACTGTGACCGATATAATACACCCATTCTTTTCTAAGGATGGTAATATTATGTACCGTGGAAATACATATCGGGAACGAACCGACACTGGTTGGTCAGCTATAAAAAACCTTGGAGCACCTTTCAAAGACTTCCGCATTATGGGGCTCTCGGTTTCATCTAAAGGAACATACTATTTTGATGAGGCAAGTAAGATAGGCACTATTCGCTATTCACGATTAATAAACGGCAAACATGAAGAGCCACAAAAAGTGAGTAAGGAGATTAACACAGGAAAATGGATCGCCCACCCCTTCATTGCCCCGGATGAATCTTATTTAATGTGGGATGCTCAGAAAGAAGATGGATATGGTGATAACGACTTGTATATTAGTTTTCGCCAGAAAGATGGTTCATGGGGAACAGCAATTAACATGGGAAATAAGATAAATACAGCACTCCAGGAAAATGGCGCACACGTGACACCCGATGGAAAATATCTGTTTTTTTGGAGGGGATATGAAAAGGTTAGAGAAGATGGAAGTACTTATTGGATAGGAAGCATTTATTGGGGAGATTTTATTCAGCTAAAAAAAGAACTTCTTGAGAATAAAAACATCAATTAGCAACCAACTGGTCCTCGTTTGAGCACTGCGGAAACGAGAATCTAACATATAAAAGCATTTGTAACGCTTACCGACAAGCAAAAACACATACAACTGAAAGCTAAACAGACATATTTGAAGGGAAAATCAGTTTTTGTAGTTTCCTTGATCGTCATCGGGATTACCATACTGACCATTTATTTAACCGGAGTAAATTACAGCCGGAGTTTGACTTCAAACCTGTATTTATCCTTAGGGATCATTGCAACCACCCTTTTCCTGTTTATGACTTACGGGCTTTATAAAGGAATGGGTTCTGTGCTCTGCGAACGTCTCCGACTTCGCAGCTTATTACACGTTAATGAAAAGCCAAGGCATCAAGCCTCCCCCCCCCGCTGGTGCGCGATTGTATCGCGTTCTCTCCCCTCTTGCCAGTTCCACAACCGTACCACAAAATTTAGTAGCTTTAACCTATGAGCAGAAACTACAAGTTCTACAATCCCGAAGGCCTGTATTTTGTAAGTTTTGCCGTAGTGGAGTGGCTGGACGTTTTTACCAGGAATGTGTATAAAAACCTATTGTTGGAAAGTTTGGCATTTTGCCAAAGAGAGAAAGGTATGGAAATAATAGCCTGGTGCATCATGACCAACCACGTGCATTTGGTCTTCAGGAGCGTAAAGGGTCAACATCCGGCCTTGCTGTTGGGCGACTTTAAGCGGTTTACAAGCAAAGCCGTGGTAAAGGCCATACAGAATAACCCACGGGAGAGCAGAAAAGAGTTTTTGTTGGAACAGTTTAAAAAAGCGGCGGAAAAATCGTCCAATGTAGACAGTCATCAGTTTTGGAGACATGACAACAAGCCCATTGAATTGTGGAGCAACAAGGTTATACAGGAAAAGGTAAGCTATGTCCATAACAATCCGGTGGAAGCGGGCTTGGTTTTCAAACCACAGGATTATGTTTACAGCAGTGCGACGGACTATGCAGGAGGAAAAGGGCTGTTGGATAATATTATTGTTTTTCAGTATTTTGGTTAAAGAAAAAAACTAGATAGTTTAGGCCACACGATACAATCGTGCGGTAGCGGAGCCACACGATACAATCGTGCGGTAGCGGGGTAATAGAATAACTCAAGACGAATTCATAATGTTAGCTACAATTTAAAAACAACTTATGATATGATTAAATATTTGACATTCGGAATATCAATATCATTCACCTCATGGATCGTTGGAATGATTTTCAATCATATTCTTATGAAAACCGAATCCTACAAGAAGTGGTCAAACCTGAACTTTATTACGAGTAAAACCCTGAATAAAAGCATTGGTATTGAATACTTTAAATGGATTGTAAAAAATACCTTTTTCAAATTCTTCAATCAGAAAATTAAATTGAAAAATAAAAAAACGGAATTGAGCGAAATACGAAAAGAAATGACGATTGCCGAAATAAGCCATTTAATCGGATTTATATTTGTCTCTGTTATTGCTTTATATAAGAGTATTTCGCATAACTATTTATTCGGATTAACAATAATGATGGTGAATATTCTAATGAACTTATATCCTGTATTATTACAACAGGAAAACAAAAGACGAATTGATAAGCTGATTAAAGGGCAAAGTGTAGCTGAAGGTTCTACGAATGTTTCTTATTAATATCATTATATAAATGTCCCAGTACCACACGATACAATCGTGCGGTAGCGTAATTATTTTTACTGCAACACAGGGACTTCCATATAAAAGGCCGTCATGCCTATATAGTTGGCGGTAACATTTAGTTTTTCGGTCAGTATCTTTTCTATAGTGGTCACCGGGGCATCCGGGACGTTAAAGGAACAGATACATCTTACATGCTTGCCGTTGTAGTTAAAGATAAGACCTTCGGTGGGTGTGTCGGGGTATTGTTCCGTTAGATTTTCCTGGATGGTTTTTAGGGTTTGGCTAAATTTTTTGTCCAAAGCTTCCCATTTTCGGGAACGTTCCTCATAAGATTCACCATTTACCGAACCTTCGGTTATCATATTCCTACCCAGATAAAAGGCTTTGTCTTCCCTTTCAACAGCATCCACATAGCGATACTTTTTCGCCTCACAATTAAACTCCGATATGGCTGTAACCAAGACAATGTCAAATTTTTTATTCAGAAAAAGATAATCCCAAAAAGTAATCGCTTTAATTGAAGCACCACTCATATTAAACTCAAACGGAATTGTATTTAAAGGGAGATTTCTTAAACTATCATCTTTTTTATCCGGACCGTATGAATATAAGGTATACTCTATATTGGTATATTTTAAAGTGTCGGTATCTACCGTAACTGTATCTATTTGCAGGTTATATCCATATTTTTCCAGGAATAACTTATCTGTCCTTTTGTATCGCCCGATTTCCTGAAGCATTGTATCTAACTGTGTTTTGTTAGCAGGCCATACTTCTCCAAATTGATCATGCATGGAACCAATTTTTGTAAACACAGAAAATCCTTCTTCCGCTTCTTTGTAGTTCTTTATAAATTTTTGCAATGAAGCATATTGATAATATTCATAGCCTGTATAAGATAGTATAACGACTGCGAAAAGAAATAAGACAATTTTTATGATCTTCATTTTTATGTTTTAGTCTCTATATTCGGAACCTATTATCTCTTTATATATCTGCTTAAAAGCCTCTTTTTCCATTTGTATGTATAGCTTAGGTTGATTTAACCCTCTCTCCGGACTAACAAACTCGAATACATTATATTTTGAATGACCGGACCTGCTTTCTGCGGTTTTGACATAACCAAGACTATTTGGCCCTTCCATGTAAGGGTCTAACGGATCGAATCCGATACGTGAAGTAAATACTATACCTTCATATTCTAATTGCAGCACCATACCGCTAAAAGTTCCCTGTTTCATACCGAAAGAACGCTGCGATCCATAGTATTGTCCGCTTCCCCTGGTACTTAAATCAATAGGCTCGAAATTATCGTTTACGCGATCCACCCTCCTTTTTACAGCATCAAAAATTTCCTTTACCAGTTTTTTTAAATCTTCATTCCGGGCACTATAAAACGAATCCTTATCTATGTCCGGAGCACCTATGTATTTACGGTACAACCTGCTTACGCCATTCGACGCACTATTTTGATAGTCTTTCCATACGTCACTTTCTCTACGCCCAATGTAGTCATAACCATCGGGTGTATTCCCTTCTGAGGTTACATCTTCTTTCCAAACGTATCGGCCAGTTTTTTTCTCCTTAGTCCAGTCAAACGGTTCTTCTCCCCTGGTATTTTTAAAGGGCATATCAATTAGGGAATCTTCGCCAGGAATATCGGGGCTTCGTTTAACATGAAAGTGAAGATCTATATCCATACCCGTTGTTAGGTGCATCTCTAACCAGCTTTCAATGTCCTTTATGGAGTGTACGGTAAATTCCATAATTCTTTTAGATTTACAAGGGGTAGTATCAGCTCATAAATATAAAGATTTTTCTGATATGAAGTGGGAATTCCCGGGACATTGTACCCCTACTGGTCCTTGTTTGAGCCTGGCGGAAATGAGAACCATTGTATCATGCGTTTACTTCGATATCCCGATATATCGGGATCAGCACAGGTGTAATGTACGAAAAAGGTTATGCTAAGATAGTCCTGTTTGCCTCCTCTTCGCATAACCTTAATAGCATATTGGCAATCCGGGAAAAATGCAGGCTATTTGAAAGTGCTTCTGTTTAGGGGGAGCCTTACAAACCCGCTTTTGGCAATACCTGGTTATGTGCCGCTTTTTTTGTCATTTGTAGTAATAATACCAATTGCTCTCGTAGTTATTGTCAAAATTTTCTTTGCTGTCAATTAAAACTTGAATGTCGTTTCTTTTGAAATAATTGAACTCATCAAATGGCTTGATAAACTCAAAATATTTGTCAGCCCACATTGCTTTTATTTCGGCTTTGTCATATTCTTTTACTTTCTCGTCCGTGAATACAAAGAAAGTCGGAATAGTAAAGCCAATTGAAATTGTCCAAATGTCTGAGTTGTTAAATGATCTAATGAACTTTTCCGTCTGCTCATTTTTGATTTTATATGTAGCCTCTTGTTTGGCAACTGGTTCAAATGCACCATAAATCACAAAAACGTTGTCTGTCAAGTAAATTCCATTTTTATTTAAGCCGAGTATGTTAGAAATGGAGTTGTTACTTTTAGAAAGTCCTTGTTGTTTTATTATTTCACCAAACTTTTGTCCAATTGCTTCTTGTTTCGGTTTGTCAAAGTATAAGATGTCGTGAGTTAGAAATTTATTCTTCTCTTTTTCAAATTCAAAGCAAATCTGAATTCTGGGTATTTTGTTGTCTAACGTGTCGTAAATAATGTTGATAGTCTTTACATCATAGGTTTTGTCTATCCATTCTGCAAGAGGAACAAATTCTGGTTTCATTTTGTCAGTCCCAAGGATTATTCGCTTAGTCTGTGTATATTCTTTGTCAGATGGCATTATCATTTTGTGTGTTCATCTTAAAGTGGCGCATAACTCCTAAATATACGCAATACTATAACCTATTTCCTATTTTTTCAAAACGTATCCGCATTACAATATACGATTAACATACAAGATGTTATATAAAATTATACTAATACGCATGTTGTATTGTCACCATCGAAAATATTCCCTTTTCGTTGTAAAAACAATACAAAAATGCAAACAAACGGAAGCTAAAATATAAGCTGTCAATCCTGGAAACTATCTTCTAGCTTATCCGGTAGAATGCCGGAAAAAGACAGTTTTCTGTTGTTTCGGAGAGTACCTTTACAAATTACTTTCGATAGCCTTCAAAAGTTCTTCCTTATCTAAACCTACTGTTGAAAAAAGTAAACTTCCCTCATTATCAAACAGCAAAAAAGTTGGTGCTGCGTTCACTTCAAAATTTATAGACATCTCTTTACCTTGATAAAGCGATGGGTATTTCACCTGGATTTTTTTTAGATATTCCAATAAATTCTCCCTTGGAAAATTTTCATTAAACTCTACACCAAATACCGCTAATCCTTTGTTTTCAAAACGTGTTTGTAGGTCATTCATAAAAGGTACGGCTTGTACACAAGGACCACAATGCTTAAACCAGAACTCCAATAATACAAGTTTATGCGAAAGATTTGAAAAGTCAACTAACCTGTTAGTCTCTATATCCTTTAATTTCCAGAATTTTAGATTAGCATTTTGCCCTATATTTTTAGATGGCTTTTCTTGGAGCATAGCCGTATATTCCTGCAGGCTGACATGCTGATAATCTTCCGGTAGGTTTAACCCCGCCCATTCAGCATCTGCCAATTTATAATTGGGTTCATATTCTTCAAAGGTTCTGGACAGGCTTCCGGTAAGGCCGTTATACATAGTAATTTTAGTAGGATAATAGTCTGATTTTCCTATGAATATAGTTATCGTGTCGGAAAATCCACTTGGCATATTCTCCACCCGAAGGGAATTCCAATCAAACCGGCCGCCGGAAAACTTTAAATCAATTTTATAAGATGGTCTATTGCCGATCAATGTATCCTTTTCTCTGGAAATTTCTACTAATTTATTGTTTAAGGTTTCGGGAAGTAATTTTTTTAAGGGGTAAAGGGTTAACAACAAAGGATTATTTATTGCAGGGGGATCGAAGTTAACGATCAATTTATCTTTATGAAACGTAGCTATTTGATCTTTTCCATCATAAATTATTCTTGCATCAAGATTACTAAGAATATATCGCAAATCCCTATTTTCTGATACTTCGGTAAAATCAAAATAAACAGTATCCATACTTTGAGAATATGCTATCCCATTTTCTATTGCTTCAAAAGAGGAATAATATTTAATTTGTTCGATGTTGTTTAATTCAGATATCGTTTTTTCAATTAATTCGTTTGCTGTTTGCTGAGCCAGACAGTTTGCTGTAATGGTAAAGACTGCTAAAACTCCTATTAATCTTCTCATAGTTTAGATCATTTATGCTCTGTTTTGGGGTGGTGTTTGTTATGGACAAATGCTTGGACTTTGATCTAATAAAAATTAGATGAATATAAAAGTAAGAATATTACTAAAATTATGTGTGGTATTAACATTTATTTACACTTTGCTATCCAAAGGCTCTGAACGTCCCTAACCCCCGCTCTCCGAAGTGTCATATGCTATGCGAATGTCTCGGACTTCGCAGTACACAGCACATCCATGACAAGCCGATACGTTGCGCTCCTACTTCGGCAAGTGCTCAGCACAGGTCTCTGAGGGGCTTCTAAAACAGTGTTTCATAACGTTGAACCTCATTTTGCAGCTTGTTTATAGCTTTTTCATTGACCAGGTCATTGCAGCAATGCATAAAGTAAGACTTGTGAGAGATGGGGATACACCTCAGAGAGGCGTTTTTCGTTTTTCTCTTTATTGAAGGTTTGGGCTGCGAAGTTACAAACTTCGCAGAGCGGGGGGTTATTGAGATTCATGAATTTGGATTAAAATTGTCCATATTTTTTATAAAAAAGGAAGGTTTGATTTCTGTATTTTTTAAAAATGCATTAGAAAACGATTCAGAAGTATTGAACCCACATTCTTGTGCAATAGCCTTAATAGTATACTTTCTAAATTGCTTATCTGATTTTAAGCGTTCTATACAATAATTGATTCGAAGATCATTAATATAGGCTGAAAAGTTTTTACCTTTATAAAAATTAATGATTTTGGATAAGTAGTGGGTATTCGTGCTAAAATTGGCTGCTAATGATTGTATGGAAATTTCAGATTTAATAAATCCCTTATTCTCTTCAAAAGCATAAAGTTTACCGTTTATGTCTTCTACTATTTCAGCTCGAATGTCTAAATTACCTTTTTTATGTAATGGGATTTGTTGTAGTTTATTTTGTTCTCTTTGCAATATGGCTTCCAGCCTTTTTTTGTATTGTTTTTGTTTATGCAATGACCAAATGACATAAATCAAAATTAGTAAAATCACGACTCCACTAATGAAAAGGTAGGTTGAAAAATTTTTCTTTTCATTTTTTAAACTGGAAATAAGCTGTTCTTTTTCTTCTAATAGTAAGGGGGTATCATATTCTTTAACCAATCTTCGGGATAATACCTGATATTTTTTATTCAGAACACTGTCTATGGCTAATAATCTTTTGATGTATTTCAATTCACCATAGGGGTCTTTTTCAATTTGAAAATGTTTAATTAAAACTTCATACCCCTTTCTGTATTCCGGTTCCAAATCATTGAGTATTAAAGTAAGTGAATCTACTTTTTTCAGGGCCGAAATAGATTGGTTCTTATAGTTGAGTTGATGTGCTGTCATGCCTAAAAAGTAATAGCATGAAACCAAATTTGATATGTCTTTACTATCTATAAAATCAGGTAAAATTTTTTGTACACTATTATAGCTTTTGTGAAAATTGCCTCTGTCATAATCAACTGCAGCTTCATTTAACACAAAATATGGGAGTAGTTCTGTTATATCTTTGTCAACAGACTCTTTATAACCCAAATGATTATAATATGAAGCCGAGTCTAATTGTTCCAAATGCCTGTAGGCATCTCCTATGGCAAACAATGTTATTAGATAATCGGAAAAAGTGTCATCGTTGTTATAGAATTCTTCTGCCTTTTTATATGTCTCTAGTGCTTCCTTATAATGACCAAATCGTGCTTTAATAATTGCAATATTAAAATTTACGTCTACGTCATCTGATAATTCTTTGGACTTTAAATAATTTGTCAGAGCAGCATTATATTCTCTCTTTTCGTAATGATGTCCCGCTTTGACATAATAGGGCACAGAAAGTTCATATAATAACTTTTTATTTGTAGTTGTATTAAGCAATTGTATTATACTATCTGTATAATCAATTTTTTCTAATAAATACAAATGATATTTATACCCTATTAACCAGTTGAGAGTGTCCTTAGCTTTCCTCGCTTTCATTATATAGGCATCTGCATAAAGAATAATACATCTAGGATCTTTTTTGCAGTTTTTAATTCTAACCTTAAGAGTGTCTAAATTTAAAGAGGTTAACGAATCCGAAACAAATTGTATATGATTCTTTGAGGTACAGGTATGGATAAGGCTAATAGCCAATAATACAGAGAGTAAATACTTACTCATTATTTTTATAATTTTTTACGGTTGTATTGATTAGAAATGTGGCACTAAAACAATTCACTGCGATTGGTGACAATTTTGCAACAAAAATAACATTTTGAAATAAACTTATAACGTTTATAATCAATGTATTGAATAAATATTTTCATGTGTTCGCAAAAAACAAAAATAATACTCCATCGCTGTACAGTTAGAATCATTGGTAAGAGAAGGTATGTCCAATAGCCAATAAAACCCGGTTAAAATACCTTCAAGGAAAGCCACGTCGCTAAACAAACCGGATTATAGCTCTCTACGGCTTTTTACGCCATCTCCATAACATACCGCTACCGAAGGTCCGTTCAACATGGCTTCATTGTTCGTCCTGCAAACGCAACGAAGCCTTAGCTGTTGGCTATAGTATTTTTATTATTAAACTAATTAATCTTTAGAAATTAACTTAGGGTCAATTGGAAAAATTTCATCATTTTCTAGCATCAAAAAATTTGGATTTAAGTCTTCAGGACAAGTAATCGCTAATTTGACTTTTTTTGTTTGTTTTGCTTTCAATTTTTTCTTGTTTTTTCTATATATCCAAGTTATTGTTCCAGCAGCTAAAGCTAGGTCAACATTATATTTAATTTTATTGTTTATGTCTATAAGATAGAAATTATTGAAATCAATTAATTGTTTTTTATCTGAGGTGTTTTCAAAAGTCAGGTAGACCATAAAGTATTTAAATCCTTTTTTTGTATAATAATGCCCACTTCCAGTATAAATTTTAGACCATTTTTCAACCTTATCAATATGAAAGTTTAAGTCAACATTATATTTAAATTTTTCTTGTGAAAAAGAACTTTTAATACTTAAAAAAGTAATTAAAATAAATACTGAAAGGATTTTGCTTTTTAAAATCATATATTCTAATTTATGCTCATTGATTTATATTAAACAGGACCTTTATATTGTTGCCAGCGGTTTTGTATGAGATTAGTTGCGTGGTTTAAACAAACTAATTTAACAAATACAAACCGAATAGCTCCCGTTTGAGCACAATATGGAAAAAATATCCATAAAAAATCTACTA
>NZ_JBRKIS010000071.1:0-46147 GCF_052983315.1 Sinomicrobium endophyticum
TAGTAGATTTTTTATGGATATTTTTTCCATATTGTGCTCAAACGGGAGCTATTCGGTTTGTATTTGTTAAATTAGTTTGTTTAAACCACGCAACTAATCTCATACAAAACCGCTGGCAACAATATAAAGGTCCTGTTTAATATAAATCAATGAGCATAAATTAGAATATATGATTTTAAAAAGCAAAATCCTTTCAGTATTTATTTTAATTACTTTTTTAAGTATTAAAAGTTCTTTTTCACAAGAAAAATTTAAATATAATGTTGACTTAAACTTTCATATTGATAAGGTTGAAAAATGGTCTAAAATTTATACTGGAAGTGGGCATTATTATACAAAAAAAGGATTTAAATACTTTATGGTCTACCTGACTTTTGAAAACACCTCAGATAAAAAACAATTAATTGATTTCAATAATTTCTATCTTATAGACATAAACAATAAAATTAAATATAATGTTGACCTAGCTTTAGCTGCTGGAACAATAACTTGGATATATAGAAAAAACAAGAAAAAATTGAAAGCAAAACAAACAAAAAAAGTCAAATTAGCGATTACTTGTCCTGAAGACTTAAATCCAAATTTTTTGATGCTAGAAAATGATGAAATTTTTCCAATTGACCCTAAGTTAATTTCTAAAGATTAATTAGTTTAATAATAAAAATACTATAGCCAACAGCTAAGGCTTCGTTGCGTTTGCAGGACGAACAATGAAGCCCATGTTGAAACGGAGACCTTCGGTAGCGGTATGTTATGGAGATGGCGTTAAAATCCGCCAGGATTTTCTATTCGGGTTCTATTTGTTAAATTAGGTGCTTAAAACACGCAACTAATCTTATACAAACACATTCTACGCAATTTGAAAAAGATAATTCTCTACATATCGTTTGGACTTTTTCTTTTGGCCTGTAAAAAGGAGACAAAAGAAAACATTGTAATTACAGACGAATTCAAACTGGAATTTTTAAATCAGGTACTATCCGACACAACGGAATTGAAAGTTCTCCTTACCAAAAGCCAACTCATTTCTAATGCTGGATTTGGTGGAATGACGCCACCCCTTTTACCCGTTGACCCTAAAAACTCCAAAAAGACGATTAGTCACTGGAAATTTATATCTGATTCTTTAAAAGTATCAGACACCATGTTTATTCGAAAACAGGTTTCGGACAATATCCATCTGGACCTGAATCGACTGGAGAAATATGGATTTAATGTTTTCGACTTAAAATCAAAATTAGAGAATAACGAGCCTTACAGTGCAATAATTGACAGTATTAGCGAAGGGACCGAAAATTATGGAATTTTAAAATTCAATAAGCCAATTTTTAACAAGGACAAAAATCTAGCGTATCTAATGCTTGAGCAAGGCGCAGGCGGACAAACTCTAATTCTTGCATTAGTCGATGGAAAATGGAAAAAGAAAAATAAATTTGGGGATTGGGTAGAATAAAAACGGCGCAGAACATTGGCTATAATTCAGCTTTTCCGGGCGAACAAACTTGAAAAAACAATCTTTAAACGGCTGGATTTCGCAGTTGGAAAATCCTGGTGGGCCTGTCATTAACGTGTAATAAGCTGCGAAGTCGGAGACGTTCGCAGAGCCTACAACACTTCGAAGAGCGGGTATGAATTATGGTAAATATCTGGAATTAAATAAGATAGTTGTAATGATAAGGAAGAAGTTGGAATTAGGAGATGTTTTTGAGATAAAAACGTCTAAAGGCAAAGGATATTTACAATGTGTGAAGTTGCCAAAAGATACTTCGGAGGTAGAAAAAATTAAGGTTTTTAGTGATTTATATAGACAGAAACCAGAAATAGCTGAAGTTGTGATTTCTGAAAAATTCTATTATGTTGATTTCCCATTAATTGCTGCATACAAAAATGAGATTGTAGAATTTATTGAAAATGTTCCATTACCAGAAGATTTTTCTTGTCCCCGATATTATAGAACCGAGCATATGTTTGGTAGTGGATGGCAAATTGTAGATTCTGAGACTTGGGAACGGAAATCGGTTGAAGTATTGAACAGCGAACAAAAAAAATTATCCCCTTGGGGTGTATGGAATGATACTTTATTGATAGAAAATTTGGAGGATAATTGGAGATTAGAAAACTGGGAGTAGCCCTATCAAACTAATCTTGGATAAAACCTCCCATTGTGGAGATTTCCTTGATGCTGTCCATTGGGTTGGGTTTTTACCTGTTAGCCCATAAAATAATTTATGGAAGCATTAAAGATACGGATAAAACTGTTTTGGGCTAAGGCCCTCGTTTCCGCCAGGCTCAAATGAGGACCAGTTGGCCCTTCAACACTTCGTAGAGCAGGGTGCTGTTACCATTAGTAGTACTCTTTATTGTTATTTCCATTTCCAATTCAGTTCGTCAACATATTTAGCTCCTAATTCAGTCACAATTTTTTTGAATTCCGTTTGGTTTTCTATAAAGTGTTTTGGGACAATAAGAGCTAAATCAGTTGTCAATTTTATAAAGAAATGGTTTCTCGTTTCTATTAATTCTTTGAGTTCGGTTCCGTTTATTTTGCTTTCAGATGTAAAGTCTTTGGTGTATACTGAATTTTCATCAAAGTCAATTTCCACAGGGGTGTTAATCCGATTTTTATAATTTTCCTCAACGTGCTTTTCAAAATGTCTTTTGTACCTCCATTTGGAGTAAAAGGGGAAGAAGACAAACCATGAAATTGCTGTAATTCCAAAAACTAAAATTCCGATGTGGTTTTGGTCTTTCTTTGTCAAGTAAAGCCCATACAGTAAAAATAGAATTGGTACTATAACTCTACTATTTCTATGTCTTTTTTTATGTGTGTCAGATTTTGAAGAAGCATAAAGCTGATATTCTAAAAAATCCGAGAGGGTTAGTTTATAGTTTAGATTCATTTCGGCATTAATGGCTACGGTTGCAACTATGGGCTGCGGCAGTTTTCTTGCATCTAATTTAGCAAAAAAAACGTACCATTGGAACTATTCTGCTACCGTACGATTGTATCGTGTGGTATCCAAGCCTTTCTTAACACTCCTTTTTGCTTTTGGCAAAAAGACAGGCTATCGGGCAATATGTTCTTGTATTGGTTTCTTGTGAAAACGTCCAGCCACTCCACTATGGCAAAACTTACAAAATACAGGCCTTCCGGATTGTGGAATTTGTAGTTTCGGCTCATAGGTTAAAGCTACTAAATTTTGTGGTACGGTTGTGGAACTAGCGAGAGGGGAGAGAACGCGATACAATCGCGCACCAGCGGGGGGGTAGAAGGTCTATTCTTGGAGTTTAGCCAATTCAATCATTCTTTTAAAAGCACGAATAAAATTATCTTGTTTTTTCTTGTCGCACCAATCAAACAGGTAAATGTTGAATGATTTGGTCTTTTTAGATATTTTATTTTCTGAACCAGTGTATTGAATCACTGACCTGTTTTCAATTCCTCTTATTTTTAAACTTGGTACTGCCATGGTTGAATTAATGGTGTCCAGTTTCAAGGAGATTTGGTTTAACGGAATATTCCATTTTTGAAAAAAGTCCGATTTAGATTTCCCAATATAAAAAGTCATTGTGGTATCAGTCGGATTAAATTTCGCCTTGGTATGGACTTCTAATTGGTTTGCATCGGTACATTCAAACATATATGTCTGAACAATTTCACCCAAGTAATTCAAATCCCTACTATGTTCTATTCTTCTCTTTTCAGAACACGAGAGCAGTAAGGATATAAGTAATATGTCGATTACTTTTTTCAAAATATTGTACAATACTCAAATATACAAAACCTCTCAAAGGCATAAACAATAATGTCGCTGTGCCTCAAAATTGAAGCTTATAGTGTAGCCTTCCCTAAAATACTCTTTTATGCCTCGTTACAAATATTTTTTCCTATAAACCGTTGTTCCCGTTGCGTGTAGGCTTTATTTTTATTCCGATACGATTACGAATTCGTCCGAGTCATTTTTCCGTTCCAATTCCGTTCCAACCGGAAAATTAAGATATGGAATTATAGCTGTATCATAATTCGCAATGGTGTTAACTTCATAAATTCCGGTGTTATTAAAGTCATCTACATATTCCTGGCTTTCAGTTCCTGAAAAAAACCTCCATCCGCTATCATTTTCAAAGTCCGGTTCCTCCCGGTACATGTATCCTACTCTAAGACCATCAACAGTGATTTTGTCAGTTGCAAAACATCCTCCTAATCCTGGAATCAATTCTTTTATTTGTTCGGCTTTGAATTTATAATTTTTCTTGTTCATTATTTCGGTGGCGAGTATAATCGTACGGTAGTGGTGAAGTTACAAAAAATGAGGCTAATGGTCCGGAACATTGTGTTGAATGCCCCTCATAGACCTGTGCTGAGCACTTGCCGAAGTAGGAGCGCCCTCGTTTTCCGCCGGGCTCAAACGAGAACCAGTTGGGCTTTAATAATTATTTTTTCATGGTCGGTGTTGTGCAACTGTTTTCTTCAGAGTATATCTTTATTTTTTCCGTCAATTTTATGATTCATTTTTTGTCCCATTCCACTTGTTACGTATTCTGCTACAATTTCTTTTTTTTGTGTTCCAAGTTCCAAATATTCCAACGTTATGGAGCAATCTCCTGTTATTCCAATCCATACCGTTTTACTTTCACCTGGTCTTAATTCAGAAATATGTTCCGTTTCGCAGCCAACAATATTAATATCGGTCAATGTATTTTGAGTTGCATTGGTAAAAGTAACTCTCATATTTCCAATTAAGATCATTGCAACCCAAATATAAATGAACATTACGGGGATGTTAACCAGCATTAGCCTACCGGTTTTTCGAAGTTTTTTCCCGTTCGGCAAGTCAGATTTTGATCTGTATAAAATTGCAAGTAAAACAGTTAAATTGAAAAATCCGGCAATTATAATAAATCCATACCCAATAAATAATAGTTTATCATTTGAGGTCAGGAAATAAAATCCAAAAATCAGGGTTCCGAGGATGAACGAGATCATCATTGTTATTTTCCCTAATCTAATATATTTTCTGGATGTCATTTTATAGCTTTCTGTCAACGATGCGCAACCTATATGCTCATTAGGCATAGTTCTTATTTTCGAAGTATCACCTTATGGATCCTCAACTCCATTTTTGTACCACCAATTCCTGTTTTTTCCATAAAATACGCTCCCATTGGTTTTCCTATATCAATTTTATCAATCCTGGATAAATAATAGTCCGCTTCCCTTTCGGAAAATTTAGCTAATGCCCCCAACTTCAAATCCCTTATTTTTTTAGCGAATTCTTTTGCATCGGTAGGTTCAATTTCTTTAACAAATCCAATTTCAGTTGGTAATTCCGATTGAGTTCCATTAAAGAAATGAACACTTTTCCTGATTCTTTTTCGGGGTTTGAACCCATAAGGTGCCGGAATTAATAATTCCCCGTTTTCCGTATGATTGTTGTAATCGTAATTTGAACTGGAAAAAATAGCTTTTGTATATATTTTATCTGCTATTTGTTCATAACCCAACGGTATTTTAAAAGGATTCCCCGAATCTGTCGTTTTAGCTTGTTCTTCTATTTCTATATCACAATTTTCAGGGAGGTTCATTATGACTTCACAATCACAAAACCCGCCATTTGATTCCAATATATCTATCAGGTTATCTATGTTAATACTATTTTTTTCAGCCCATTCCAGAGTGTTCTTCAAGGAATGATCACACCTGGCATTTTCAATCCGTTTTTCAATAAAAGAGCAAAGTTCATTGACCTGATTTTCTGTTAAAACAGTCATTTTTCCAAAATTAAAATATACAGTTTGGCCCGTAGTAGCCTGTTTTTATAAATGATAGTATTATAACCTTTCTATAACGTACCTCCGTTCGGCCAGTTTTTCTAATGGTTATTGGGTTCTTTTGTTGGGTTATAATGTTTTGTCTGTCCGGATTCCAAAACCTTGGCAATTTGCTTAAACGTTTTATTATTTCCTGGGAGTTCGGAAGCAGTACAATCAGAGACATTCGCCTGCAACATTTCGAAGAGCAGGTAGTTATTTTCTTTGGCAATAGAGAGCTCATCTGTTATCCCGTCTAAATAATATTTCACATTTCGAAATGCTTCTGAAAGCTTTTTAAAATTAATTTGATTAATATTATCTAGTGTATCTTTTCCATTCTTATCAATTGGGTATCTGAAATTATCCGATTTTACATCTATTGAATGTAACTCTGTAATAAAATCAAAAACCTCTTTGGGAGCATCTTTGTACTGGTCTTGCCACACATTTTTTAAGGTCTCCTGCGATTTATCCCATAAAAATGAAAGATTATGACCTCCTTTAGTATCAATGGAAGCGGGACATAATTTATTTCCTTCGCTTATTATTTCTTTGAGTCTTATTTCTATATAATGTCTCATGAGATAGCAGTAAGGATAGATTAAAAAATCCTGGTCGCTTCTGTCTATTTTAAGAATTTGATTTTCAATTAACTCACACGCTTGTCTATATCCTTCTCCATAAAATAACCATTTATTGTCAACTTTTGAAAGTTGTGAATTGTATTCCCAATCTTTATCTGATTTGAAGTATTTCATTGTTTTTTATAATTGTCTATATAGGTGCACAAATTCCATCAAATAAATCTTCACGTGCAATTCGGTTTACAAAATTGATTTGCAGTCTATGCTATTATGCAAAGAAAATAATCAGTAAATAAACTTAAATACGGAATCTCGTAAACCCAACCATTTTATCCAACAAAGCCATAAGAAATCTGCCCAAAAAGAATCTCATTCCAGGCAAAAGTAGAGGGGAAGTTGTAGGCTTCCCTAAAAATGCATTGCTACTTTATTAAAAAGTCATCAATACGTCTATAAATATAGGAAAATATCAATAATATAATGGCAGGTTACGATTTTTTATACAATTCCTCAACCGGGGCTTTGAGTATGGCATATTAGTTTTTATGCCCTTAATATAGGCTGCGAAGTCAGAGACATTCGTATAACATATAACACTTCGGAG
Source organism: Sinomicrobium endophyticum (assembly GCF_052983315.1). Lineage (NCBI taxonomy): Bacteria > Pseudomonadati > Bacteroidota > Flavobacteriia > Flavobacteriales > Flavobacteriaceae > Sinomicrobium > Sinomicrobium endophyticum. The sequence goes on from NZ_JBRKIS010000071.1 coordinate 7,003, forward strand.
AGCGGGGACATTCGTGGAATCCGTAATACTTCGGAGAGCGGGGCCGTAACCCGTGCCTTGCCACCAATAAGAAATGCATTGGAAGTTATCTTGTCATCCGGTTCTCGTTGCGCACTGTCGTCTTTCCTTGTTTTGGTGAATATTACCCCGGCATATGGCCTTAGGCTAAACCATGTCCTCAGGTTAAACAAGTATTCTCCCTGTGCATAAAAACCGGACCCGTACGTATCTACATCGTCATAAGGTGCAGATATGCCATATCCTATAGATGCCCGGATGTATTGGCCTTTGGCAGTTTGAGCAATAGCCGCGTTGGAGATCAATACTGTAAAAATAGCCAGGCTGACGGTTTTACCTAAGGAAGGAAGTAAACAAAACTTTTTAGGTGAATAGTAGTTTTTTTGCATAAATGGTATCATTAAAAGTCTAAAATAAATTTTGACAAAAGAACGAAAAAGTAACTTAAATCCATTACCCAATGTGTTGGAAGAGCGACCACACGCACCCCATGTGTATGCGTTGATATTTAATCTGGTTTTAAAATTGCTTTTTTACTCGTAACTGCCAGATTAAATCTTGACTAATTCAATTGAGCAGTGTCTTAGACTGGGTAAGGCTACACGGTACTTCGAAATCCAGATGGCTAAAAAGGAGTGGGAGTTATTTTTCAGAGGTTTTCAAACGTAGACTAAATGACAGTTACTACACCTTTTAAAAATCATAAAAAGTAATAGCGGGAATTTTAGTTTTCATTTGCTTCCAATCATTCCACTGATTGGTATGTGGGTTATAACCACATTTTAAGGGTTTGCTATAAATATCTTTTGGGTTTTCGATATATGCTCTACAATCTATACAAATATCTCTAAATTCACATATTTTACATTCATTTATTTTGTCTTTATTTATGTTCCATAGCTTTGTATAATCTTCTTTTAACAGCAATTTCTCATGTGCCAATAACTCGTCTATTCTTCCATAAACTTCTCCTTGAGATGGGCAATTCTTAAAGAAACCGTCTTCATCTATGGCTATTTTTTTGTACAGACATGAATTATGAGTTTTTCCAATTGTTGTGTTCTGTAAATTAACAGTAAAAAAGCTTTCAGAGATCACTCCACAATTCTTTTTACTTACCTCCCTTTCAGAAATAATTTCAATATTTTTATTTGCATCGTATTTTTCAGAATGATATTTTATGCCATGTAAATACACTTTATTTAATCTGGGATATTCTCTGTATAAAGCATCCCATCTTTCAATGGGCATCGTTTTGTCTACTTTAGCGTACAATTCAACACTCCTGACTATAGATCCTTCGAAGGCATCAAGAACTTTCCGTATAAATTTTTCGGAATAAAAAGAAAAAAATCTTATTTGGAAACATCTAATCCTATACATTTTAATTGTTCTTTTTAAAGTATAGGTTAAATTATAAGTTGAGGATTTCGAATAATCAATAATCATTTCATTAAAATCAAATGCTGAATAAAGCTCCGTAGAATGATCTTCAAAATTTAGCTTTGATGAACTAAAATAAGCATAGCCATTTTCAATTAAAAAGCCTATATATTTATCAAATACTTGACTTTGCTCATTGTAATATTGCTTTGTTTTGGAATAGCCCCATAGTCTTAATTTTTTTATAACCTCAATTAATGAATTAGGGACTGTTGAGTATTTACCATTTTCAATATCATATAAGAGGGCACGCGTTTGACCAATTGTATATTTGACCGAAGAAAAAATATTTAAATGTTTATTCATATTTTACTTATATGTCTGAATGGAGGTTCAGTTAGGAAACTTTGTTTATACTTTTCTGAATAATTATCCCTTTCAAAATAATTATCCTGTTTCTTTCTTTCGATTATTAACGCATCATAAAATGGCGCAGGTAAAATTCCCTTTATAACAAGAGAATTGATTAATTCAATTTCTTTTTTCATGGTCTTTCTTTATCATGAATTCTACAATTTTTTTCTGTATATCATAATTAGAGTGCCTAGAGTATGCCTCGAACTGGCCCACAGGATTGACTTCTAAAAAATAGTATTCCCCATTTTTTCCATAAAGGAGATCAATTGCCCCAATATTTAAATTAATCTTTTTCATAAATTCATTAACCTTCAAATTAATTTCCTTTGGAAGTTCTATGGGCATGATTCGCGGGGAACTCTCCAAAGTACTAGCCTGCCTTGAATCAATAACTGTTTCATCATTTTCCTGAGATAAAATTAAAGATGCATATACTTTCCCTTCAAAATATATCACCCTATATTCATGTTCTTTTTCAATATATTCTTGGAATAAGGTCGGAAAAAAGCTATCTGCCACTTGATCTAAATAGTCTTCAGATACCAGCTTGGTGTACATTGGTTGAAGAATCATGTTCGGTGGGATATCATAAACAGAAAAATCTTCTATTGCTTTGGATATAATTAGTTTATTATTCAAGTTCCAAAATTGGCTCAATGTTTTTTTTGAGGTTGTTATAATAGTTTCCGGAACCTTTAATCCTACTTCTATTGCTGTCTGTAGGATTTGGAGTTTATTAACCGATGTTCGATTGTTTTTAGGTATCCAATAAGCATCAGGAAATTGATTTACGATAAAATTACTAAGGGAATAAAATTCAGATTTTAAAGCAGTCGTTAATATTTTTTCGAACTGCGGATATTTAGGTTTAATATGCTTGAAAACGTCAGCCTGTAACCACCTTCTAGAAAATATAACATTTACCTCTGACCTGTCAAAGCTTTCAAATTCTAGTTTTATATTATTTTCTTTAATTTCTACATTTATTTTTTCTCTTCCTACAAAAATATCTTCTCCATTTAATATATAATAATCAGCTTCATAGTATTCCAACCAATCGATAATTCCAGGAAATGAAGCATCTCCGGCTATAGTAGACAATAATAATATCACAAAATATAGGAGTTAAAAGTGCCCAAAATTGGGCACTTATGAATAAATTAGTCCAAAAAATTAAGGACAATCAACTTCAACAGTCCCTGCATTACTTCCATCAGACCATTTCTCATTTTCAGTGCACTTCTCGGCGGCAACGCCAACTTCTTGCATAGTTGTTGATGAAGTTCCTCCTTTAATCGCATTTAAATCGGAAATTTTTGTAACATGTTTCCCTTCTTGAAAATCATCTAGTTTCATAATAAAAAAATTAAGTTAATGTTTACTCTATTATAGGTTTTCAACGTCCCCTTTTAATGATTTTTGAATAATTCAGAGCAGCGATAATTCGTAATTATATTAAAAAGTATATGCCTAATATTTATACATAGAAATTCTATAAGGATTTACTAAAGCAAATCAATCGTTATAATTTTTTCAATACCTTAAACTTGCTAGGGATTGGAACTACTAGTAAGATTCTTCCTTTTCTTTAGTAGGGGAGAGATGTCATTTTTGACACGTTAAAGAAGAATCAGTAAAATTCGAGCATTAAAAGTAGTAGTTTTTACCCTCGTATGATGCTTAAATTATACACTTTTCTTCTTAAGATCGTCAAGTCTTATCATAATGTCTTTTGGTTGTTATGGGTTTATTCCACATAAATAATAATTTTTTTGTTCAAAAACAAATTTTTTATGCAAAAAGACTTACAGTGTGTGTAGAAAACTGTACGTTTTAACATTTATATTTTCAATCGATATGTGTGTGTATTTAGGGATAAATTACTTTGAATAGGCTTAAATATTTTATGATATTTGGTAAATGTCAATATGAAAATCTAAGTAGATTTTAAATAATTCTCGAAAATTTTTTTGAAAACTGTTCTACTATAAATTGGTTTAAGCTTCTTGTTGTTAATAAATATAGTTGGAGTTGAAGTAATACTATGTTCGTTTAAAAAATGGCTAATATGAGTTATATATTCAATATTCTTTTCTTGGTTTGGAAGGTGGTATTTCTTCAACCAACCGCGTTTACTTTTTAATACTAATAGATCAAAATAAGCATTATATCCTTCTGTTGGATTATTGCTTATTATTTCCATTAATCTTTTCATTATCAAAATGGACATAGGATTCTCATTACCATTTAGTTTAAAAACTAGAAATAAACTAACATCTTTTTGATTCTTTTCTATGACAGATTTAAGCCAAGTCGACATTTGTTTGCAAAAATTACATTCTATGTTGGTTACATATAGAATTTCTAATTTTGGAGTTAGACTTTTAAGAACCAAAAGTTCCTTAAAAATTAGGGGAAGAAAACTTAAAGTTTGGGAATTGTTTAAATAACCAGAAGGTTTAAATTCAGTTGATCTTAATATGTTGATGTTTTCTAGTTTTAAAAGATTTAATTCAGATGATGTGGTAAGGTGTTGTTTTTGTATAATAGTAATAAAGGCTGCTAATAAAAAAGAAAATAAGAAGTAATAAATCATCACATAACTCAAATATAAACTCTTATAATCTGCTATGTACAATAGATAAATCAATTGTAGTATATAAGTTGAGGATATAATCAAACATTTTGTACAAAATGCCTTTTGATTAAATTGATAGGCTATAGAGGCAATAATGATGGGGAATATTAGAGTATATATTAAAAGATTAATTGAATAAAGAATATTAATATTGTATTGGCTTAGTGTAAAAATTGAGTTAAAAAATAAGAACCCGACGAAAAAAATAGATCCCAATTCGGCAACGGTTATTTTGTATTTTGAACTGACATAAAAACTGTTGTATTTGCCACAATTGTTGTTTGAACTGCAAATATTAATTCTATTATTTAATCCAGAACCTGTTCGTAGAATACTATACAATATAGCTATCTGAATCACATTTATTGGGTACAAAAAGAAATCTCTAGAATAAAGGAGTATTCCTATCAACATTAAAATGATAATAGCTACATATAGTTTTTCCGTATTTAAAATTTGTAATCGTTTTTTTTCATCTCGCTCTGTTTTCAATAATAATATTTTTCTGGTCCATAGTTTTAAAAATTCCTGTTGTTCATAATATCTGGTTTTACTATATAATTCTACTTTGATTCTATGTTCAAGAACAGAAGCTATACATTCTTTTTCCTCACCTTCATTATTCAGTAGAGAGGTTATGAATCTATTTGGTAATTTAGGCCACAAATTAGGGTCATTTATAACCGGATTATCTAATGTGAAATATTCAACGGTAAAATCGTTCTCTTCTAAAACGTTTCTTATTGATTCAATGGATTGACACTTTTTAATTCTCTTTTTTAAGTCAATTCCGTAATATTTTTTTAGGTATTTTACGATAATTGTATGTAAATTCATAGCATAATAGGTATATTTACTGCAATTAAATTTATATTATGCGAATTTCAAAATTCTTTCTTTCTTTTTTATTTTTCGCTTTATCATTAATCAAATTAAGTGCTCAAGCAGACAAGGATTCTTTATTAAAACAAAATGCAGATGATTTGATCAAAGAATTAAAATTGATGTATGAATTAGATCAGAGTCTCAGAAATTATGTGGAATATGGAGAGTTTATACCTGATTCTGACGATATTGATACTCTTTTAGTAAGGGATTCCCTTTCCCGAAATGTTCAAAAGGAAATTTGGAGCTCTATAATTTCGCCCATAGACTCAATTAAAACGAAAAAAATGCTTTCGATCATTACCCGCTATGGATTTCCTTCAGTTTCAAGATTAAAGGGTTTGGGAGGAGAGAATATAGATTTTAATCCATTAATACTTTTAATTCATGCACCATATAGTATGTCCGAAATATTGATTCCTATAGTAAAACAAGAATTTGAAAATGGTAATTTTAGGAATAAGTGTGAATATGGATATTTATTATGGCATTTACACGGTAGATCAGATTTTAAGTATATGTTAGAGAACGGATATATTATGGAGACTGACGAAGATGGAAAATTCCATTTAAAAAATACATGTGAATAACCCTCCCAAAATTTTGGAAACTACAATATAACCTGTATTTTTCCCGGATTGCCAATATGCTATTAAGGTTATACGAAGAGGAGGCAAACAGTACTATTTTAGCATAACCTTTTTCGTGCGTTATCGAAGTAAACGCGTTATACAATGAGCTTTCGTTTCCGCAAGGCTCACACGAGAATCGGTTGGGGCAATGTCCCGGGAATTCCCACTTCATATCAGAAAAATCTTTATATTTATGAGCTGATACTACCCCTTGTAAATCTAAAAGAATTATGGAATTTACTGTACACTCCATAAAGGACATTGAAAGCTGGTTAGAGATGCACCGAACAACGGGTATGGATATAGATCTTCATTTTCATGTAAAACGAAGCCCCGATATTCCTGGCGAAGATTCACTAATTGATATGCCCTTTAAAAATACCAGGGGAGAAGAACCGTTCGACTGGACTAAGGAGAAGGAAACTGGCCGATACGTTTGGAAAGAAGATGTTACTTCAGAAGAAAATACCCCTCATGGTTATGACTACATTGGGCGTAGAGAAAGTGACGTATGGAAAGACTATCAAAATAGTGCGTCGAATGGCGTAAGCAGGTTGTACCGTAAATACATAGGTGCTCCGGATTTGGATAAGGATTCGTTTTATAGTGCACGAAATGAAGATTTAAAAAAACTGGTAGAGGAAATTTTTGATGCAGTAAAAAGGAGGGTTGACAGTGTAAATCGTAATTTCGAGCCTATTGATTTAAGTACCAGGGGAAGTGGACAATACTATGGGACAGGGCGTGCTTTCGGTATCAAAGAAGGCGCTATCAATGGAGTGATTCTAAAATTGGAGTATGAAGGAATTGTTTTTACTGCAAATGTTAGTTTCGATCCGTTGGACCCAAGAGTAGATTCTCCAAATACGCTTAGCCACATAGAATCTACCGAAATCAGGAAAGGAAATTCAAAATATAACGTATTTAAGTTTACGGGCCCCACGATTGGTGTAAATCAGCCCATGATATATATACAGATGGACCGCGAGGCTTTTAAGCAAGTTTATAAAGAGATAATGGGTTATGAGTATAGAGACTAAACAAGTTTGAAATGAAGATCATTAAAGTTATATTATCCTTATTGGTCATAACCCTATTATCCTATATAGGATACCAATATTATCAATTTACTTCTTTGCGGGAATTCATAAAGCAGTTTAAAAATTCCGGTAATGAATTATCTGTAAGTACAGCTCTTACGTCTTCATTTGATCATTATGGAGAATTGTGGCCAAAGAATAAAAAAGATCTGGATTCGGTTTTAGACCGGGTAAAATTTTTGAATGGCCAGACAGACAGGTTGTATATAGAGAAATACGGTTACAACATCCATATAGATACCGTAACGATCGATACGGATACCTTGAAAGCAAAGTATATAGAATACAAACTGTATTCTTACGGACCAAATAAAAAAGACGACCAGCTAAAAAACCTTCCTTTGAACAATCTTCCGATGGAGTATACTCCCGGAGGAATTCCAATAAAAGAAATAACTTTTTGGGAGTATCTTTTTATGGATAAAAACTTCGATGTCGTTCTTGTATATGCTTCTCCGTATTATGATTGCGAGAATAAAAAATACAGACAGGTAAATAGTAGATCTCCCGAATCGAAATCGGGAAGAATGCAAGATGCCTATATAATAAAACCTGTTCAGAAAAGAAACGGCCCTTTAGATATTACCTATATTGACAAATACGAAGAAGATAAGCAAAACCTATATACCAAAAAATTTAACCAAACCCTTCAAACCATCCAGGAAAATCTAACGGAACAATACCCCGACACACCCACTGAAGGCCTTATTTTTAACTACAATGGCAAACGTGTAAGATGTATTTGTTCCTTTAACGTCCCGGATGCCCCGGTGACCACCATAGAGAACATACTTACCAAAAAACTGAATACTGCCACCAATTATATTGGAATGACTGCCTTTTATATGGAAGTCCCTGTGTTGCAGTAAAAATAATGTATACCATCCGGGGCTTGCTTCCACCAGGCTCAAACGAGGACCGAGGCCTGCAAGACTTCGAAGAGCAGGGTTTTTTTATTTTCTTTCTTCAATTATTCCAGTACGATATAGCTCATTTATTAGTGGCTTAAGCTCTTGCCAGTCCAATTCTTTACTAAATTCTTTGTATTCATCAGTACTGTCCAAATACCTCTTTAAAAACCAGGTATCTAACTTTCCAAAGATAGGGGGATTCGATAAAATCACTTCTATGTTTTGCCGAGTTTTCTTTTTATGAAAATGGCACTCCCCACCGTGAAAAGCGTAGTCCACTCTTTCTGAAAGTTGTCCTTTCCTTGGAACATTTAGATTTCCTTTCCAAATCAATTCTTCATACTGTTGCTTTACCGAAATATCATAACCAAATTTCTCACCTAACCTTTTCATTAGTTCGATACCTTCGGTTCGGTAGTCGTTAATTGCTTTGGTTAATATTTCTAATGTCAGTTTCATTTTAATGTATTACAACACCCAAATATACATAATCCTTCTTTCCGGTGATCAAAAGGCATAAGTGCAAGAACTTATTTTCTCCATCCTTTGTAATCCTCCTTTTATGGCGTGTTACAAACGCTTTTTTACGATAGGCCCTCGTTTCCGCCAGGCTCAAATGAGGACCAGTTGGCCCTTCAACACTTCGTAGAGCAGGGCTGCGAAGTCAGAGACATTCGCATGGCATATGACACTTCGGAGAGCGGGTGCCTTCATAGAGACGTAAGCTTCCCTAACATTTGCGGAGCATCGTCTTATAAAAGAACTCTTCGTAGAGCGGGGAGCTGGGGTTAGTCAAATTATTTACCTGCCTAAGTAAATCTTTAATAAAGTAAAGATTACAATCGCAAAACCAATAAGTGATTGCCAACCCAAACGATACTTATTTAAAAATAGATTTACAATTTCAACTATAATGAAAGCAATTAGAACAACAATATGTGAGTACGCTAATATTATTATAAAAATATACAATTCCTCAAAATACTTTACTAACTGCCAGAGAATAAAAACAATTATGTTTAAAATTCTTATATTTTCAGCTAACCTATTTATCGAGTTTTTGATAACCATTTGAAGTTAAAACATTATTTATTTGATTGATTATTGAACTATCAAAGTTTTGTAGCGCTAACTGGATTTCATTCCTTACCTTCAAATGCAAAATAGGTATATATGAACTATTTTGATAATCATCTATCATTTTTTGCAATTCTGCGGTGCTAAAATTAGTTGTTAGAACATTAATTACGGAGTTTTTAAATGCCTTATAGTTTATACTGTTTTTTTGAAGAGTTCCATACATTTTCAGGTATTTCGGGACGATTTTTAGATTCTCTCAAATATACTTCTCAATGAACCTGGGTAATCTACTAGACACCTGTAATTTATTATATACTTGCTCGGCGACTGGTTTCTTAATATTCCTTTTCGTTCAGCCAAAACACTGAGAAACAATGATCTTATCCAACAGCCTTTTCTTCCTGCATAGTCCGTTGTACTGCGCTTATTTTACAGTATGAAGGAGAGGGAATGTGATACAATCGCACATCAGTGGATAAGTAAGATTTTTCTTGTCTAAAATGTTGATCTTATACAGGTTATAAGTTATTTCTAAAACTAGCAATCACCCAAAGTATCAAATAAACTATAAAAGGTAATATACCCCACAAAACCAACTTATTACTAATTATATGCTTTAAGAAGTTAATTTTATGTTTTAAAACATATCTAACTTCTGTTATAATAAAATAAATAAAAATCCAAACAGAGAAAAAAAGGAATAAATAAACTCCCAAAATAGCCACAGTCCAATAATCGTTTTTATACCCGAATAAGTTTAAGTAATAGGGTAGAAAAAACAGAACACACACGTTCATACCAACAAGGTTAATTATCCTAATTGTATTTTCTCCTTTCATCTGTTCTTTTTTATTGTTTTTCAATGGTCACATGGAACCTCCAACTAAAAGTTAGCTGGTTTGACAATTAAAACAATCATGCGTATTTGTGCTTTAATGATGTTTTAATCATGTCGGTTTCATTTATTCATAATTAAGGTTTAATATCCATTATCTGATAAGATTTGAGATATTTTCTGGTCAATAGTATCTTGAAAGTTTGGCATTAAATCATATAACTCTTTTTTTATTAGGTTGGGTATTGGAATTGACGGTTTATCAGAAAAATCATTAATTAAATTTTGCATTTGTTGGTTTGACAAATTATTATTAAGCACCTCGATTGCTCCATTTTTAAAGATACTATAATTTATACTATTTTTAATTTGAGTCCAAATATTATCGGGAACATGAGGTTTTTCCTGTTTTTGTGAATCGATATACCGATTTGTGAATTTTACAATTCGAGTTGACACAACTAGTCTATTATAGATTTGTTCTGCAAGACTTGTCTGTTGTTCCATGATCACATCTTCTACTGATGAATTAGCAGCAATTAATTTAGTTATACAACCACAAAATAAAATTGAAATAACTACTATTTTTATATTTTTCATCTTAATCTAAATTTATAATTCTTATAATTTCTATTCTGAACAATCTCCTATATTATACTCATATCTTTTAGCATATTCTTTATTCTTATCAAAAGATTTTGCATCGCCACCTGGTTTACTGTTGATATATTTTTCAATCGTTTCCATTAAATTTTTCCAAGTCCTGTCTGCTAAATCAAAAGCAAAATCTCCACCTAATCCAAGTGTTACATTTGCAGCAGAATCAACCCAAGTAGTTAATCTGTCGGCTCCCCTAACAACAAAAGAATAACTACCGTTGCCATTTTCTTCTATACCAAACCATCTATGTCCACTAACTGGGTGTCCTAAGTGGTCTACACTATGTACAGTAGTAAATACCCAATACATTTCACTATTACTATATTCTGTACATATTACTGTTGCTGTATCCATTAAAGTATCAAAATCCATTGCAGATCCTATAGGGTTTGAGGAACTCCAAGAATTTATGTCTTGAACAGCATAGGGCATGAATTCTGCTTTTTCCCAAAAAAAATCTCCTCCTGTAATCAAGTCATAAAAGTTTGTTCTTATTTCTTCAAACAATTGTTGGGGAGTATAGCCATCAGGCAAATTATTTATGTCTAAAGAATAACGATCTAAATTGATATTACCATAACCATTCTCAATTTCTTGGATTTCGAATGACTTAACCATAGTAGCAACTCCATTAGGGGTGCCAAATGGTTGAGTTCTGGAATTAATCTGGGATAGCAGTGGGTCTATAATTTTTTTATGTCTTAAATCGCTATTTAAACATGGGTCAGGTTTACAGCCTCCATTTCCATCTGGGATTTTTCCTTTCTCGCAAGCAGTACAATTAGTAGTCAAGTTAAAGCTCGTATCATCACAATCGGGCCCTTTTGGGTTAGCGGTTGTCCAGCCAGGTCCTGGGCTAGAGCTTGCCCACTGCCCTGCGGCAAAATAACCGTCGCCGTCTTTGTCCAGAAACCAAGTTACCGTAGGTGCTTGCGGGTCACTGCAATCGTAGGTTTTTGTGGGGTCGGTATCGTCACAGTCCAGGCCTTTTGTGGTGTTATTGCACCAACCCAGGCCCGGGCAGGTAGCACTAGCACTTTCTCGGGAAGCACTGTGCCAGCCATCACCATCGTTGTCCATGTACCAGGTTGTTGTAGAAGTATCTGTACCGGTACCGGGTGTGCCGCCCTGCCCTGTGGCAGCTGCATATTGTTGGGCGGCAAGCCGGGCATGCATTTCTGCATCTGCCACGTATGCTTCTGCTGCATTCTGTGCCATGTTCACCCCGGATAATTCTAGCATTTGCCCGGTTGCCGCTGCTGTTTCCTGGGCTCTTTTGAACTCCTGTTCTGCCAGGCCCAGAGCTTGTTCTGCCTGGGTCAGGGCTTGTTCTGCCTGGGCCAGGGCTTGCTGTGCTGCCAGCGCCTCTGATTGCTTTGCCCGTATTTGTTCCTGTAATACGGACAGGTCTATCGTTTGGATCTGTGCCTGTACATCAAACAGTGTAACCCCCGTGGTTTGCAGACTCTGGGCCACTTCTATTGCTTCTGCTGCCCGTAGTTCTTCCAGTAGCTTATTCATTTCATCTATAGCCTGTACACAAGCATGGTATTGGCCGGTGCCCAGTTCATACCCCTGGCACGATGAATAATCCAGTTTTTGTTGTGCATATCCCACCATGGTGCCCATTATGGCAGTTATATAAATATACAGTTTTATTCTTTTTTTCATGGGAGCCGCTTATTGTTTTACTAACTTTCTTGAATATACCCGGTTGCCTATCGTTACCCGCACTATGTAGATCCCTGCTTTAAGATTGGCCCCGTCCAAAGTGTAGTGGTGCTTGCCAGCGGTTTGCCATGCGCCCGGCTCCAGGGTTACAGGTACGGGATTGCCGGTAAGGTCATAAACATGTACACTTACCTGCGCTTCGGTATCCAACTCATAGGCTATGAGCACCTCGTTTACAAATGGGTTGGGATACAGCGCGATAAAATGCGGTTCTTGCCGGCTCAGGCCAAGGAGCTCCTCATCGCCTTCTTCGGTGTGCTTTAAAATAATACGCATAGGTGGCCCGGGCTCCCTATCAATCGGGTCATAGGTTTCCAGGTTGCCCACCAAATAGGTCTTTTTGTTAATGGTCTTAAGCTCCATTTGTGCCGATAGCAATTTCAGGTATAAGGTAGTTGCATACGAGGTGTCGCTAAGGGGCCGGTCCAGGCCCAGGATCAATTCGTCAAAGTACAAGGCATTGTCCTGCCATATGGCGGTGGCCTCATTGGTGGTGCCGTTTATCTCCCATACGTAGTTTACATTGCCGTCCTGTACGGAGAATTCACAACTTAGCGGTACTATTTGCATGATCTGTTTGCCGGACCAGTCCATCCTTACCAGTTTGCCTTTCCATATGCCGTTCAGCTTTTTAGGTTTTAGGGCCTTGCTTTGGGCCTGTTGCGCCCTGGTTATGGTCAATGCCTCAATGGCCTCCTTGCCAATGCCCGTGTTTCCCAGGGAGTCCTTTTCTTCAAGCTGATTGATAATTGCGGTATCTACGGTTTCTTTGGCGTTTTGGGCAATGAGCTTTAAAAGCTGCTTGCTGTTTTTGGTATGGCTCTCTTTGTAGTACCGGGCGGCTTTTTGGGTGTCCCTGGGCACGCCATAACCAAAATAGTAGCAGTTGCCCAACCAGTGTTTTGCCATAACGTAAGGGGTTGATTCAAACCATTCGATGGCCTTTTTGTAATCTTGTGGCACTCCAAAGCCCTTGAGGTAATTGTAGCCAATGGCGTATGCGGCATGCTCGTTGCCGTGCTCGGCAGATAACCTGAACCAGTGCATGGCCTTGCTAAAATCAATCTCGCATCCGGCACCTTTCATGTATGCGTTCCCGATATGGTATTCGGCTGTTAGGTTTCCCTGCCGGGCCGCCTTCATATAATATTTAAAGGCAAGGTCTTCGTTTACTTCAACTCCCATCCCCATAAGGTGCATATTCCCCAGGAAAAGCAAGGAGTGGATGTCACCTTGGTTGGCCTTTTCCTGTACGAAGGCATAGTCTTTTAAGAGGTCCGGGTCTGTAGCGAATATACCGGTGAACGGGGGAACTTCTGTGAAGGTTGTGCCATTGCCGTCCTGTGCATAATTGGCAAGCCCCCAGAGGAGGGAACTCAAAATGAGTAATTTTTTCTTCATATTTATAACGTTTGGTTGGTAATGAGAGTTATTGTTTCCCGGGTTTTTGTTGGGGAGTAAATTACTGTTTATTTAAAGGGCAAAACGGTTTGGAATGTGTTTTATATAGGGCTTTAATGTGTTTTTCTTGGTTTTTTCGGATTGTCACCGTAGTCCCTGATAAATCGGGGAATTTATGGCTTCTGCTTATAGGTTATAGCTGCTAAATTTTGTGGGTATGGTTGCGGAACTGGCGGGAGGGAGAGAACGCGATACAACCTTAAATCCGCAACTCCGGATAAAAATGAAAAGAAACCAGAACAGCTAATATTATTATCAATTTTTTCATCAATACTCACAATACGATTATAGGGGGTGGTCCCAAATACGTCATGAAGATGGAACCGATGATGTCAACGAGCTTTATTTCATTGTTTGTGCCAGGTACACTATTCCAAAAATCCAACCTGTATAGAGTATAGTATAAGTCAGCGAATAAATTGCTGAAATTCCAATGTCTCCCTTAGTTTCCGTTGATTTATTAAAAACAAACTTTAAAGCCCTGAAAAAAATCCAATACAACATGGCGAGGATTATAAAAATCGAAAACCAAAATACAGCTTCTAATACTACCAACAGGACAATAAAAAGTATCGTAACCCCAATCCAACATAAGATGGAAATGATCAACCCGCTAATTCCATCCCCGACAGAAATACCCGGTGTGTCAAAAGCGGGTGCTGTATGTCCGATAATATCCCCTTTTCTAAAATTCCTGAATTTTGGAAAATTGTCAATCAGTCCCATTCCTTTATAAAGCCCGTAAGTCATAAACAGGAAAAGGGTGGTTGCAATGATCCCTAAGGATAAATACAGGTTTGAAGTCAAACTCCGGTTGTAATTTACTCCGGTTAAATAAACGGTCAGTATGGTAATTCCGATGACGATCAAGGAAATTACAAAAACTGATTTCCCCTTTAAATATGTCTGTTTAGCTTTCAGTTGTATGTGTTTTTGCTTGTTGGTAAGCGTTACAAATGCTTTTATATGATAGATTCTTGTTTCCGCAGTGCTCAAACGAGGACCAGTTGGGGTATTTTAGGAATATGAACTTCATTTGGTTTCGTGTTCTGCATTTTTCTTTATGTGCTCTAAAACCCGGTTGTGAATTTTATGTACGATGTAATTGCTCCATAATCGCCAATAAAATTCAGGCCTGATGTTATGATAATACCAGGTAGTTCCTTCCAGAAGTGTATTTCCGTTTGGTAATTCGGTCAGCTTAAACTGTCCTTGCCTGGAGACAAAATAATCGTGTAAATGAGGTGCACAACGTTCCAAAAACTTAATTCTTCCATGGGTTCGGGTTGTTCCAACACGTCGAACTTTAATAATTCCGGTTGGTCCCAAACGGTTATTGGTTCTATAAAACTTCCTGTTGTAAAATTGCAATGTCTTATCGCCCCGATCCCTGTTCCGTCAATTTTTGCATTTATCGGATATGCGATTCCTGTTTTAAATATAAATTCGGTTGGATCATCTAATTGCGGAAACTCAATGACATTACTCCAAACCGTTTGTATGTTGGCTTGAATTTCTATGGATGAAACGACTTCCGATACATCAGGTTTAGTATCTTTTTCCACAAAGTTTGTTATAGGAATAAGCCCTGTTAAGATCATTAATGTCGTCGGAGCTTTGTTTGGGATCTTCTTCAAAAGGGCATAACCGATGGAACTTCCGGCCCAAGTGAGAAGAAGTCCGAGAGGTAAGAGCATTATAATACATATAAGGCCTTCAATGGCAAAGACCACAAGTCCGAGCAGGTAAACCCCGAGGGTTAAAAATCCGATTTGGTACGATTGGATGTACGTTAGCTTGTGTTTTAGCCCATATAAAACAGACGATCCGAAACCGATAAAAACGGGTATTAAAATGAATAGTGCAAATCCATATTGTTGGAAACCGTATATTCCCCAAACAGTAAAAAGCCCGGAAATCAGGCTGGTTATACCAATTGCGACCCATTTTCTTTTATTGTCGTTTGTCGGTATTACTTTGTTTAATAGTCGTCTCATTGTTTCGTTTGGTCAAATACCGGATACATCCCGTTAGTTACTACGGGGTTAAGGTACTGATTTTTCGGTTTCGCACGGACGTGAGTAATTCTTCCGTTGTACTCAAATGAGAGCCGGCCGGCCCCTCAGAGAGGAGCACAACGTATTGGCCTGTCACGAATGTGCAGTGGTCTGCGAAGTCAGAGACATTCGCATAGCATATGACATTTCGGAGAGCGGGTTCAGGTATGGCATTTCTTTTTTTAGAGAGATTACATCCGTAATTATAATTTATAATGTGTCACACACCCAAAGAAATGAAAAAAAATTAAAGGCAACATACGGATTACCGTAATGAAGTGTAAATCATTAACCGTATGTTTGCCCCTGGCAATACAAAATGTGTATCGGTATAATTTTATGTAACATCTTGTGTGTTAATCATATGTTATGATAAGTATACGTTTGAGAAAAACAAGAAATGGGTTATAGTATTGCATATATTTATGAGTTAGCGGTAATTTAAAAAAACCATAACCTTATCAGAATAATTAATTAATTTTGGAATTTGGCAGTATTAAAATCAATTTTATGAATAAAAATTACGATTGGCTTGTAAAAAAAACACCACGTTCTGTTGACCAATTAAAATTGTGGCCAGAAAACCCAAGATTAAATCCAGAAGAAACGCATTTAACTCTCAAGGAATATGCAGAAGACTTGACCTTTGACAACGCCGAAAAAAATGATTTTTTTGAACTTGTAAATTCAATAGTCGCAGATGGTTTTGTTCCAGCTGACCCAGTTGTAGTATGGCAAAATGAATATAATAAGAAACACTATGTTGCAGAAGGAAACCGTCGTGTTGTAGCATTGAAATTATTGCGTGAACCAAAAAAATCACCAAAATCAATACGTAGTTTCATTCGTAAAGCTTCTTCCCAAATAGATATTACGACAATTGAAAAAATACCTGTCAATGTTGCACCATCTTTTGAGGACGCAGAATGGTACATAAATCAAAGAAACAGTTCATCCACACTTCAAAGAAGGTGGTCAAGGGTTCAACAACAGAGATGGATAGTTACTCTATACCAAAAACACGATGGCGACCTTGATAGAATTTTGTCCGTTACAAAATTGACCAAGAGTGAAATTGAAGGAATTATAAGGACTTTAAAAATAAAGGATTTTGTAAAATTAGATATTGTAAAAAATAATCTAACTGATGAAGAATTTCAACTGGCCGATTCTTATCGCTTCCCAATTACAATTTTAGAACGATTTTTCAGTTTTGCGGATGTAAAAGAAAATTGGGGTTTAGAATATGATGGACTCGATGTCAATATTATTTCAAATGAAGATAGTTTTTATGCGGCTTTCACAGAATTAATAAAGCGAATTGTTAATAAAGAGGACGACAAAATAAACACAAGACTAAAGAAAGAAGATTTAGAGGAAGTTCTCTCTTCGTTGCCAACGGTAATTTTTGAGACCGAAGAAGATGACGTTGAAGATGAAAGTGAAAGTGACGACGGGAATGAATCCAGTGATGAAGAACCAAATAATGACGGTTCGGATGGTGCACCATCGAGCGAACCTGAACCAGAGTCGCCACCTGCACCAGACCCCATAAGTTTACTTAAAGGTAATCCTGACCGTACCAAAATGGTTTTAGAATGTTATAGTTTAAATACAGATAGTTATAGACTTTTAGGGCTTTTCAACGAATTCAAAAGGATACCTTTAAATTATAAAAATACAGTTTCATCATCATTGAGAGTTTTTGTCGATTTAGCAATTTTTAAATATATAGAAACAGAGGGTATAGAAGAAGATTTAAAACGCTGCTATCGAGATGAATTACGGAATATTCCTTTAAAGAAAAGGTTAGAGTATGTTAAAGCAAATAAATTGAGTGGCAAACCTCAAAATATTGTTGGCAGATTATTAGACCCTACAGCTCAATATTCTCTTGACGTATTAAATGGTTTTATTCACAGTAACGACACACACTATTTAAACAGACAATTTTTGAATAGCTTTTGGGATTTCTTATTTCCCCTATTTCAAGAATTATTAGATATTAGAGAAATATAATGCACTATTCGCCATTAAGATATCCAGGAGGAAAAAATAAGCTTTCGGCATTTATTGCTAAAATCTGTATTGATAATAATGTCAATGGACACTACGTTGAACCCTATTCTGGTGGAGCTTCAGTTGCCTTATTTTTACTTTTAGAAGGATTTGTTGAAAGAATTACTATAAACGATAGAGATAGGTCAATTTATGCATTTTGGCATTCAGTGCTTAATAAGACAAATAAACTCTGCGAAATGATTGAAAATGCGGAGTTGACTATCGAAGAATGGAAAAAGCAAAGAGAAATTCAAAACAATAAAAAATCAGTAGATTTACTTACGCTTGGTTTTTCAACATTTTATTTAAACAGAACAAATCGTTCTGGAATTATTAATGCTGGAGTAATTGGCGGTTTGGACCAATCTGGAGATTATTTAATGGATTGTAGGTTCAATAAATCAGATTTAATAGAACGGATTAAAAAAATTGCGAAAATGAAAAAAAGCATTAGGCTATATAAAAAGGATGCCATTAAATTAATTGACAAAATCCAAAATGAATCTCTAAACAACAATGTGGTTTTTTATTTTGATCCACCTTACTATTTAAAAGCAAGCAGTTTATATATGAATCACTACGAAGATGATAATCACAAAATGGTTAGTGAGAAAATTAAGGCTATTGAAAATATCAGATGGATTGTTTCTTATGACAATGTTCCCCAAATAAGGGAATTATATTCTGAATGTAAAAAGAAAGAATTCGAATTTAAGCATACAGCTTACGAAATTAGAGATGGAAAAGAAATTTTGTTTTTTAGCAACAATATTAAACGTCCAGAAATCGAAAATTGGAATCCTTTGAATTTCAAATTGAACCGAGGAAAAACTACCGCTAACATCGTATATAAGCAATAGCGGGTTTAGTGCTTATTCCAAAGAAAATGTATGAGTTAAAGGTCTGTGCTAAACCGAAAAATGAGTGCGTGTAGGTCACTACTGCTCATAGACATAGCCGTTCTCGCAATTTGAAAAAGATAATTCTCTACATATCGGTTGGACTTTTTCTTTTGGCCTGTAAAAAGGAGACAAAAGAAAACATTGTAATCACAGACGAATTCAAACTGGAATTTTTAAATCAGGTACTATCCGACACAACGGAATTGAAAGTTCTCATTACCAAAAGCCAATTCATTTCTAACGCTGGATTTGATGGAATGACATTTTTAGGTAAGGCTACAAATATAGGCTGCGAAGTCAGATGCATTCGCATAACATATAACACTTCGGAGAGCGGGGCGGGGGATTGCAATATGTTTGAACTTTGGGTGAGGTTTTTTTAGACAGAAAAGTCACATCTGTAAATTCCATCACCTATTAAGGAAACTGAGATGTCAGTCCTTCCATACCTTTCTAAATGATGTCTCCTTACTGGTTGACCTAAGGGAACTCCAATTCTTGCCCTTAAATATTCTCCCATTTGATTCTTTGCCGGAAAGGAACTGATTTGTTTAGGATATTGAACGCCATCAACATTATTAGTTCCTTCAAGTAACCCTTCCATAGTAATTCCATCATCCCAAATCAACTCAATAGCTTCATTTGACCGTTGCCTTCTGCCTCTTACATCAACTAGTTCTCTTTCTGTTAATTTTGGCGGAAATAAATCCGGAAACTGTCTTATATGAGTTATGCTTATTGGAATACAAGCATCGTCAATACCTCTTTTTGGAGAAGGAAGTCCATTTGCCATATACCCCCAATTTAAACCACTTGCATTGTGAGTTTCCCCATTGTCCATTAATAATGGCATATTACAAATAGCCTCCTCTCTTATGACTTCCTGTATTCCGCGTAACCCTATTTCAAGGCAAGAAATAGAATTATTAAAAATATGAGCAATATAATCGTTAAGAGGATTGAATGTATCACGAGTTGTCTCGGCTAGAATTTCACGATATGGAGTTGTTAGACCATTTGTTGAGAAATTTGCTGAACCAATTAGAGCGTGAATAATTTGTCCGTTTCTTCTCCAGGTGTAACACTTTGAGTGAATTGGTATTTGTGAGTAAAAAATATTTAGGTTTTCAACAGAATTTTGTATCCGGGTCAAAGAGTTGTGTAAATTTGTTTGAATACCCTCTGAACCATACATTCCATAAATAACCCTTGAATCAAAAGGGAGTTCTTCTAATCTTGCAACTGGATTTGGACCAAGATATCCCGAAAGAACGATTAGCTCATCAGCATCTATAATTTCATGTCTGTGAAAAATTATCTCTTCTAAGTTTTGGGTATATAACATGGGAGTATGAGAAATTAAATGCTGAAATCTAATCTATAATTCAAATTATCTATTCTCTCAATTGTGACAGTAGTGCGCCCATAGGCAATTAAATCTTCAAGAAAAATTCTTCTATTGACGGGTAGATTTAGGCGATTTCTAAAATATCTTCCTAAAATATCTTTATGAGGTGTAGAAGATATTTGTTTGGGGTATCCATCAGGACCATTTCCCTCAAACAGACCTTGCATGATTGTGCCATCATCCCAATGAAAATTTACTATCTGTTGTACAACAGGTTTAGGATAAAAAAGTCCGGGATTAGCTTTAATTGTTCCTATATGTATTGGAATGTATGAATCATAAGGTCTTGTATGATTTAGTAAATTTGACCCCCAATTCAGACCTCCTGTCTTATGCATTCTCCCATTTTTAGTCAATAATGTAATATCTGGCATGGTTGATTAATTAGATTAGTATGTCCCTAAATTAACCATATCTTTTATATTTTCAGATTTTTCACTTAAAATATTATATACAATCTCAGCAATAATTTTTGAAAAAGCGGGTGGTACTGCATTTCCAATCATTTTGTATTGATCACCTCTTGAACCTAAAAATTCAAAATCATCGTCAAAAGTTTGTAATCTAGCTGCTTCTCTTACTGTTATAGAGCGTGCTTGATTCGGGTCTGGGTGAATGTGACGTAAACCATCCTTGTATAAGTGAGCAGGAATGGTATTGCTGGGTTTATCTTCCCGGATTACGTGATATTTGTGAAAGTTTGAATCTTTTCCGGTTTTCTGTTTATACAATTCTATCAATGCTTTGCTTGATATGTATTGTTCTCTTCCACTCTTAATGTCTTCTGCGAGTAATTTAAAAATATCAATATCTCTTTCACTGTGCATACGTGGCTCGTGGTTCTTTGGAAGAGGAACACCGTTAAGTTTTACAGAGTGAGAAAGCTTTGGGTTTTTTGGGTCTGGAAATATTTTTGGCAAATATTCAAAAGCTGATTTTGAATTTAGTGGTTCAGAACTGGCTTTAGATTTCATTTTTAAGTAGAATGAATTTATTTTACTTCTACTTTCTTTATCTTTTGGCACTCCAAAAATTATAACTCTTTTTCTTTTTTGGGGTACATTGTAAAAAGACGTGTCAAAAAGAGCATTGCTTCTTAAATTATCTGTAATCTCATAGCCAATTTCATTAAACGCTTTTTTAATTCTTTTTACAATTGGAATACCTCCGGGCTTTGCTGATAAAATTCCTTCAACATTTTCAAAAACAAATGCCTTTGGTTTATAGTGGTTAACAAGTTTTACATAGCTTTCAAATAAGAAATTACGATAGTCGTCTTGCATTCTGTTTTCATCTCTGACTCTTCCTGCAATTGAATAAGCCTGACAAGGTGGCCCACCAACAATTAAATCAACTTTGCTGTTGCCAACCAAATTATCAAGTCCAACGCTTGATCCATAGGCCGAATCATTAAATCCATTGATTAACTCATCTGTTCTTTGAATGTCAAAATGTAGAATATTATTCTTGGCTAAATCATAACCCCATTTTTTTTCAAGCCGGGTTTTAAGTGTTTCAACCGTTGGAAACTCCCAGTCAACCGCTGCTAAGGTGCTGTATTTTCCAGTTTGTAGAAACCCATCTGTTAAACCACCACAACCTGCGAATAAGTCAATAACGTTAATCTTCATTTTGAAAGTAGCTTAAGAGTTGTTTACCTAATACTTCCCCTAAAATGGGTGGTACAGCATTCCCAACTTGTCTGTACTGCTGTGTTTTGTTTCCGAGAAAAACGAAGCTATCGGGAAAGGATTGTAATCTGGCATTTTCACGAACACTTGGAACCCTGTTCCACCTATAATGGAAATGATTTCTATGCCCTGTATCTATTGTTTTTGAAGGTTTCTGACTGTGATATCGGGTCCAGGCTTCATTAAATTTTCTTGAGTCCCCAACCCCCTGTGGAAGATCTTTATGATTCCCTCCTTCAGGGACCTGAGAGATGACATTTATTACATGCTCCGTATGTTTTGTTCCTAAATGATTGTATAATACTTTATTACCATTTCGCATTGTTTTTTGATAACTGCTAAAAGGATTCTTGTCATATAGAAGTTCTTCATTTCCTGTATCTGAAACCAAGTCAGGTAAATCACCAATTGCGTCTCTGCAACCAATATAATTTTTGGGAGTGTGTGTAGGTTCAGGAAATTCAAATACACCTAAATCTTTTCTCAATGCCACAAAGAATACACGCTTTCTTATCTGTGGCACTCCATAATCCGGAGCAAAAAGAAGTTTAGGGTTACAGTTGTAACCCATTTTATTACAAAGAGCGATAATTTCTTTTTTTGCTTTCCCACCGTAAAGTGTTAGCAAGCCGGGTACATTTTCAATAATTATTGCTTTTGGATTTATTTTTTCAGCTAATCTGAATACTGCATAAAATAATGAGTTTCGCTCATCATTTTCTTTTCTGGAGCCAGTTAAAGAAAATCCCTGACAAGGTGGTCCCGCAATTATTACATCTATATTTTTTCCATTAGATTCTTTTATGATCCTGTCAATTGACGAATCTTCATGCAGGTCCAGAAGTAACGCTTTGGAATCATTATGATTTTTTTCAAAAGTCTTTAAAGCAATTTCAGTATTATCTACACCTAAAATGACATGAAATCCGGCTTGCTGAAAACCGTAAGAAAATCCGCCACATCCTGAAAATAAGTCTATTGCAGTAAATTTTTTACTCATTGTCAAAATTGAATTGTCCTTGTTTGGAATTTATACTTTTCAAATACCTGGAGGTATCCTCTGCGACTGAGAAAATAGAATCAGAACATTTATACTTAAACGCTTCTCTGGCAAATTTATCGGCAAAAAACAGGTCAGTAACCTTTTGTAATTCAATTTCAAATAATTCAGAAAGCTTTTTTAATTTAGATCTACTAAACTTTTGACTTCCATTCTCAATTCGACTGATGGCACTGGTATTAATCCCGATTTTTGCCCCGAATTCAGTTTGTGTCCATTCTCGTTTTTCCCTTTCAGTTTTTATGAAATGTCCGAAGCTTGCCATTTTTCAGGTTTAATCAAAATTGGATTTGATCTGTTTACTGCAAAAATAAAAATAATTTGTGATTTTTGCGTCAAGTTTATCCCTTTTTAATGTATAATAAACAGGAGGAGTAAGAGCCTTTTTTATTTTATGAGTAAGATATATTAGAATATGATTTAATTTTTTTATAATGCTTTGATGAGAGGTGGATAAAACTGAATGTAAGTGATTTTCCATTGATTGGGAGGTACAATATCAATTTTTGATGTCGGCTTATTTTGAGTTTGTTTTTATTAGTACGACTATTTCTTCAATAGTTTGTTCAGCTACATCTTTCTTTAACTGACATTCAAAGATAGTTAATGCCTGCCAGCCATTGTCTCTTAATCTGGCCGTGTTTTCTTTATCCCGCTCTCTATTTCCGTTTATTTTGTTCAGCCACCATTCTGTTCTGGTTTTTGGTACTACAAAGTACCGGCACCCCTCATGCCCGTGCCAGAAACATCCATTTACAAAGATTGCGGTTTTATATTTTGGGAGTACGAGGTCCGGTTTACCGGGTAGGTTTTTAACATGAAGCCGATAACGAAAACCTTTGGAAAATAAATATTTACGGACTATTATTTCCGGTTTTGTATTCTTTCCCCGAATCCGACTCATATTATAACTCCGGGTCTTTTTATCGTGTACATCTGCCATTTAGGAAAATTTGTTTTTTCATTGTCCCTAAGATTATATAACTACATGAATAATCGTAGTTAATTTTAGGGTAGATTACATTTAGTATTTCCCTTAGTTTAATTTTTTAAGTTCCTCAATCAATGTATTTCGGTCTTCAAAATGGCCCTCTGATAATATTTCTTTTTTTGTTGGAGAATACGTCCGATAGGTACAATCAAAATTTGTATCTCTGGACCAATAAGCAATCATAACAAGGTAATTTGACCGACGATGCTTTACCAAGACCGGAATGGAAAAATGGATTACTTGAACAAGTACCTGATTTGTATTCTGCGTTGTTGAATATTTTTTTCCTAATTCATCGTCATAAAACCTAAACAAATATTCATCACTTTCCACATCATTAACATTATAGATGTCAAGCAAAAAAGAAACTTTATCCGCAGGAACCTCAGACTCATTTCTCACCCTGCAGATTATTTCATCCATTGAATTAGTTCGTCTATTAATTTCTATTTCTGCTTCTAACTGAGGTACCCTTCTTTTATTAAACAAGGCTTTAACTAAGCCATGAGGAGCGGGTTTAGCTTCTTTTTCTAGTCTAATGTAATATTTACCGCTTGAGGAACTTTGATGTGGAGGATTTAAGGACTGCGGGACGTTTATCAAAAATACATTGCCCTTTTCGGTTAAAAACTCCTTGATTTCAATATTTAAAGGAGGAGGAGTTATATTGGTTACAATTTTTTGTTGTAACCAATCGGCACTTCGGAATTTTGAATATTCCAAGTCTCCCTGACAAACTTTAATCTTGTTTTTGCCAATAGATTTCACTTTTTCTCTTGGGCTGCCTACAATTATTAAACCACCTTCTGTATTTAGAAAAGCGGATATCTCATCATAAAGTTTAATGATTTCAACTTCACCAGTTTTGAATTCTAAAATTGATGTTTCTTCCTGTTCTTCGGAAAAAAAATCAATGATATGATCTATCGTTATATCACCAGAATCCAATTGAAATATTTCTTCAAAATAGTTAACGAAATTCATTTATCATTTTTTTGCTTTCATACAAGGAGCAGCAGGATAATCATGTCTAAACTTATGAGTAAGTTCGTTACCCCCAAAACTTTTCGATTTTTCTGTTTGGTAGTTCTCAAGAGGTTCTTGTAAAATGTTTTCCAAGTTTGACATAACGTCTATTGTACTTTGGACTTTAGACCTACTTATAGTAGGCATAATTCCTGAGGCCAATTTTTTTTCTTCGAAGTAATCCTTCTTCAAAAAGATTGTTTAATGCTTGACTAATGGTAGCACTACTGGCACTTTTATAATATTCTGTTTCTAAATATTCACGAACCTCTCCGGTTTTTTTAGGTTTGTCAAAAAAAGAAGCTTCTTCAATTAACTTTTTTATTGCTTCTACAATGGTAAATCGTTTCTCCTTAAATTTATTGTACGCAGAAGGATTATGGGTTTCAACATTCTGCCAGAAATTTTTAACAAGTGTTTTTTTGTCTATTTTATTTGAAGAGAGGTCAAGTAAAACATCTAAAGGCATTCCCGTATAAAATGAAATATGGAGTATGGTATTACTGTTGAACCCTTTAGCAGAGGAAATATGAGTAATCGTATTAGGAGTAAGTTTGGTTAAAGCAGCAAATTGGGTTGGTTTTAAACCCAGAATATCTATAATCTTCTGAATTCTAAGCCCTATTTTTTTTCTTTGTTCTTGGATAAACTTCTCCATTGAACAAATTGAATCAATATTTTAATCTATTTCAATTTAAATTTTTTGACATTAAATAGATTATTTTGTATATTTGCTTTTATTAAGAGTTTGATGCATGAATATTAAGCTTTAAATTTGCAATTCTTCAAATAGAAAATATTAGAAGCAATTGCTTTGAATCTCGCATTAGAAAACTGGTAATTTTTATGTGTACGAGAGGATAAGTAAGTTTGCTCACGACCCGGGCGTGGGCTCTCTTATCTGTACACAGGGTATACCAGTACCTCTAATGCGATAAGTTGAGTTCCACGCCCACCTTTTTGGTGGTGTTTTAGTACTCTTCTTAATACATAATATCCACACATTAACACTAAACATTATGAAAAAACGACACCAAAAATTGGAACAGTTACAAGAGGAATGTAACGCCGAGCTGGAAACCTTCCGGCAGTTACGGAAAACCCATGATACCCTTACCGGGGAACTCCGGGAGTGCTTACAAAAACTGGATGCACTGGCCCTTCGACCAAGCTCAGGAACCACCCTTCAGCAGGGCCCGGGAACCACCCCTCCGGTCAGTTTCAGGAATTAAAAAAACCCGGAACCTGCAACTTGGAACCTGCAACTTGGAACCTGTAATCTGAAAACCTGCAACCTAATTACCTGTAACCCCACAGGGCTTTTAGCTAACACTCAAATATTAAAATTATGAAGATCACCACATTAGCGGGCCTGTCCTGCTGGTGCCCCACATATATTGCCTTAATTTTACTTAGCCTACCGTTGCCTGCTATGGCATTACCCCCCTTACAAATTGATGACCAACACCAGGTAACCGGGACGGTTACCGACAGTAACGGCGAGCCGCTGGGCGGGGTCAACATCATCGTGTCCGGCAAAGGGCAGGGCACGATCTCCGGCTTTGACGGTTCCTATACCCTTACGGCCATTCCGCAGGATACCCTGGTATTTTCGTTCGTAGGGTTTAAAACCCGGAAAGAAAGGGTAGGGGAGCGGCTTACGCTAAATGTAGTATTACAAGAGGATGTCATGGCCCTGGGGGAGGTTACGGTCAATGCCGGGTATTATACGGTAAAGGAAAGGGAAAGGACGGGGAGTATTTCGCGCATTAGTGCGGAGGACATCGGCAAACAACCCGTGTCCAACCCGCTGGCGGCGATGCCGGGGCGGATGCCGGGGGTGTATATACAGCAGAACACCGGAGTTCCGGGCGGGGACTTCAATATACAAATACGTGGAAGAAACAGTATTGCCGGGGGTAATGCCCCGTTGTATGTGGTAGACGGGGTGCCGTTTCCTTCAGAGCCGTCTTCCGCCTTCGGTAACCTTATAACCAACGGTGGAAATTCCCTGAACGGTCTGGATGTAAATAACATAGCGAGTATAGAAGTATTAAAAGATGCCGATGCCACAGCCATTTACGGTTCGCGCGGGGCTAACGGGGTGGTGCTCATTACTACCAAAAAAGGAAATGCCGGAAAAGCTTCCCTGGATTTGAATATACAATCCGGAACGGGCAGCGTGGGCCGTTTTATGGACTTGTTAGATACCGGGCAGTACCTGCAAATGCGCCGCGAAGCCTTTGCCAATGACGGGGTAGAACCAACACCGGCAAATGCCCGCGACCTCTTGCTTTGGGATACCTCCCGGTATACCGACTGGCAAAAAAAACTGGTAGGAGGAACATCTTACCTCACGGATCTCCGGGGAGCGGTTTCCGGGGGCAATACACAGACCTCTTTTCGTTTCGGAGGAGGATACCGTAAGGAGACTACCGTTTTTCCCGGGGATTTTGGCTATCGGAAACTCTCCGGATTTTTAAACCTTACACACCGTTCGGAAGATAACAGGTTTCGGGCGGAGGTTTCTGTAAACTATGCGGCAGAAGATAATAATCTGATGTCCCGGGATATCACCTCTTTTATATTTCTTCCCCCGGTGGCGCCACCGGTCTACGATAACAACGGTAACCTGAACTGGGGGCCGGAAGGCGGTTCGTTTAATAATCCTTATAGTATTCTGCGAAGGACATACACTACCGGTACGGACAATCTCATAGGCAATGTGGGGTTGGATTATGAATTCCTTCCGGGGCTTCGGGCAAAAGTGGGGATGGGATATACCAGTATCCGGGCCAAAGATGTTCAGGTTACCCCTTGGAGCTCCATTCACCCGCTTTCCCTGTCTTATGAAGAGGCCAATTCCACTTTTGGAAATAAGAATACCAAAACCTGGATTGTCGAACCGCGGCTGGAATATGCCAAAACCATAGGCCGGGGAGAGCTCCGTATTTTGGCCGGAAGCACTTTTCAGCAAACAAAAAACGAAAGTCTGTATGTGTATGCTTCCGGTTTTTCGAGCGATGCCCTGTTGGAGGATGTGGCGTCTGCCGGAACCATCCGGTCCAATTCCGGGTATTCCGAGTATAACTACCATGCTGTTTTCGGACGGGTGAATTTTAACTGGGATTCCCGGTATATCCTCAATCTTACCGGGCGGCGAGACGGTTCCAGCAGGTTCGGACCGGGAAAGCGATTTGCCGGTTTCGGGGCCGTAGGTATGGCCTGGATATTTTCGGAAGAACGGTTTTTAAAAAATTCCCTGCTCAGTTTTGGCAAGCTCAGGGCCAGTTACGGCACATCGGGGAATGACCAGATCGGGGACTACGGTTATCTCGATACCTATTCCTCAACAGTCCCTTATCAGGACCATGCCGGGTTATACCCCACCCGCCTGTTCAATCCCGGGTATGGCTGGGAGGTCAATAAAAAACTGGAAGTAGCGCTGGAGCTCGGTTTGGCCCGCAATCGTGTTACGCTCAGTACGGCCTGGTTCCGTAACCGCTCGTCCAACCAGCTGGTTGGGCTGTCGCTACCCCCGGTGACCGGTTTTTCCTCCATACAGGCCAATTTACCCGCTCTTGTACAGAATACCGGTATAGAAATAGCGCTTCATACGCAGAATATCCGCTCGGAAGACTTCATCTGGGACACTTCGGTCAATATCACCATACCCCGTAATAAGTTACTCGAATATCCGGGCCTGGAAAATTCGGGCTATACCAACACTTATGCCATAGGGAAATCGCTGAATATCCGGAAAACTTTCCGGTATACCGGTATCGAACCGCAGACCGGAATATACCGCTTTGAGGATGTAAACGGGGATGGCCGCGTGTCCTACCCCGACGATCTGCAGGCCATTAAAGCCATAGAACAGGATTTTTTCGGGGGCGTGCATAATAGCCTTTCTTATAAGGGCCTTCAGCTGGATGTCTTTTTCCAGTTTGTCCGGCAAACGGGGAATACCTCCTTGTTTGCTACCCGTTCCGTTCCGGGTACATCCGGCAATCAGCCGGTTGAGGTTATGGAGCGTTGGCAGCAGCCCGACGATGTTTCTAATGTGCAGCCATTTACTCAAAGTGCTTCTTCAGCACAAACTATTGCCTTTAACCAAAGCCTGTTTTACGGGGACAACACCATAGGGGATGCCTCCTTTATACGTTTAAAAACCGTGTCCCTGTCGTATTCTGTCCCTACTCGTTACCTGTCCGGGATGAAAGCCCGGGTGTATGTACAAGGTCAAAACCTGCTCACCATCACCGGCTACTCGGGTTTAGACCCCGAGTACAGTACCAGTATGAGACTTCCTCCGCTGCAAATGCTTACTGCCGGCGTACAACTCACTTTATAAATCGACAAGAGATGAAATTATACATGCTGAAAAGAATAAAACACTGGCTTTACTTCTTGCCAATTGCCGGAATAGTGTTTTGCTGTGAAAACTTTACCGAAACAGGCGCGCCGAAGACAGAACTCATAGGAACCCGGGTATACACTACGGATGAAACGGCTACGGCTGCTGTTACCGGGATCTACAGTCGTATGATGAGTGGTTTCGGAGGCTTTGCCAATTACAGGACAACCTTATGGGGCGGGTTATCGGCCGATGAACTGGACAATTTTTCGACCGATATGTCCCAGGTCGAATTTTATGAAAATGCACTGTCCCCGACCAACAATTTTGTGGGGAATTTATGGAGCGAGCCGTATAATTATATTTATCATGCCAATGCCGTACTGGAGGGGCTGGAAAACGCTGACGAGATTTCCCCGGTAATCAGGCGGCAGTTAAGGGGAGAAGCCCTTTTTATACGGGCTTTTTGTCATTTTTACCTCGTTAACTGGTTTGGTGGAGTACCTTATATAACCACTACGGACTACCGCGAAAATTCCTTGGCTTCGAGATTACCCGAAGCAGAAGTTTACCCGTTGCTTATAGCCGACCTGGAACAGGCGCGGGAATTACTGGAAGCTGCTTATGTTACCGGGGAAAGGATTCGCCCTAATCGTCATACCGCTACAGCGCTGCTTGCCCGGGTTTACCTATATTCGGGCGATTGGCTTAATGCCGAAACCATGACAACTGAAGTCATAGCCCTTCACGGGATATATGAATTGGAAGAAGACCCGGACAAGGTATTTCTGGCCAATTCCACAGAGGCTATCTGGCAGCTAAGGCCCGTTACAGGCAACAGGAACACGGTAGAAGGATACAGTTTTATACTCACGGCGGCCCCCGCCAATTCTGCCCTGAGCCACCGGGTCATAGATGCCTTTGAACCCGGAGATATCCGGAAAACGCGATGGACAGGGAGTATTATCTCAGGGAACAGCACCTATTATTATCCCTACAAATACAAGGTAAGAACAGGGAGTGAACTTTCCGAATACTATATGGTTTTCCGGCTGGCCGAGTTATACCTGGTCCGTGCAGAAGCCAGGGCACGGCAGGGTAATATTTCCGGGGCCGGGAAAGATCTGAACGTTATCCGCAACCGGGCCGGTCTGGCCAATACTACGGCAGCTACACAGGCAGAAATGCTGGATGCCGTGTTCCGGGAAAAACGCGTGGAATTCTTTGCCGAATGGGGGCATCGCTGGTTCGACCTCAAACGTACGGGAAGGGCCGGTACGGTACTGGGAACAGTAAAACCGGGATGGCAGCCCACCGATGTATTGTACCCTGTTCCACATGCCGAAATTCAGAACAATCCCAATATGGAACCAAATCCCGGATATGAATTATGAATAACAATCACCCGAAAAACGTAATTTCAATGACCAATATCAGATGTATCGCATACCGGATAAGTATTGTATTTGGCCTGGCCTTCATCCTGCTGGGATGTAAGCAGGGCCGTGAACAGGCTGAGGTCACAGACAGGCTGAAAAACGAAGGGGATGGTTATCCCGAAATAGGAAAACCGTGCCCTCCCTTTACGCTTGAGAGTATAACCTATTACCATAAAGAGCAAGCTTCCCTCGAAGATTTTAAGGGAAAACCCTTGATCCTGGATTTCTGGACCAGGTCCTGCAGGTCCTGTATAGCGAGTTTCCCAAAAGTGAACTGGTTACAAGAGCAGTTCGGAGACCAGGTTCGGTTTATGCTGGTAAGCCGGGAAGATGGCAAAAATAAGGGAGTCCGGGAAGTGTATGAGAGATTTCGGAAAAGGTATAAACTCAATTTACCCGTAAGTTATACGGCCGAACTGTTTGATAAGTTCGGGGTAACAACCGTGCCTCATGTGGTATGGATAGACGGAGAAGGTGTGGTCAAAGCTATTACCTCGGGAGCACAGGTAAAAGCGGAGAATATACAGGATTTTATAGCCGGGAAAGAATTAAAACTCTTCAAAAAACCGAATCGGGAAGAGGAAGAAAACATGGCACGACAAGAAGAGTCCGCCGCGGAAAATGAGGATACGGAAACGACCGGGGTCCTGTACAGATCAGAACTGACAGGCGTAAACAGGGCTATATACAATACGGCTTTTCCATCCAGTTTTGTGCCCTCCCTGGTTGAGAAACACAGTGGTTTTCGGATGGATAATGTGTCTGTAGAAGGTTTATACAGGTTGGCCTATACCGATACGGTTCGGTCTGTACCCTATGACAGGAAGAATACCAGCTACGGAAAGTTTTGGGCAAGACCTGTGCTGGAGGTTACGGACTCCTCGGCATTCGAATTTGACAGGGAAGCAGAAAAGGGGGTGTATTGCTACCGACTAAAGGTGCCAGAAAACAAAAGCCGTGACCCGTTATACGTACAACAAATAATGCGCAGGGACCTGAAAAACTATTTCGGATATGATGTACAGGTAGAAACCCGGCCCATGCCGTGCTAGAAATTGACATTAGCTTCGGAAAAGATCAAACGGGAATTACAGACCCAAGGCGGAAAGCCTGAAAGAGATAGAAGCGATTCCGGCTTAAAATTGGTTAATCG
Organism: Sinomicrobium endophyticum; assembly: GCF_052983315.1. Classification (NCBI taxonomy): domain Bacteria; kingdom Pseudomonadati; phylum Bacteroidota; class Flavobacteriia; order Flavobacteriales; family Flavobacteriaceae; genus Sinomicrobium; species Sinomicrobium endophyticum. The sequence goes on from NZ_JBRKIS010000071.1 coordinate 38,899, forward strand.
GCCCGTACATCACTTAATCATAGATTTATGGGGCAGCAATCAGTTACAACCACCATTTATTGATGAAACCGGGATTACCGGGAACATTGACATTTCTTTGGAAGGGTTTTTGGGCGATTTTAAAGGATATAGAAAAGCGCTTCGGGAAAGAGGATTAATACTGGAGAAAGGAAAGAAGAAAATGAAGGTTATCGTGATCAGGGACCCAAAGGATTAAGGCCCAAAAAAAGGATTGGTGAATGCTCACCAATCCTCCCTGTTTAATCAGGCTGAGGCCTGTGCCATGCGGCAGAACATCCACTATCCTGGTAATAAGTGAAATTTTCTCCGTTTTCTACTTCATTACAAATCGGATTATTAGGATTCGTAGAAGTACATACGGCAGGCTTCGTAGCAGCCTGGCATGGAGTAGTTGCCGATTCCCTCCAGGCATCCTGTGCGGGAGCAAGGATACTCGAAGCAAAGGCACCTCCGGCAGCAATTACAAAGGCTGCAGCCATCATCAGATTTCTGGAATATTTCATGATTCAAAAATTTAGATTTACGCCTACTCTGTCTTCCGGGTTTTCGGCTTCCCCCGTATGTATTGCGCAATACATATATTATACCTGGGCAGTTTTCATTTTATCGGGTTTGGTGTAAAGCAATATCGCTGCAATGGCCAGGGCTACGAAGACCAGGTTAAACACCAGGTGTTCCGTCCATCCCAGCTTTTCCAGGATACCCCCGCAGGAGCAGGGCACATAGGGCGAAAAGTAAAGGACGGCCACGATATAGGCCGTAAAGAGGGTCATCAGGCTCAACGAGGCATAGAGGGCCGCGAGCCGGAACCGAGGCACAAAGAGCAAAAGCGAAATGAGGAGCTCCGCGGCCGGTACCGCCCATACCACCCCGTCGGCCAGGGTGGTAAGCAAAGGCGACTGCCCCAGCTGCGCCTGGAATTTTTCGAATTCCAGCCATTTGCTTGCTGCTGCATAAACAAAGAGGATCATAAACAACAGGCAAATGATGTCTATAATAATCCCTTTATGTTTTTTATACCATTTCATACCGCTTACAATCCTTTGATTTTAAACAGTATAAAGTTCCGTAATAATTTTTGTTACTTCCGGGAACGGGCTTGTCACATCGGGATTATTTTTTTGAGGTAAAACCTTACATGAAGTGTAATTGGTTGTTTAGTTATTGGGTTATGGAGTTACTGAGTTATTAAGTTTATTGGGTCACCGCCTAAATAACCATCAACCTATTAACTTATTAACGAACTCAAGGATTATTAAGTTATTGAGGGCGCTATCTGAATCCTGTTGCCGGAAAAAAATTTACAAAAGTTAGTTATGATTCTTTATCCGATTTAATTCTGCTTCAATCCTCTGGTTTATATCGACCTTAGATTCCTGAAAAATAAAAATTGTTGTACCGAATTCCCGGGCATATTTATTGGTAACGGAATCTGAAATTATGGAATGTTCAAAGTAAGGACTTGTTTCCATAAGTTCATGCTCTCGTTCCCATCCGTTTTTTACCCGTATGAGATGGGTATAATCTTTTTGTAGATCGAACCAATTTACATAATCGGCATCAAATGAAACGGCTTTTATCCCGTTTTCAAAATAAAAGTTAATAGCCCCGGCTTGCCCGTAATTATCACAAAGCACCAAAGTTCGTTCCGGGTCATTTAAAATCAAATAGGCCTTATCCACCTTAGTGGCTAATTCTTTCCACCCCAGCATATCTGCAAAATCTTGAGGAATTTCATGGTCTTTACCATCTTCCCATCGAAGCAACCCCAGGGCTTTATACGTATCCTGGTTGCGGATAATATATTCTGGTGTTTTATTTGGGAATGCTACATTAAAACTTAAAATGAATACCAATACCGGCACTATAAACAGTATGGGTTTAATAATTTTTCCGAACGTATGGTCCGGAATTCGAAATACATAAACAGAGCCTATGGCAATGTAAACAGGGTATAGTCCAATAGCATAATAGTCCTTTGCTTTCAGATACGTAAATAGGGTTAATATGAATAGAAACGCCCAGAATAAGAACCGAAACTTTTTAAAGTAACTGGAAAACAGGAGCCCATAAAGAGCGCTGATCATGACAACAATGGAGCCTGTAAAAAACAAAAGCTGGTTTTTCAGAAATAATGTTCTCGGCACATGTACAAGTTGTGAATCGGCCAATGCATTTAAGTGATGAAATACAGGGAAACCGTTTTGGTATTGCCATATCAGATTCGGACTTACAATCAGCAATGCCAGTACTATGGCCAGGTAGATTTCCTTTCTGAGAAACAAGCGTCTGCTTTTTGTAATCATTAAGGCAGGCGCTATACCCAATGCTAAAAAGATGATATTGTATTTATTGAGAAAGCCTAAGGCAAAAACAATAGCCGTATAGTATATCCATTTGCTATGGTCTGTGTTGATGTATTTTATTAAAAAGAAAAAAGTTGTAGTCCAGCATAATACATCAAACGAATTAGGCTGATAAAGTGTGTTTAATCTTAGCAATACGGAAAACAGTATACAGGTAGCCCCCAGTATTTTGGCATACAAATTACCTTTAAGCTCCGATATGGTTGCCCATACCACAACGATGGTTAACGCTCCGAATAAAACAAGGAAAAATTTAATCCAAAATATGCTGTTACCGAGAAGTTTAATGAGAAATGAAATCCAGGATATAAGAGGGGGAACGGAAGCAAATCCGAAAGCCAAATGGTTGGCCTGATCCAAATGAAGATATTCATCGCGTTGTAAATCATATTCAGGAGCTATTAAGAAATAGTGTAACAAAAATTTCAGAAGTATAAATCCTGATAAAATAATGATGTCCTTTTTTCCTATTTTTAATGACATGATGCACTCAAGACGAGTTCTATATATAAAAGACGAAAATCGTCAAATTATGTTACGGATTTTAACGATAAACAACGTTTTCATCTCATTTGCAATAGTGTATTTCCCCGCTGAGGAGTGGCCCGGACGGATACATCTACATAACTTAATCACCTGTTAACCCGGTTACTATAACACGTCTATTTCCACTTTCTACCCCCCGGCTTGCAGTCCGGAGCGGTTTATTTTTTCTTTGGCTTCTTTTGTAAAAGTTCCTTTTGCAGCTGCTTCGGGGAGTGGCCGAATTTCTTTTTGAACGCCTTGGAAAAGTTAGGATAGTCTTTAAAGCCGGCCATTTTAGCAACTACCGTTAGGGGGATGCCGGAATGTTCTACCAGCAACCGGGCTTTTTGGAGTCTTTCCCCGTGATGAAACTGGAAGATGGTCTTTTGGAAGACCTGTTTAAACCCCTGTTTCAGCTTGTATTCGTTGGTTCCGAAATCATGGGCCAGCTGCCTCAGGGAGGGTAGCGGTTTTTCCGGGTTATGGAGGATATGGTCGTATACTTTCTGGAGCAGGTGTATATCGGGCTTCCCATGAAATGTATCCGGGTTGTGGTGTGGCGTGCCGACGTTTTTTAAAGAAGTACGGTCCAACAGGTCTTCCTGTAGCACGGTCTCGGTAGAAGTGACCAGGATACCCGAAGGATTTCCCTCACTATCCCTAAGCCTGGAAATGGTACAAAAGGCAGGGACCAGGAACTGTTGCCGGGTGGAAAAAACCAGTTGTACGGCGTATTGCTGCCATGGACTTAACTTGTCTTTTGCCGCTTCCCAGGTCTCCAGGGACTCGGCGGAGAGTAAATCTTTAAAAGGCTTTTGGTGAAACGTTTTTTCTTCATAACCGAGGATATTCGCCACCGGGGCGTTAAACCACCGGATCCGGTATTGATGGTCCAGTACAAAACTCATCTGCACCAGGTGCCGGTAGGAGTCATGGGGGTTGATATAACTGTAATGCTGCAAGGTTTCCCGGAGTTGTTCCACCGTCATATTAAAGCACATGATCAGGGCTTCCAGGTTATCATTACAGCCCGTTCTTTTGATTTTATAGGAAAAATTTCCCTTAGACATGGCAACCAGCATACGGAATATGCTTCTGATCCTTTTCTCATTAATATCTTCTGTGTTCATGATGTGGGATAGTATTGGTTAGTATACGGAATATCTTTTAAAGCGAAGCTTATACGGTGTAGGGTTTCAGGAAGTCAATAGCGCGGCTTTCTTCGGTAAACAGAAGATAGGGGACATCGGGACGGGGTTTATGGATTTCCAGGAAATATTCCATGAGTTCCATACCTATCGGTCTATGGACCAAAAAGGCAACGGCTTTGGCCAGGACAAAACCTCTTCTGGCAATATAATCCCTTCCGGCCTTGTCCGTCTCAACAACGCCGCGTATATCACAAAGAATAGGGTATGCGGTATGGTGCTGAAATTCTATACGGTCTGCCGTGATGATCCTGGCGGCGGGTAAATCTATAATAGTGTTCGGCTTATAGACGTGGAAAAGAATGCCGCCTTCCATCCGGTACGAAGTATATTCATTTTCAATATGATTTTCGGATACATACATGGTTTATAGATGTAATGGAATAAAAACTACAAAAAAAACAGGCTCTTGTCTGTGATTTTAACATTTACAATGATTTAAATGTTAAAATTTTAAGACAATCCATCCGAAACTTGTCAATAATGCATGTGTTTTTTGTTCTATAAGGATTTTAACTATGGCCATAGAAATAGCATCCGGTAATTTTTTTTAAATTCGGAAAACGTTACTACCCCCCTCGGACCGGTTTCGGGTCCGGTTTAACACAGATCATAACCCCCGGGGTAACCGGGGATAATGCTATGGAGGATACAATTTATAATCCGGGCCCCAACCTGTACTTAACCGCCACATTCTCCTTATTTATAACAGAGATACCCTGAAGATATGGTATATGAAGCTGTTATTGCTAATTTTAACCGGGAACTACGAGATATAAAGACGTTTCACCATGCCATGCCCGAAATTCGCCGGGGGGTGCTTTTGTGTCGTAAAACCTTATGCCGGCTACAGGAAACCGTAAAGAAAGAAGGATTCCATACCCGGGCCGATGAAATTTACTTTTTCAAAGAAGTCAAAGTCCATCCTTTAAGCTGGCTGATCTACTTTACGGAAATCGGTACATACCAGCTGCGCAAACCCAGGACAGGTAAAGACCTTCAAAAACAGTTCTACAAAAAACAACTCCAAAAAACCGACAAGTTCTTCCAAAAGCACCGGGAATTCATCTATTATATGGAGCAGGGATACACGCACCTGGACAGCCAATACTTTACAAGAACTTCCGGGGCATATTTTCCCTTTCCATTCCAAGGCTACCGGGACCCGGGTTTTTCCACTTCACACGATTTGTTGTGGGCCCGGGTAGGTGCTATGGAGCGGGTGGTGGAATTTGTTAAAAAAGCCATGCTACAACGTTCCCCGGCCCCTTTTTTAAATGGCCGTGGCCGGTATCCCCTGGCCTGGACCGGGACCAAAGCAGACCTGGTAGAGCTCATCTATGCCCTGTATAGCGGAAAAGTATTTAACCACGGACAGGCTGATATTGCAGATATAACCGCTGCGTTTGAAACTTTTTTGGATATCCGATTGCCACAGGTGTATAAAACCTATGCTTCGATCAAGGCCCGCAAAGGACAACGGGCAAGGTTCCTGGAAGAACTCATCTTTTATCTCACCCAAAAGATGGACCAGGATGACGCTTTATAGCTTCGGGGCAAATATACCCGGTGTGGCCCCCCAACCCTTAAAACCACAACAAGTACACGTCTCCCGATAATCCCGAAAGCTTCAGGATTATCGGGATGAAGAAGAGGAGCTTGGTGGAGTTATAACGGGTAAAAGAGGGAAGAAAAAACCAAAAAGCTCCTCCCTTGAGATAAATCTTGTCCGCCGAAGAAGGAGGGAGGTACCCGAGCGCAGCGAAGGGGGGGAAGCCCCGGACCATTGGTATCAGCGCAAATGTTTGGGTATATACGCCAAAGTTGGGGCTGGTCAAAACTCCCCGTCCCGCAAAGCGGTCCACCCCTCCCAGCCTGTCCGGCAGGCAGGTTCATCACAAGAGGGGAGCCTTAAAAAAGAGCTCCTCCCTTTAGATTGGGAAAGTTATCAAAAATGAATAAATCTGCTGAACGAAATGACATTGTACTTTAGCCTGTCCTGAGCCCTTCGATAAATTCAGGACAAACTAAAGTCGAAGGACCCGGCGTACCAAAGATGTATTTTTCTCTGCGGTTCTTTGTGAATGCTCTGTGCAACTTTGTGTAATAGCTATTTCACAAAGACACACAGAGATCTCACAGAGTTTCGCAAAGATGGAGTCATTCCGGCAACCAGGCTGTCACCCCTCTGCCTTCGGCATCTCCCCTCAAGGGGAGAAAATATAATATTCTTTACATTAAAACTCACCAACCAAAGCCTTAATCTCTTTTAAGAGCACTAAAGCTCCCCTCTTGAGAGGGGCCGGGGGTGTGTCCTTATAAGTTTTTTCCTAAGAACTCCTAAAGAAATCCGTAAGAAGAAAATCGCTGTATTTCCCGTGAAATTTAGCGCTGTTTGCCGGTTTATTCCAGGGAATGATGCTTCAAAACCTTATTAATACCCTCAAAACGTATAAATGTTAAAGTTTATGGTAATTACCACCCGTATGGGTATAAACCTTAACATTTCACCGGGAGCTTTGCATGGTGAAGGTCAGGTCGGGGGAGTTGATGAGTTGGGTAGTTGTGAGTAACACCCTCTAATACTCCCACACTCCAAGACTCCCAAACTCCCCAACTCCAGGACTCCAAAAATTAACCTTAAAAAACAAAAAAAGATGAACACACAAAGCAACACCCAAAAACCCCCGCATCCGGAACCGTTCCGGCTGCGGAAAGTAACGTGGGAAGACGACTATGTCGATTTCCTGCACGACCAGGCCCAGGGGCCGCGATACCGGCACCTGCGAAGATGGATGAAACAAGCCGTCCTTATACTCCTGCTGTTATCGGCCTTCCTGTATGCCGGTCCGCTGCTGCGGCTGGCGGACAGCACCGCAGCCACGGTAGATGCCGGCACCCTGAGCCTGCTGCTGCTGGTACTGCTGGGCGTAGCCGCCTGCCACCTGCTGGCCGGCCTGTTGGCCGCACAACTGTATCGCAGCTTCAGACGGCTGCTGGACAGCGCTTTTACCACACATTCCCTAAAACTGAACCCATGGCAACACGTATGTATTTACCTGGCTGGCTATATATCCTTATTCTGGGGTATGGCCCTCTGGCTCTCGCGAATGATGTAACCACCCTGCG